>JACPLT010000034.1 GCA_016186365.1 Candidatus Pacearchaeota archaeon | reverse complement strand
GAACAAGATTGAAAGAGTTTTTGGTTTTGTTTCAAGAGATGTTTTGCAGAATAGCAATTTTAAATCTGTTAGAGAAGCAATGAATAGAATTTCAAACTACTTTGAAAAGGAGGGAAGTATTATGGTTTAGTGTATTTAACAAATCCTTTATTCTCCCAAATTTAAAAATATGCTACCCTGCCAGATAAATAATTACCTCCTACAACTACCAAGCAAAACAAATAAATACCCTTTTTACTAAAAAAATATATGGAAAATTCTGAACAAGTGATAGAATCAAGAAAAGAGAAGCTAAAATCCAGATTTTCAAACTGGCTTAAAGATTCTTATAACTATTACTTTTTCATAATCTTCTTAATCTCTCTTGGAATAGGGTTATGGATATTTTTTAAAACTCTCAACCAACCCCTATGGTATGATGGGGCGAGCTATCTCGCAACAGCTAAAAAATGGGCTTTTGACTTAAACACTAACAATATCTGGTATTACAGAAGAGGATTTTTCTGGCCTTTATTTTCCGCGATTTTCTTTAAGCTAGGATTGGGAGAAGCAGGAATAAGGTTCACTATCTTGCTGTTTGCATCAGGAATAGTCGCAATATCTTACCTGTTAATCAGCTTAATGTTCAGCAAAAAATACGCATTTTTTGCCTCTCTTCTAACTGCTTTTTCCTGGATTTTATTATTTTTCACAGGGAGAATTCTAACAGATATTCCCGCAGCTTTCTTTCTTTTAACAGCCCTATTCTTTTTCTGGAAGGGTTATATGCTGAAACACGGAAATAAATTCATATATCTCTTTGCACTATTTTTGGGTTTATCTTTCTTAACAAGAATGCAGACAATGATGTTCATCCCCCCATTTATAATAGCCGTTCTTTCAAAAGAAAAGCTGGTATTTTTGAAAAACAAAACCCTATGGAAAGCTTTTGGGATATTTTTAATTTTAATGATTCCTCATCTAGTTTTATACTCTCTTCATTATGGAAACCCTGTCAAGGATTTGTTATCTTACTATCTCGGCATTGGAACAGAGGTTCCCTCTGCAATTTCAGAGATAAAAACAATTTCCAAATTAGATATGTATCTCCTAGATATTCCTTATATTGTTTTTGGCGGAAGACTTGCCCCTCCTGGTTCAAGCATGAGCAGTTTATTTCTCATAATATTCTTCATTCTCTCCCTGCTCTTTTTTGCAGACCTCATTTTAGGCATTGATAAAGTTTTCCAAAATGAGAATATTCAAAATAAATTATTCGCACTAGCCTGGATTCTCTCCCCTTTTCTGGCTTTAGGATATATCACTGAAATAGTGGAAGAAAGATATGTTCTTTCAACTCTCCCATTTTTATTCCTCATAATTCTAAGTGCAGTTTTCTGGATTTCTGGAAATATTTCCAATTATCTTAAATCAGACAAGAAAAATGCAAATGTCATAATTTTTATAATACTCTTAGTTATTTTAGTCCCTAATTTTATGTGGGGAAAATCCCTGATTGAAAATAAGAAAGATTCTTATCTCGAAGTAAGGCAGTCAGGATTATGGCTAAAGCAGAATTCCAATCCAGGGGATATTGTCATAACTAATTCTATTCCACAAATAGTTTATTATTCAGACAGACCGGCTTATGGCATAACCCAGTTAGGAATAAACGATTCTTCTTTTACCCAAAATATAACAGAACTCAAGCCAAGATTTTTAATGCTTTCAATTTTTGAAGCCCACGACCCATGGATGTATGCCTATCCAGAAATTCATAATGATACTTTAACTCCAGTAAAATTATTTTATCAGGGAAAGAATCCTGTCTCTATTATATATGAATTTAAGTATAAATAAACTCGAAAAAAGAAAACTTCTAGACAATTATTTATAGAGACAATTTATGAGGCTATTATAGGGACAATAATATTTGGTTTTGGATTTTATGTATTAAATGTTGGGATATTATTTTACAATTACATGATAAACATTATTTTTGCTCTCATTTTGATTATAGCTTTATTTATATTGAATCTAGCAAAAGAGAAAATGATTTCTAAATAATTCTTATTAATCAAAAAATCTGAAATTTCCAAAGGAAATTCTTATCAGTTAAAAACATCACTCACTTTTAAACTTAGCAATATAACTAACACTAAACAAGCTTTTCTTCCTGACTTGTTTTAATTCAGAATTTAAAACATTCAATATTCTGTTTATAGGAGTGATATGGCTATTAACTCTCTCTGTTTTCCCCAAAAGTTTTCTCGCTTTTCTTGAAACCCAGTTTTCAGTTGGAATTGCTGTAATTAACTCAAATTTAGGATTCATCTTCTTGAAATTCCTGACTATTTTAATTATTTCTTGTTCAGGAATATGCTCAAACACATCCATTGCAAATATCTTGTCAGGGCTTAAAATAGTGTAATCTTCTACATCCGACTGTTCAGGAACGATATCATACCCTATTGTTTTATATCCCCTTTTCTTCAAAATATTCTTAAGCCACCCTGCCCCGCACCCAAAATCCAGAATTATATCTTCTTTCTTCAAATCCGCTATTTTTATAGCGTTATCAACTTTCAGCTTGGAAAAATAACTCACTACAAAATTCTTATTCATGTAAGTGTCTTCCAGCTCATTTATCCCGTTTTTCTCACTCACTTTTCCCTCCCCCTGTTAATATAATTCATCACATATACTACTTTTCTAAGCAGTGTGAAATAAACTTTTATCTTTCTAAAACTCAATTTCTTTATTTGTGATAAAATATATTTCGGGCTTAGATAGTATCTCTTGTAAGTTTCAGCTACTGCTTTTCTTAACTCTTCATAGCTTAGTTTTGTTCCATAAAACTTGTTATAAGTTGTCTGGTCATACATCCCCCATTCATCTGAAACAATCCCTGTTTCTTCATGGAGTTTATACAACTTTGTTCCAGGCATAGGAGTCATAATAAAAAGCCAGATATAATCAGGAAGAATTCTTTTTATCACTTTTTGTGTTTCTCTTATGCTTTCATAATCTTCCCCAGGAGCCCCAAAAATAAAAGAAGCCTTGGTGTTCATCCCAGCTTTTTTGCATATATCAAATGCTTTTATTATGCTCTCCACTTTAACATTCTTCTCCATACTATCCAAAACTTTTTGCGAGCCAGATTCAACACCAAAACTTATCATATGACATCCCGCTTTTTTCATTAGTTTTAATGTTTCAAACTCTATGCTGTCCACCCTTGACAAACAGCACCAGGTTAAGTCATACCTTCTTTTAATAAGCTCCTCGCATATTTTCACCAGCCTATTTTTATTCAATAAAAAATGGTCATCATAAAATAATATTTCTTTAACTTTATACTTATTAACCAGCAAATCTATCTCTTCCAGCACATTTTCTGCGCTTCTGAATCTCACTCTCTGCTTCCACATTACCTTGCTGGCGCAATAAATGCAGTTATACGGACAGCCGCGGCTGCTGAATATTGTAGCATCTGGCTTTCTGCCCTCCCAGTCAAAGCTCAAGCTGTAATTTTTCATGTCAGGAAGAAGCTGTCTTGCAGGAAATGGCAGTTCATCTAAATTTTCTATAAACTCTCTTGGCTTATTTATAACAATCTTATTTTTCTTTAGATATGCAATTCCTTTTATTTTCTCCAGTTTTTTATTCTGCATCAGTTCAAGAATAGCCCTCTCTCCCTCTCCAACAACAAATACATCAGCATCTTTCAGCTCTCTAATGCTTTTTTCAGGAAGAGCAGTAGGATGAATCCCCCCAATAAGAATTCTTATTCCTTTAAAATTTTCTTTTATTTTCTTAGTCAAACTTTTAATTAAGTTTATATGAACAGACATGCAGGAAATTCCAATGTTTTTTGGCTCACTCTCTTTTATAAGCTGGATAATCTGCTCCTCGCTCATTTTTTTAACAGATAAATCTAATATCCTCACACTATATCCATTTTTTTCAAGATAACTCGCCATATAAGCCAGCCCAAAAGGGATAGGATTATTCTGGACAGTTATGCTTGAAGGATTAATCAAAAGCAAGTCTATCATCTTATAATCCCCTTATTTTTATAATACTCTGCAGTTATCCTTGTTCCTTCATCTAATCCAAATTTAGGAGTATATCCTAACTCTTTCCCTGCTTTTGACATATCGCTATACCATAACTTTTTAGTCATCCAGTCTATTGTGTCATGCCTGAATGGAGGATGAAACCCTGCTATTTTCCCAGCCAGCTCAATAAAATATCCCCCTCCGCGCATCATCCATCTTGGCAAGCTTATTGGAATAACTCTCTTCCCCTCTGCTCGTTCAATTGATTGTATTATTTCATTAATGCTGTAGTGTTCCCCATTTGTGATATGATATTTTTCCCCATTTTTTCCTTTTTTCATTGCAAGAATACAAGCCTCAACCAAATTCCCGACATATAAAAATTCCATGCATTTTTCATTTCCCCTTATGGGAAAAAATCTCCTGTTCACTGCTTTGAATAATTTTAACAGCTCAAAATCTCTCGGCCCAAATACCATTGGAGGTCTCAATATAACAATTGGCATCTTAAAATTTTTAAAATATTCTTCAGCCGCTTTTTCTTGAGCAAGTTTGCTTTCCCCATAAATGTCTACTGGATTGCACTCTGTTTTTTCATTTACTGGCTCTCCATTCCTGCTCTGCCCTACAGCAGAAACACTGCTCATCATCACAAATTTCTTTATTTTTTTATTTCTGCATACTTCGAGAAGATTTCTTGTTCCTTTTTCATTAATATTAAAATATTCCTCTCTCGGAATAGCCATAGGTCTTGCAATCGCTGCAAGGTGAAATATCACTTCAACCCTTTCCACCGCTTTTTTTAATGATTCTCTATCCGCTAAATCTCCTGTTGCTATTTCTACTTTTAATCTTTCAAATAGTTCCCTAGTTTCTTCTCTTTTTTCACTCTCTCTTGCAAGAACTTTGACTTTATGCCCCTCTTTAACAAGCTGTTCAACAAGATGGCTTCCTATAAACCCTGTTCCGCCTGTTACTAAAATTTTCATGGTAAAAATGGAGACAAAACCCATGCAGCATTTGCAGCAGTCTTTCTCACTAATTTATTTTTAACAAGCAATTTAGCCAGGCTCTCACTCAAAAACCGGGCAATAAACTTTTCAAATTTAGGGTATTCTTCTCTTTTTGGAGAATTTTTACAGCTCCAAACATGCCCTAGCTGGGCTAAAAAAATCATCTCTTTTTTTGAATAATATTCTGTATAAAGCGGTGCATTTCCTGTTTTCGGGTTGATATAGTCAATCCATAGCCTGTCATTAATCAGTCCTTTTTGCTTTGCAACATTGTATACTTCTGTCCCAGGATATATCGTCAGTGCATTTATTCCTATCCAATCTGGCTTTGTTTCTTTAATAAGCCTGAATGTCTCCCAGGTTTCCTCTTCTTTCTCTTCAAGCGAACCGACAATCAAAAAATACTTTAATCCAATCCCTGCTTTTCTTGTCAGCTCAACAGCTTTTTTTATTTTTTCTGTTGTGATATTTTTCCCCATAATTTTTAAAATTCTATCAGAACCAGATTCAGCACCATATTCAATCAAGTCGCATCCCGCTTTCTTCAGCATATCCAGCATTTCTTCATCCACAGTGTCTACTCTTGCCTGTATCCTGAATTTTATCATAAGCTTATTTTTTATCACAAGCTGGCAGAATTTTATAACTTTCTCTTTTTTTAATGTGAATAAATCATCTGCAAATCTTATATAATCAATACCAAATTTTTTATTCAAGTATTCTACCTCTTTATACAATCTTTCCGCAGAAGTGCTTCTCACCTTTCTTCCCCAAGCCATGCTTGTCTCGCAGAATTTGCATCCCATAGGGCATCCCCTTGATGTTGTGATAAGAGAGGTCTGTTTTGCATCTTTCACATCAGGAGGCAGAGGATAGCTATCCATTGGAAATAAATCATACGCAGGAAATGGCAGTCTTTCTATATTGCTGATAAACTGCCTGCACGGATTGCTCATTATTTTCCCATCTTTCCTGAATGTTATTCCCAATATTTTATCAATTGGTTTCTTATTATTAATATTTTTAACCAGCTCATACAAAGTTTCCTCTCCCTCTCCTCTTACCACAATGTCGATGAAACTATAGTTATCTAATAATAACCTGTCAGTAAAAGTAGCATGCAGTCCTCCGATTATTGTAACAATCTCGGAATTTATTCTTTTTATCTCTTCCAGTGTTTTTAACGCAGCATACCTATTTTCAGTAAGACAGCTTATTCCTATTATTTTTGCCCCGCTTTCAACAGCCAGCTCTGCTGTTTTTCTGTAGTCTATTCCTAATATAGGCGCATCTATGGCTTTGACTTCTATCTTTTTCTCTCTTAAATAAGCAGCTAAATACGCAATTCCAAGAGGAACTCCTGACATGGGGAATTTGCTTGTAGTTTTCTTATCTAATGGCGGATTAATTAAACAAACCTGAATCATTTTATTATTTCAAGAACCTCATTTATTTTTAAATTATTCTTTTTAATTTTTTTATTCATTACAATAATCCCGTTCAGCTCTTTGTCATCAGGATAAATATGCATTGCTTTGAATTTCTCTTTCTCATTTTTTTGATAAAAGTTAGGAAAAAAATAACTCCCTTTTTCTACATAAGCTATCAGCTCCCCATACTCTCTTAATAGGGGAATATTATATTTTTTCGCTGATTTTTCATCTAATATCTTTATTCCTTTAATTTCAGACAAGATTTTTCTCACTTCTGCTTCTGTCTCTTTGCTTTCAAACCAGAATGAAGCAGTTGTTCCTGCTATAAAAAAAATGTAATCCTTTCTTTTCGGAAGAGCTTTCCATAAATCAATATAATTGTTAATATCTGCAAACCCATGATCAGACCAGATAATTATTTCTGCATCTTTATTTTCTTCTAAAAATCTTTTAACATATCTTTCAATTAATTTGTCCATCTCTTTTAATTTTTCTTTAACTTCCTCACTTTTCTTTCCATATTTGTGAACTGCCTTGTCTATCGACATAAGTTGGGTGTAATACCCTTCTTTATCTTTAGACTTAACTAACCTCTCTAACCTTTCTTCATCGCTTTCATAACTTAGAATCATTCTTCCTCTTTCTTCTCTGTCTTTTTCAACAAAAAAAGGCCATTTGTAAACCGCAAAACTTTTATCCTGAAAAAATGGCAGTACCCATACTCCCTCTTTAAGAGAGGTATCAAACTTTCCTATTAAACTCACAGGAATATTATGCAATGAAGAAAGCCAGCTTCTTTTATGAATCCTTTCTAAGAATACTGCATAATAGTTCCTCAGCTTCTTGCTGAAAGAAAGAAATTTTAAAAAGAAATTATTGAAGATAGAGTTTTCATCTCTGACAAATTCAAGCCAGATTTTGCTTTCTCTTGGGGTTTTCCCGCTGAAAAAAGCCTGTTCAATGCCTGCAGAAGCAAAAAATGTCCCCAATTCAGATATATAATTTTCTTTTCCAAATCTGCATAAAAAAGGCATATTTTCCTCTTTCAGCATATCTTTTCCTAATCCATCGATGCATATAATCAGCTTTTTAGCCATCTTATACTCTATAAAAAATGCTATATAAGTATTTGCATAGTGTTAAGTAAACTATAGAACTTAACACATAGTCGAATTATCTTTTTTCTCTACTATAGAATTTTTTTAACAGTATTCCTGGCATATTCCGCCAATATGCTCGGCTTAAGTGCAAATAAAGCATTCGCCTCGCAATAACACCCATAATAGCAATATCGGCATTTATTCCTTTTGTTCAGCTCATCCAGCAGTTCAGAAAAACTTCCCTTAAACTCAAATATATTTATCGGCTTGACTTCATCTTTTACCATATTGCACGGATAAACATCCCCATTTGCCTCAACTGCAATACTTAACACTCCAGACTTGCATTTCAGTTTGCTCTTTATATTAGGATTTTCTCCTGCATAATACTTCTCTCTTGATAAATCAGGCCAGTCTAATAAGTATTGATAGGTAAATTTGGAAAAGAGAATCGGCACCCCCCTCTTTTTCATTTCAATTATTTTTAGTATAGCTCTTTTTAACTGCTCATCACTCGGCTTAGCCATACTCATATCCCTTACATCCCCATACATTGTAACAAAATTGCATTTAATCTTGTTTTCTTTTGCAATCTTCGCAATCTCATCTATATATTCCGGCTTATCGCACATAATTTTAGTTAAAACAGTATTAATATAAACATTTTTTATTCCATTCTCCCTAGCTATTTTTATCGCAGTCATAACCTCATCAAACTGCCCCTTCCCTCTGATATAATCATGTATACTTTTTGGTCCGTCTAGTGATAATCCTAATATGTCTATTCCTTTGATTTCATTTATCTTATGCGGAAGCAGTGAGCCGTTGGTTGTTATGCCTACACTCATCCCTAATTTTTTAGCATATCGTATTATTTCCCCTATATCTTTTCTCATAAGCGGCTCCCCCCCATTTATAGAAAGATGTTTAGTTCCCGCCTCTGCCAGCTTGTCCAGAATATATTTCATTTTATCTAACGGAACATCTTTATCCTGGAACTTATGCTCTAGACAATGCTTGCATCTTAAATTGCACACTTTGGTTACTTTCCAGACTGCCCTTATTGGAATATTCTTCCTGCTGATTCTGTTTCTGACAACTGCTGAAAGCGCACCAAAATTTTTCATTTTTCACTCCTTAAATTTTTTGAAGAAAAAATGCTATATAAGCATTTGCATAATCTATGCTTACCTCTTCCCAATTTTTCCCCTTTGATGGATAAATTTCAGAAATTATATCTTTGGCTTTCTCCAAGTTTTCTAAATTTACTCCTTTCCTGCTTATTGAATCAAGCATAAATGGAGTCGCCCCAAAAATAACAAATTCTGGAGACTTTCCAAACAAAACCCCTATTTTTTTAATTCCCATTAATCTCAACCTTTTGTAATACTTGTATTTTAAATATAAAGAAACAAGCGGAACAAGAAATTGAGCCCATCTTCTGCTGGTTATCCCTATCCTCTGTTTAACTATCTCTGTGAGGTAAGGAAGATAAAACTCTTTTTTCATACTCCCCATCTCTTTGGAAAGCTCTTCGGTTGTTTCAATTTTTCTGCCTAAAAACTTTGAGAAAAAGTATTTTCCAGTCTCCAGTAAGTTGTCTTTTGCAATAAAAAATTCTTCTTCTGCATCCCAGCTTATTATTTTTCTTGTGTCCATCTTCCATTTTAAAAACTTTTCAATCTTCTTGTCCAGATTAGGAATTTTATCATAAAGTTCAGGACAATCTTTTTTATAGCTCTTCTTGAAAATTTCAAACGCTTTTCTATATCCTATTTCATATTTTCTATTAAGCATAAGCAGGGATGTGCAGATTGCAGCATACGCCTGCTGGGTTATATATGTTAAAAATTCTTCATCGTGCTCTCCTTTTGTAGAATAATACCTTATCATCTGCATTCTGTCAATTAAAAGTTTCCCGCATTCAGCAAGCGGAATATCTTTCAGCTTGTAATCAGGAATAATTTTTCTTAAATCCTCGCCCTCTAATATTAGAGATTCATTTCTTAGCTCATAAGTCCTGATTCTTGGCAGTAATTTTTTCAGCTCTTCTTCCCTGTCACATTTTAAATCCACATAAAAATTATTCTTTGCACTTTGCTCTTTTTTAATAAATGGATAAAAAGTCCCAATGCCCCTATACCCCAATTTCTTAGAAATTTCATCTGATATTTTATCCACTTGCTCTTTGCTTATTTTTTCCTCACTTATAACTTGTATATCATAATCATTATAAGGATAAATTTTCTTTCCGACAATTTTTACAGGCCCTTCCCCTCTTGCAAACCCCCCTGTCAGGATTATTGTCTTAACTCCTTTTATTTTTTTATTAATTTCTGAACATATCTCTCGCATATCTTTCTCTACTTTTTTGTCTCCCTCAGGAGAAGAAGTATATTTCATTTTTTAAATAAAAAATCATTTAAATGCCCTAAAACTGCCTTCATTCCTCTCAAATTGAACTTTACATCGTCAAAATTTTTTATTGTTTTCAATCTCGCAAAAACATATCTCGGAGTTAAGAAGATAGTGTAAATTTTTCCGCATATTTTAGCAATTTCTTCAGGGCTGGAATCTTTTGTTTTTAATACAGGCTCTCTCATGTCATATCTTTCATATTCTTCAGCATCAAATAACAGCCAATCATTTTCTTTTGCCTCTTTCCATAGCGGAGTTCCAGGATAGGGTATAAGCACTGTTGCCTGCAATAAATCTGCTTTTCCTGTCTGCATTAGATTTTTAGCTAGCTTAAATGTGTTCATTGCATCTTCTTTTGTCTCCCAGGGATAACCCACAATCATAGTCAAATGAACAATTAATCCTGCTTTTTTAGCCATTTCACACCCCCTAGTTATATCCTCTACTTTTATTCCTTTATTCAGTTTATCCAAGGTAGACTGGTTTGCAGACTCCAATCCAAATTTTAACAATCTGAATCCCGCCTTTTTCATTAAGTCATACTCCTCTTGTTTAAGGGCATTAAACCTCATATTGCAGGAATATTTTATTTTTTTATTATACCCTCTTTCTATTAATCCCTCGCATAACTCTTTCAGCCAGCTTCCAGTGCATAAAGTCCCAGAATCATCAAATATCTCTTTGGCATCATACCTCTCTATGAGCATTCCTATTTCATCCAAAACATTTTTCACACTTCTTGTTCTAAATCTTGGAAATAGTCGGGGCCAGGCGCAAAAACTGCACCGCCCGTACCAACAATCTCTTCCAGACATTATATAGAAAAATGGCTTTCCAATTAAGTTATACTCTTTTTCATACAACCTCCATTTTGTCAGCTCCCTGTCAATAAATGGCAGTTCATCCAATCCATGTTTCAGCTGAAATTTTCCGCTTGAAGCTGTCTTCTTTCCTTTTCGATAATATATTCCTCCTGCAAGTTTTTCTTTTTTCTTTAAAAATTTTACAAGATTCAGGCAGGAAAAATCAAAATCTCCGCCAGTCAAAACAAAATCTACGAGAGAATTTTTCATAGTTTCTTCAGGAAACGAAGTAACATGGTCGCCTAATACCGCGATTTTCATTTCAGGAAACTCTTTTTTCAGCTCATTAATAATTTTCCAGTGCTGTTTTACCACAGGAGTTTTAGTTTCAAATATAAACAAATCTGCTCTTTCTCTTTTTATTATCTCAAAAAATTGCTGTTTGCTTATTTTTTCAGCAATACTATCCATCCATATAACCTCGTTTCCAGCATTTTTCAGTGCAGTTGCCGCACTTGCTAATACTACCGGAAAAATATAAGTCGGATTAGATAACCATTGAAATTGCCGGTTTTGCGACAGCAGAGCTGTCCCCTTTTCAGATTCTGTCGGAGGATATCCAATAATAATTTTCATTCAAAAACGAGTTTTTAGCAATTTATATGCTTTTCCCTGCTCGTTTGCCAGAAAACTTCTTGACATAGCCATATATCATCCCAAATCCATAACTAGTATGTATTCCTAAATAAACAAAGGGAAGAAGGAAAAATGCTGTCAGATTCCTGTTTTTAACAGCATCTTTAGCTGAAAATATCAGTGCAATAATAATATACAGGATTAATGGAACAAATAAAATTGCAAGATAATCTCTTGAAATAGAAAATCCAGTTATATTCCCGGTTATTGACTTTATGAGATTAAAGCTGATATTCGGATTATAAATAATAAATGCTAAAATAAAAATAAGATAAACAGAAAAAATACTGGGAATAAGAAAAAATGGCTTACTTAGAGTGTTTAAGAAAGACTCTTTTGCAGGTCTTACCTTTCCATAATTAAACATCTGTTTCAGCATTCCCTTGACATTTGCTCTTCTTCTATGATAGATAATCAATTCAGGAGAATAAGCAACCTTAAATCCTGCTTTTTTAGAATCTTCTATAAACTTCGGATCCTCTCCGGGAAATAAAGAAGAATCAAATTTTACACTATTCATAACTTTTTTTCTGCAAAATAAAATCGCTGAAGTTAAATCTTTCTCATCTGCATTTAAATCTAGCCTCTGTCTGGAATATCTTTTTGCCATTTCCCAAGCTCCAAATTTAGAAGAAAGTGCATATCCAGATATTTTTGCAAAACGTTTATCATCTTTTGGAGTTAGCTGCGGTCCCCCGACAATATCAATATGAGGATATCTCTCAAAAAATGCCTCGGCATTTTTTAATAGCTGTGAATCAACAATCGCATCATCATCTAAAAAGCAGATATACTCTCCCCTTGCCATCCCTGCCCCTTTATTCCTGTTATCTGAAGGATTTCTCCCCTTAACAACAATTACCTGAAACTCCTGTTTAGGATAATCCAGTTTCTTTATGCTCCCAATTATTTCTGCATTTCTTTCAGGAGCCAGCGGAATAACAAGTGAAAATTTCATGTTTATCTCTGTGTAGTTTGATGTCAGAAATGCTTGCTAAAACCTCATCTTTCAAGATGAGGATGAGCATTTCTGAGCACGTCAGAATTCGTCCGAATTCTGAGCGCCATCAAAATCTTGCGATTTTGAGGTCATAAAAACCCCCCGAACAAAACAAAAGGGTTTTTTTGATATTTAAATTTATTTAATTTATGGTAACTTTAGGTTTTTTAACAATTCCAATTTTTTCTCTAGCAATATTATAAAGAACAGCAATTATATGCCTGCCTTTTTCAAATCTCCCATTTGTTCCAGCATACGCTTCATAATCTTCTTTTATCATTCTTTGTCTTATGCTTTCTATTAATCTTTCCCAGCTTGTCAAATCTACTTCAGGGAATATCATATACGAGCTGAACATATTTCTTAAAGTATGAGAATCAGAACTGCAAAATTTAGGCAATCCCAACTCTTCTGCTATTCTGTTCGTCTCTTCAATTAAATCCATAAAATTAGAATTTACAACTTCTATTCCGTCAAATCTTTCTTTATATTCTTCAAGATTATTTCTGCCCAAACTTAATCTCCCTCCTCTTGTCCATATTTTTCCAAGCCAGCCATATTCTGCAAGAGGATGGTCTGCTATTTTTAATGCACCCATATCTTCTGCCTGTTTAAGAACATCTTCAATTTTTCTATCATCTATATTTTTATCTCCCCCGATTATCAGGACATGCCCTTGGTCTGTAGGAATTTCCTGTCCTCTTATCATAACACTCCATAACCCTGTTTTTTTATCATAAACTCCTGCAAATCTCTGTCTATGGTCATCATACAACTCATAGTCTCTCCCTATCTTTCCTCTAGTATTTGTTATCTTTTCATATCTTGTATCATTAAAATTAACCATTGCACCTAGGGTATTCTGCTCTTCATCGAAACATCTTTGTGCGAATGTAGCTAAATCCCTCTTTCCCGTTTCTCCCAAAACTCTTAGAACAATCTGCCCAAATCCTGTTTCCTGTCCACACCACCCATGGGTGTGCAAATCTGCCTTCACATTTTTTATTTTTAGTTCCATTATTTCTGTATATTCTTTCTTTTTAATATTGCAAGATTTCAAGAGGGATTTTGCTTTTTTGCTAGTCCTGTTCTCTTTTTATCAACAATTAATTCAGATGATAAGAAATTACAGCTTGCTTTTTCTTAAATTTTATACATCTGTCTTTTTTAATATTCGCCCATTCCCGCAATCCTTGCAACAAAGATTGATAATTTCTGACGCCAAGAAAGTCTATTTTGCTTTTCAGAAACACAATTTTTAACAAGTTCCTCTGGCGCGGCTCTATCCAAAATCCCAAGAGCATAACCATAATGTTCTAAAGGGTTAAAATCACCGAATTCATCAAACCAGTCAGAATCATACCAGTTATCAGCATGGACCCTAATCCTGTGATGTCCATTTAAAGCCGTTATACTCTTTCTTGGAAGGGCGTCTCTTAAGTCAAATCCGCTAATTGCAGGACCATATCTGAATTTTTCAGCAACTTCCCCCATTTTGTCAGCTCCCTCTTCTCCATGAATTGCAATAATTAACCCGTCTTTTGCAAAAGATTCAGGTGTATGCTCCCCCAGCCTATAACTTCCTTCAGGAGCAAATGCCGTTCTTCCATCTTGACTTATTCTAATCCCGCCCCAACTTAGTTCCTTTCCATCTATAAGCATTGCTTCCAACTGCTCAACTGAAGTTCGATTATTCTTTCTCCTCCCTATAGCTTTTGAGTCACTCATAGAGTAAACTCCCCTATCAGTCCAGGTATTAACATTATATACCCAAAACCATCTTCTTTTCATAATCTTTTTTATCACTCTAAATTCAGGTTCTTTTGAATTATAAGCCGCATACATCAAAAAAGCAGTGTCTTCTCCTGTTGGAACTTCCTGTTTGCTTTCCAATATCAAATCTCCAACAGAACAATATCCCATCGGCTTATATGGAGGATAATCCCAAGCTGTCACTCCTTTATTATGTGGAATTAACAACTCTGCATTTTTTCTCCCCGCTCTTCTATTTACAAGTCCATAATTGCAATCTATTTGAGTTTTCATGCGTTTCTCCATCAACCCATGTATTTAAATCTTTCTATTTGTTACTACTTGTAGATTGCAAACGATGATGAAACTTTAAGCTTTCAGGCATCTTTGTATAAAGCCGGACTAAAAATCTAAAAGGAGAATGAATCAACCTCAATCTTACAATTGAGGAAAACATCTTTACAGGAGCACCTCTCAAATTAATTCTTGAGCCCTTTTTATCCTCCCAAACAGTAGGGATAGATTTTATCCTGGCATTTTCTCTTCTCATATAAAATAATAAGTCCACATCAAAACTCCACTCACTGCTCCCTAATTTTGGAACTACTTTCTCTAAAATCTCTCTTTTAAACAGCTTAGCCCCACATTGCGTATCTCTGTGAGGAAGCAAAAACAATGTTCTGACAATTAAATTAAATCCCCTGCTTATTATCTTTCTCTTCAAATCCCAGTCTGCAATAATTTTGCTGTTTTTATCTCTCCTATTAGGAATAACTCCCTCAACATCTTCAATATTTCTGGCTAAGTCATAAAAAGAATCAGGAGGAGTAGCCATATCAGCATCGACAAACCCTATATAGTCGCTGTTTCTTTTGAATGCGTCTTTAAACCCTTCAATTACTGCAAACCCCTTTCCCCCTCTTTCAAACTCTAATATTATTAATTCTTTGCATTTATACTTCTCAACAACTTTTCTTGTATTATCCTTGCAGGCATTCAATACAACTACAATTTCAAAATCAATTATCTTTTTTTTCTTTAAATCCTTAAAGTATTTTAAATAAGCTTCCAAAGTAGGGCTTATTCTATGCTCCTCGTTATGCGCAGGAATAACAATGCTTATTTTCTTAATTTCTAAATCTGGGTTTAATACTCCATAGCTTGCTGTGTCAGATTTAGAAAGACTGACATTGCTGGTCGCTGAAAGCGAAAAATTTTGTGGTAAATACTCCGTAGCTTGCTGCGGAGATAGCGAAATTTTAGGCAATTTCTTTATCATTTTTATCTCCCCTCCTGTTTAATAATATATAAACTAAAGCAATAAGCGCAGGTATCACTAGTGTAATAATCACTCCAATAATTGACATTGAGAATACTTTTGTCCCTTCAATGCCGAATAATCCAAATAGAGTTATCATCGCCGCCTCTCTTGTTCCAAATCCTCCCACACTTATAGGAATCATAGAAATAACAGTAGTTATTGGCAGAATAGCAAGGAAATAGATAAACGGCAAATTTATTCCTACTGCAATTCCCACACAATATGTAATCAGATAAGTTATCACCCAGTTAATTATATTAAAAATAGACGCAACCGCTAAATTTCTTTTTTTAGGGATATCTTCGTAAAATGAATTAAATGTAGATTTTGCCCTCTCTTTCATACTGTTAGGAACAAGTCTGTTGTAAAAAAATCCGAGTATAACTCTTGCCCGATTTTTATTAAGGAAAACCCAGGTTAAAAATAAGATAATTAATAGTATTGTCAGGGAATAAACAAAGAATGAACTCGCCAGCTTGTCCCTGAAAATAAAACTGAATACAAACGCCAGCAAGAACAAACTGCAGATATCTAAAACTTTGTCTAAAACAAAATTGCTTATCCCTTTCCCTATATTTGGGGTATATTTCTTAAGATAGTCTGCTCGTATAATACTTCCAATTCTGGAAGGAGTTATCATTCCATAAAATCCCGACATTAGATTAATTTTCCACGCTTGCTTATATGAAACTTCTATTTTCTGCTTTCTTGCGATATACCACCATTTTAGTGTCTGAATAAAAAACATAACTATTACTAATACTATCGCAAGAAATATAAAATAAACATTAGCTTTAGCTATCTCTTTAGCTATCTCGCTTATATTCAGTTTTAATACTATATACACAAATAAAGCAATTCCGACTATCGGCAAATACTTTTTCCAGCTTTTTGAAATATTCATGATTAGTATAGGTGAAATATCCAAAATCCTATTAATATCACTATTATTTGAATTATATGGATAAAATTTACTACATCCTGCTCATAAACTCTTTTTTTAATTTTTTTCAGCAGCCATATAGAAAAATGAGTCATTCCATATATCTTGTCATATTTTAATTCCAGGCTTTTATCTGCATTGGGCTTTCCGAACGAGTATTTATTCAAATTTCCTCTTGATTTAAGAATAACCTCTATTATATATGGAATAAAGAAGAATAACGCAATTTTTTCAACATTCCCCAAAATTGCCATCACTGCTATCAATCCCCCCACAGGATAAGTAAGGACATCTCCTGGAAAAACCTCTGCAGGGCATTTATTATAAATCCAAAATCCCGCAAGAGCAAACACCATGCACAATCCTATCAGCGAAAGCCAGCTGTTTCCAGTAATATAGGTAACAATACTCATTGCAGTCAGCAATATTATTCCCTGTCCAGCCTCTAGCCCATTAAATCCTGCCATAAAGTTAAAAGTAGTTGCAGCCCCCATTATACCTATAGGAATTAAAAATAAGGGATAAACCAGCCCAAGATTAATTTCTCCTAAAAATGGGAGAGAGATTATACTATTCCCCGCATTAATAATCATCAGAGGAATAGCTGCGAATAAGCATAAAATAAGTCTGAACTTTTTGCTCAGTCCCCCATGCTGCCATCCTAACAAGTCGTCAATTATCCCAATTCCAGCAAGAATCAATATTGTTGTCGTCATGGCAAATATCTCTATCACTTTATCCATTGTGCCAAAATAAAATGTTTTTATCGCAATATAAATCAAAACAGAGAGGACAAATCCCATCACGACTATTATTCCTCCAGAACCTGCAACATTCAAGGGGAAGCCATACTTATTCATGTCTGCCCAAACCAGCTTTATTTTCCAGGCTTTCTTAATCCATCCAGGCATAGCTAAAACTGTTATTAAAAAGCTGATTACTATCGGAATTAATACCAATGGGTCCATAAAAATATTAATTTATCTGCCTATTTAAAACTTAAGACTTCAAAAATCTATTATTTTTGAGAGTGATCAGAAACTCAAGTTTCTGACATTTCAAAATATTTCTTTTGCATGGAGAATATTTTCAGGGTAATCTATGCTTAAATACTCTGGTTTAAATTCAGTGTCTTTGGGATAGTTAATTTCCCATATTTTTATCGGTCCAAGCATCTCATTATAGAAAATGAAATCCCCTATTTTTATCCCCTGACTTTTCAAATTTTCAACAATATAATTAGGTTCATTTCTTACAAGATTGAAATTTTCAGTTTGATTGAATAAATAAAGCTTAATCCATAGCGCATTCATTGATTTTTCTGTAATAAATAATCCTGCGCCCCTTTCATTTACTCCCATCTGCCCATTACTATTCACTATCCTTGGGACTATATACAAACATCCGCCATAACCCTCTTTAAAATTATAAACTTGCCCATTAAAATAAACGCATTTCATTGGAACAGAAGTTTGTTTATTCTGGTAGACAAATACCGCTTCGGGTTGTTTAATAAATCCGTCTTTTGTTGCTCTTAAGAATACTGCCCCAATTCCGGTTTTATAAGCCGGAAATATTTGTGTATTTCCAGTCGCATTATCTTTTAGAATGTAATCTCTGTCCAAAAACATTCCTCCCTGGTATACAAACACTATCTCCTCTTTTGTTTCCTGAATATTGCTCTCGTCCTGAATAAATATTGAAATCTGGCTGTACCTGTCATAATTTTCATCGCTTCCTATTGTGGAATATGCAGGATATTTTCCAATTTCTGTTGAATCAATTAGCAAGTGAGTAGCATTATGAGCATACAAAAATTCCAGCGCCTCTTTTTCATTCTGCCCTGTAAGAACATGCCTTCCAATTAAATGATTCCAATAACCAATCGCATTTCCTCCATCTAAAACCGTTGCCCTTCTTCCAATACTCTGTATCCAGTATCCATAATCCCACCAGTGGGCAAAGACCGCATTTTCAGATGTAGAATTTCTAACCCATTCCATTGCCTTTTGCCATTGTTGTGTATACATAGAAGGAATCATAGAATTCGCCCCATTCAAAGTTGCCTGATAGTTATTCCAAAAGCTATACACCGAAGCAATTATAATTATGCTTGTAACTATAAGCAGGAGTATCTTCATGTTCTCTCCCTTGCTCTCTCTTGTCCTGTCAATTAAAGAAATAACAAAATAGCCGACTATTCCCGCAATAGGAGGAGCTAATACCATGATAAGTCTTATCGCGCTTCTTGCTCCGATTAAGCTTGTAATAAAAAAACAAAGCAAAATCAAATAAGAAAAATTAATTTTTTCAAAATCTTCTAGTTTCTTGTCTTTATTCCCTTTGTAATACATATAAACAATAACTAACCCAAATAATGCAAAACTTCCGAAATATACTAACTTGCTTATCATGCTTGTTCCATTCATAACACTGGTTGAGGTATATCTGCTGAAAACCAGCCCAAAAATAAATAATACATAAGTTATTGTCATTATAATTTTGTTTTTTCTTTCAATATTTTTAACAACATCATAAAATAAGAATATTGAGCCAATGAAAAAAATCCAGAATAATAAAGGAATCCCACCAACGATTGGACCGAAATTTCCCCCCCACTCATCAAAAAATGGCTGCCTGTTTTCAGCTACTGTAAATGACAGCCTGTCGCTGTATGGCTGGGTTAAATGAAAGAATATATCTCCTATAAATTCAGGGATAAATCCTATTCCAAACATTACGCTTGATACAACTATTCCTGCTATTATTAACCCAATTAATGTTATTGCCTTGTCAGGAATTTTTTGCCTTAACCCTGCAATAAATTTAATATCTTTTATCTTTGTATTAAAAATTGCATAATCTACTACTAATAAACCCAATATTATCGCTGCCAGTCCGGTTGAAGTTGAAGCTATCAAATCTTTTATAGTATATCTTTGCGATGCCATTACAGGGATAACATAAGACAGAGCTATCCATGAGAAATATGAAGCCAGCTTTTTATTGTCTATCTTGCTGAAAAGATAATTAAAAAATACAAATACAGAAATTGTGACAAAAATGTAAATCCAGCCCCCCCATATCAGTCCCATAAGTGCTGTTGCTATCCCTGCCAATGCTCCCCAAATAATACTGCTCTTTAATTTTTGGGCTTTCCAGGCAGAGATAAAAAAGTAGAATGCTAAGAATAAGAAAAAAAATCCTGCAGACTCTTTTTCAGGAATTCCTGCAACTGTTCTTGGCAATAAGGATGGGGCTACTATTAAAAAAGCGCTTGAAATAATAGCAATCAAATCTTTCTTTTTATTATCTTCAAACACCTTTCTTATAAACAGAAAAAATGCTATGACTGTAAGAAGGAACATAAATGCAGGAAAAATCACAGCCGAATAATTAATAGAAACTTTTGAAAACAAGCTTAAGGATTCATAAAAATAAGCCATCATGTAAGGCAATAATTTTGTCTCCCCAGCAGTGTCATACCCTCTAGGAACGTATCTCATGTTATCTATGCTCATCAAGCTTCCGTGCTCAACAATATACTCTGCGTATCTCAAGAATAAAAATGGGTCTAAATCCGGTCCCAGAGTATAATCTCCTGTTGTAACATCTTTAAGATTAGGCACATTAACTGTTCTCAAATGCCAGGCAACTAACAGCAGGACTATCAGCCCTACTATTGCTAGAAGATATTTGCTCCCAAGCAGGACTTTTAAAAGCTTATCTTTCCTATTATCAATTTCTTTTTCTTCTTCTGTTGTCATATTACTCATTCAGAGATATCCACATCTCCAACCAGCTGCTCTGCAGACCTTTCAGCTTCTATACTAGCACATCCGCACCAGGGGCAGCTCTTGTTAGAGACAGATTCAAACTGATACCCACATTTTTTGCAAACAAAACCTGTCATTTTAATTTCCTCTTAAAAATACTTAAAAACAGGATTATTTAAATTTATACTATACTCTGTTAAAACAAGCTGGGAGTTATAAACACCTCAATCAACGCAGCTATAATTAAGATTATAATCGCGAGTATTACCAAACTTAAAGAATCTTTGATTGTGCTCCAGAATTTTTCTGAATCTTTTCTCTTTATTATCGCAATGCTTATTATCCCTCCAGCTAATGCTCCAATAAAATAAGACGCTATCTCAGGGAATCCATGAATCATATATCTCGCTACTCCAATTGGAAGCTCAACAAGATTGTATTTGGTAAATACCCCCACTGCAACTGCTATCACACTCGCATTCCAGGCAAGAATAAAAATCGCTCCTGCCCCAAATATTAGAGAAAAAACAAGAGTAAAAATTAATACATATATATTATTAGAAAAAATCGACAGCACTCTCTCTCCTGAGGATATAAATCCTGTAGTTTTGGATGTTTTCCCTCCTTCTATACTATAATCTGCAACACATTTATCAATATTTTCAGGGTTATTTATCAGGCAGTAGGTTCTTATCTGCGCATCAAACAGCTGATTCTCTCCCAAAACAACATTCCAAAAAGAAAAAGCTATCACTAATCCTAAAAAAAACCATAATAATGCTAATAAAGCTCTTGAATGCTCTTTTAACACTCTTAACATCCCATTATATTCTTCCTGTTTTTTCTCTTCTGTCTTGATTAAATAATACATAAACGGAAGAGAAAACATCACAGTAAATGTGACAACTAATATTCCCGAATATTTTGACAAAACTGCATCAGACGAGAATATCCAGTTTACCAACAATAGAGCCATGCTTCCATAAAACAATCCCAGCAGCAGCATCTCCCACGGATGTCTTTCTGCTTTCCTCGGATTTAACAGCATCTCTAACATTTTCTCTTTTTTCCTTCTATATCTCTAGTTATCACAAGTTTTTAAATGTTGAGAATAAAAAAATAATTTGTGTTATCCAGAAATAATGTCCTCTCGATAACACAGATAAGCTCTAAAAAACCATTAGAGCTTATGAAGAAACTAAATACCAAAAAGATAAAATGGATCGTAAAGGAGGGCGATAAGAGAGACAAGGGCTTTTAT
>JACPLT010000033.1 GCA_016186365.1 Candidatus Pacearchaeota archaeon | reverse complement strand
TCTATTCAGTCAAACTTATCTTTCAAGAGCATTGGGATAACTATCTCAAAACTCATAATGTAAGAGAAGTGGAAAGGATAGAAGTAGAAAAGATGCTCTCATGCAAGGGATTAGAAAGGGGATGTTTCTTATTTTACTGCACTCATTGTAAAAAAGATATTCTTGTGCCATTTGGATGCAATTCAAGAATATGCTCTTGCTGCGGCAAGAGATATACTGACAATTGGGCAGATATGCTTTCAAACAGAATTATGAAAGGAATTATTCATAGGCATCTGGTATTTGGAATTCCAGATATGCTCTGGAAATTTTTTAAAAATAATAGAAAATTAAGAAGAATTTTTATGAATGCTGTGTACAAAACAATAAGGAAGATGTTTTCTAAAATTGCCAAGAAAAAGATAGAGCCAGGATGCATAGAAGCAATGCATCCATTCGGAAGAAATATTCAATTCCAACCTCACACTCATGTAATTGCAACACAAGGCGGCTTCGATAATCTTGGAAAATTTATTTCAATAAAAGATTATATTGATTATGATTCTTTGCATAGAATTTGGCAGTATGAAATACTAAACGCATTAAAAAAACATCTGCCAAATTCAATAATAGATGAGGCATTCAGAAGATATCCTGATGGATTCTGTGCATATGTGAAGCAGGAAAAAATAAAGACAAGCAGGGGTTTGATAAGATACATTGGGAGGTATGTACGACATCCAGCAATAGCAAATTCAAGAATAATTGCTTACAATAGTGAGGCAGTCAAGTTCTATTGGAAAGATAATCAAGAAGTTATTCATTATAAAATCATGCTTGTGCATGATTTTATTTCTGCAATTATACAGCATATTCCAGAGAAAAATGAAAGATTAGTAAGATATTATGGATGCTATTCGAGAAAGAAAGTTAGAAAGTCTTTGAATAGTGTTAAGCAGTCATTTATACAATCAAAATTATTTCCAAAAGTGAAGAAAAAGAGAATAGTTTTATGCCCAAAATGTTCTCAGGAAGCAGTATTCGTTGCTTATCTGCCTAAACCTCCTCCGAAGAATAAAAATATTCTTGATTATTGGATGTGACTATTAGTTGGGGCTATGAGCGAAGCGAATTAACTTGTCTGCTATGGGATATGAATTCAGATTTAAATATACCTCCCAATGGAATGCAAGCACAAGCAAGGCAGTAGAAATGTTCAATGCGTATAAGTGTGAGGATTCTGATTGGAAAGTCAGCGATATTAAATTGAGTGCTTGGAAAAAGAAGATGTGTTCTGACATTGGTGGACCTATGCTTGCAGTTAAGAAAGCAGATTTAGCAAGATTCCCTACATTATATGATTCAACTAAGGATTTAAGAATTTATGTTGCAACTATTGGGAATTCTGGGAATATCACCAGTCCAACTGATAATGCTGGACCTGGATGGACTACCCCTGGAAGTGTTGATTTTGAGATAAAAAGCGCATTTGATTATGGAGCAGATAGTGCAAAGTTTGAAGATATTCTTAAAAACGGGTATGTTCAGGGGGAGGATTGTTTTATGAGTGGAGATGAAGATGGAGATGGAACTTCTGATTGCAGTGATTGGGATTGCCAGTATTCTTCTAAATGTTCTGGGATGGGGGTAAATGCTGTAAATTATACTGATACTTCTTCTCCTTTAGTTACTGGAGTTAAAATTGAGGAATATACTAATGCCGCATTAATAATGTATGACACTAACAAACCGACAAATGGAACATTAGAGTTATATGGATATGGAGATACGCAATGCCTAAATAAAACAAATGATATTTATGATATTGGAATATTGAAGCCAAGTTCTATCCGAGCTTATAAGACATGGCATACTGCCGTGATTTATGAAACTAGTGATACAATTGGAGGGAAGAATGTTTCAATTAATTGGCCTCTTGTTGCAGGAAGCAGTTATAATTATAAAATAAAAGTTTGTGATGCAAATGGCAAGTGTGCAATTAGCAGATGTTCAAGCTTTAAAACCGCTTCCACCTCGCAGAAGTGTTCATATTGCAATTTTGTGACAAGAATAAAAGCTCCTAGTGGATGGAGTGTTGCATATGATGTTAATAGAGATGGAATTTATGAGCATGTTCAGGGAGCTGTTTGCGGACCTAATGCTGGAATGAAAACAAATTATACTTCAGGAAGAAAAGTTAACATTAAAATTTATAACAGTGATAGCAGCGTTTATATAGAATTTTTGAATGCCTCTTTAACTAAGTCTGGGTTGAACGATAAAGTAAGCACTGTAAGCAGTTCTGGCTCTATAATTCATGATACTACAAAAAATATTGTAGGATTGAATTCTGAAACTAGAGACAAAATAGTAAACAATCTTCATCCTGAAGCTTGTAGAATAAAGATACCTCTTGCATCCGGAGCAGTTTGTAATACACTATATCATTGTGATGATAATGGGGCAAATTGTGTAGACAGAACTGTAGCAGCTGGGGGAGCTCCAGTAGATGCTGCAAATTGTGTTTGGAATGTTCCTTATTGTGAGTTCTCAACCTATAAAACTTCTGATGCCAGCGGAGGAACAACAACTGCGGGAGGAGGCGGAGGAGGAAGCGCTTCAAGCTCTGGATTAGGAGAGATTACGGGAGAGAAATCTTTTGATATTGATTTGTATCAGAATGTTAATTTTAATGTTTCTGGAGCAGAACATACAATTACATTGAAAAATATGACAAATACAAGCATAACTGTAAGCATAAAGAGCGTGGCGCAAATAGCTACATTAAGTATAGAAGAATCAAGAAATATTGATTTAGACAGCGATGGAACAGCAGATATTTCAGTTAAATTGAATTCAATTAATTATAATGGAAAGTTTGCCAAGCTTACAATATCTAAAATTTCATCTGCAACCGGAACATCTCAAGCTGACGGGAGTATAGGAACAGGAAATGCTGTTGATGGGGGAAGCCAATCTGGAGAGACTTCTCAAACTTCAGCAGGAGCAGGAAATTTAGGAATAGTAATTTTAATAGTTTTAGTAATATTAGCAGTTATTGCTGTTGTTATTATCTTAGCGATAAAATATTATAATAGATAGGGCGGATTATAAATATAAAAAACATAAAAAGTTAAATAGTTATTGTTTCTTGATTTTATTATGGAATACATTTTTAGGTCGTCAATTAGACTAACACAAGAACAGCTGTTAGAATTGAAAGAAGAGGGAATACATCTTAATTATGAGGGGAGAGTTGTTGAGAGTGCTACTCATTTTTACAGCTTAAGAAATGGAGAGCTCACTCCAAAACAGAGAGGGAAATTAGCTGGTTGTTGTTTGGAATTTGTTGTGGATGATTCTGAAAACAGGAAATTTGCAAGGTATGATGGAAGGAAGCGGAAGGTTAGTAAAAAATAACTATAGATCACTGAAAATTTATTTGCTGTCCATAGCCAGAACTCTAAATAATCGATAAGCATCTTTTATTGGATTAATCTTGCTTAGTTCGTCCCCATAAATTGTTTTAATCCTTATCTCTTTAACTTTTGCACCCTTTCTAATCATTTTAAGGAGGATTTCGCTTTCTAAATCATATTTTTTTCTTTTAAGCTTGATTCCCTTTAATAGATTCAGGTTGATAGCGCGGTATCCTGATTGAGTGTCTTTGATTCTTTTTCCTAGCTTTGCACTTATTAATAGAGAGCTGGAAAAATTTGAAGCTCTTCTAATATAAGGCATGCCTGAATGCCTTTTTTTTCTTGAGCCGATTACTATGTCATATCCTTTGGACAGCTCTTTAACAAATTTTGGTATTTCAGAGGGAGAATGCTGTCCGTCTCCGTCTAGAAGTATAAAATAATCATATTTATTTTTAAATCCATAACTAAATCCTGCTTTTAGGGCTGCTCCTTTTCCCTTATTTTTTTCTAAATTAATAATCTTTGCTTTTGTTTTCTTTATCTCTTTTAAAGTGTTGTCCCTGCTTCCATCATTGACAACAATCACATCTTTGCAGTATTTCAGTGATTGATTAACCACTGATTTTATATGCTTTTCTTCGTTATACGCACAGATTAATATTCCTATTTTCATGTCGGCAAATGGGAAACTATATTTATATATTTGATGATTGGGTTTCCCATTTCTGATCACAAAAAAATTGCTGTTGATTTATGCAATTTTTTGTGCCCGGAAACCCAAGGTTTCCTTGGCATCCTAAAAACCCTATAGTTTGCTCAAAGGGTTTTTATGACTTTATTTTTAACCTTAAATATGCAAGGCATAGACCTCCTATCCCTAGATTGTAAAAATAGTATATTAATCTTGTCAAGAGTGCGTTAATAAACGCGAGAGAGGGGGCAATTCCCATTACAGAGTATAATACAAACATTATACCTTCTACAAACCCAGCCCCGCCTGGGCTGGGAGAAAAGTCTCCAATTAGATATCCTAGAGTTACTACGACAATTACATAGGCAAAATTTATTCTTTCATCAAATGATAAAAATATAAAATATGAAACAAGATAGGTTAAGAGCCAGTAAATAACAGAGAGAATTATGCTTAGGAATAGTTTGTTCTTATTTTTTAGAGAGCTTGAAAATGCCTGAATAATATTATTCAATCTTTTTGAAAGATAGCTGTTAAACTTTTCTATGCTCCTGAACTTTCTTTTTATTAAGCTGAACTTGTAAAAGAACCTGCTTATTCTTGAAAAATTTATCTTTAAATTTTTGGAAATGAAAATAAAAAATAAAAATAAAAATATGCAGACCACCCCGATGGCTATGCCAAAAATAACTTTTAGATAGGAAGGAATAGCGAAATAAATGAAAACAAATAATATAGATAAGATAACAAAAAAGGAAAAGACCATCATATTTACGGCTTTATCTGCAAAAACTATGCCTAGTATTTTTGATTTTGGCTTTTTATATTCTTTCCCTATATAATATGCTCTAATTGGCTCTCCGCCTACTGTTGCTCCGGGAGTTATGGAATTGACAAAGGTTCCTGAAAAAAGAGCAATTAAGAGGAAGAAAAATTTTCCTTTTACTATGTCATTCATAAGATATTTGAACCTTAAATTCCAGACGAGAACTGCGAGAAAAGAGAGCAAAAGGGCAATCCCAAAATAAGAAAGTTTGATGGTTTTTAATAAATTGTAAGTTTCTGCAAAGTTGATATTTCTTAATGCCAGAAAAACCAGCAATAATATTACAATTAAAACTAACGCTTTATATCCTCTTTTCATATTATAAATAGAAAAGAGAAGTTTAAAAATGTTTTATTTTTTATTGTTTGTTATGGCGGCAATAATTTTTATGATAAGAAATATGTCCGATGCTTTAGAGAGCATGGATTGAAGTGAGCATTTCTAGTATATTTTTATCGAGGAGCAAAAGATTTATAAAGCTACCAAAGTTATATATATTAGTAACTTTGGTGATTTAAAGAAAAATGCCAGAAATACCTATAATACTAAGATTGAAAAAGCAGAGACAAAAAGATGTAGCCTTAGCTCAGGATATTCTCGTTAAAGAAATTTTTTCTGTTTTTGAAGATGCTGTCCTTCATGGAGGAACAGGAATATGGAGATGTTATAATGGCACTAGATTTTCAGAGGATATAGATGTTTATATTCCTCATGACATAAAGAGATTAGATTTGTTATTTGAAAAACTTCAAAACATAGGATTCAAAATAGAAAAGAGAAAAGAAAGTGAAAAGGGTTTGTATTCTGCTCTTATTAAGGATAGGACGATAGTAAGATTTGAAGCTTCATTTAGAAAGATAAAAGGAATTATAAAAGAATATGAAAAGTGCACGGGTAATTTTATTACAGTTATTACTCTTTCTCCAGAAGAGCTGGTTAAAGAAAAAATTTCTGCTTATCAAAATAGGCTTAAAATTAGAGACCTTTATGATCTTTTCTTTTTATTGAGATTGGTTAAAGATAAAACTTTTTTTAAAAAAGAACTTGAAGAATTTGTAAAAAACTTTAAGAATCCTATTGATGAAAATAATTTAAAAGAAATTGTTCTTGAGTCAGTAGTTCCTTCAATAGGTCAGATGCTTGAGTATATCAAAGGTGTAATTTAATATGGGCAGGAAAAAATATATAGAATATATCTCTCAACTTTTTGAAAAAAGTGCTGTTGTTGATTTTGCCTCTCTAAATAGAATTACAAGCCATGAAAAGAAAATTAAGCAATATGCTAAGCAGATTGTAAATCGGTTGATAAAGCAAGAAAAAATATTTAAAATTGGAAAAGGACTTTATAGTTCTATTAGTGAATCTTCGCTTGCTGTTTTTGGATTTACTCCGGCTTATCTTGGTTTGCAGGATGCTTTAAGTTTTCACAATTTATGGGAGCAGGAAACAAATTCTGTAATTATTACCTCTAAAAATGTTAGAAAAGGAATAAGAAAAATAGTTGGAGTTAACATTATCGTCAGAAGAATTAATAAAAAATATATGTTTGGATTTGAATATTATAAATATTCTCTTGAGAACAGAGATATTTATCTTCCTTATTCAGACATAGAAAAAACATTTATTGATATGATTTATTTTAAGCAGCCATTAGATGAAGAAACTATCATAAACTTCAGGGAGAAAATCAAAAGAAATAAATTAAATGAGTACTTAAAGAAATATCCAAAGAAATTTAGAAACAGGGTTATTTCTAAACTTGCATTAAAAAAATAAGATATATTTACCTGTTTCATACTGGAAACCTACACTCCTCCCATTCTTCCAAGGTTTCTTTAACTTCAAGTTAAACGCCCCCACGAGGACTCGAACCCCGAACAATTCCTTGTTGCAATTTCCGCAAGGAATCGTCATATCCAATTTAACGATGAGGGCATTTGTGTAGGTTATATTTATAGTTAACAGAATAAATAGTATAAAAATCTACTTCCAAACAGTGCGTTCTATTTCTTTTTTTTCAGTCGTAACTTCATAGATTAAGTCTGAAAGCTGGTCAGGAGTGAACCATAGCTTGATTTCTTTTTCTGCATCTTCAGGAGTTGCTGAAGCGTGAACTACATTTTCAAATACTCCTGTTTTTGAGTTAATCCTGCCATATTTCCCCCTTATTGAAATTGGGTCTGCTTCTTCTGGATTTGTCTTGCCTACAATTTCTCTTATTTTTGTTATGGCGTCTTCTCCATGATAAACTAAAACAAGAACTCTGTCTGTATGAAATTTTCCCATAATATAATTTACTGTATTTTCATAAATTTCTGTCCCTCTCTCAACTCCTTTTTTAGCTATCTGCTCCTCTTTCAGCTTTGAATAGTGCTTTTCTGCCAGCTCTCTGGAAACTTTAAGAACTCTTGAACCTACTATTTTTAGCTTTGTTTCTGAGAATACTGAAATTATGTTCCCTGTGAGACTTTTAAACAAGCCATCAGGCTTTATTATAACTAAACATTGTTGAACTACCATATTTTATAAGCCTTTTTTAGGTTTATTAATCTTTTGATTTATAGAAAAAAATATAAAGCTAGGTGTTTAATTATACATATGAAAGATAAGAATTCCGCCAAAAAAGATAAAAATTTAATACATAAGTTTGTCCAGCCTGATGAACTGGAAGTTTTAGATTCTGATTTTGATTCTAAACTTTTTCCTGCAGTTTCTCCGGATAAGGTATTTGAAAGTATGGAAAGATATGATTTATTCAGAAATATATTAAATACTGCTATTGACCAAGCTTATCTAAGGTCTCCTGAACTCGCAATTTCTGATTATATTAGACTAGCACAAGAAGATGGAGGGGATTTCTCTGAAGAAGACAAAAGGGCAAGTCGGGCGGCTGGAAGAATACTTCAATTGGAGAGATTAGTTGCATTATCTTCAAATTTAGAGGAGTTTAGATTATTAGAAGCAAAGAAAGGAAGGAAGGCAGAAGAGTATTTTAATGCTGCAAAAAGTTATTTATCCAGAAAAGTAGGAAAACTTCAAGAACATGAGGCTAGATTGGGGCAGATGATCAAGGATTTGAAGAGCAAAAGCAATTATACAAGAGAAGAAGCTGAAAATTTAACTAAACTTGAAATGTGTTATAGAGAGTTTTCAAGAGGTTATGCTTATTATTCTGATTTGAATAATAGAATAGAATATGCTCGCGAAGATTATGAGAGAGCTAGAAAAATGACTGAAGAAAAACAAGCAGAAACCAAGCCGAAAAAAGGAATATTTGGATTTATCAGGAGAATTTTTGTCAAATAAAGTAGTAAACAAGGTTTATATAATATTTTGATAAGATGGCTTTATGAACAATTATCAGAAACTATCTTTAATTGTTGTTTTATTTACTGGAGCATTTATATTTTATATCTCGTCTCTTAGCTTTCCGCCAAATCCTATTCAGCAAAAAGATATAATCCCGGTTATTTATCATTTTTCCATATTCTTGTTATTTTCATTTTTTCTTTTTTTAGCATGTAAGGTTGATATGAAATATTTTTTTATTGTTTTAGCTATTTCCCTGCTTTATGCAGGAATAGACGAATTTCATCAGTATTATGTCCCTGGGAGAAACTGCAGTATTTCGGATTTTGGCATTGATTTTTTGGGAGTGATAAACGGGATGTTTATTGCAATTTTTTTAAAGATTACTAAACTTAAAAATTTATTAAGCCCTGTTTTTTCTTAGCATAATGAATAATAGTGAATTTTCAGTCTCTGCAAAAGATAAAACTTTTGTAGATTTGCATATACACAGCAAGTATTCGAGAGCGTGCAGCAAAAATCTGGATTTTGAAAATTTAGTTAAATGGGCAAGAATAAAAGGATTGGGATTATTAGGAACAGGGGACTTTACTCATCCTTTATGGCTTGGAGAAATTGAAAAATTAAGAGATGGAGGCAATGGGATATATTATTGGAATGATTTCCCTTTTATACTAAGCGGGGAGATAAGCTTAATTTATACTAAAGAAAAAGGAAGGAGAATACATCTTGTTCTTCTTGCCCCGTCTATAGAAGTTGTAAAAAAGATTAATGCTTGGCTCGATACTAAAGGGAGAAGAGATTATGATGGCAGGCCGATATTCGGAATTTCTTGTGAAGAATTTGTTAAAAAGATGAAAGAGATTTCTGAAGATATAGAAATAATCCCGGGGCATGCCTGGACACCTTATTTTGGAGTTTTTGGCTCTGAATCTGGATTTAACAGTTTGAAAGAAGCATTTAATGATGAAGAAAAAAATATTCATGCTATTGAAACTGGAATGAGTTCTTCGCCTGAAATGAACTGGAGACTAGCACAACTCAATAATAAGGCGATAGTAAGTTTTTCTGATTCTCATTCTTTCTGGCCATGGAGATTAGGGAGGGAAGCGACTATTTTATCAAATATTAAGAGTTATAAAGAGATTATAGAGCAGATAAGAGAGAATACAATTTTAGGAACAGTTGAAACAGACCCGGCTTATGGAAAATATCATTATGACGGGCATAGATTATGCAGGTTTTCTTCTTCTCCTGCTGAAACTAAAAAGCTGAATGGAATCTGTCCTGTTTGCGGGAAGAAGCTGACTATAGGAGTGGAAAATAGGGTGGAAGAGCTGACAGATCAGAATATAGAGAAGAATGCCAATAGAAAGCAGTTTTATAAAATTCTGCCCCTGCACGAAATAATAGCCCTTGCGAAATCATCAGGAATTGCCAGCAAGAAAAACTGGGCAGTCTACAATAGTTTTATTGAGAAATTCGGAAATGAGTTTAATATTTTGCTTTATGCAAGCAAGGAAGATTTGTTGAAATCTTTTTCAAATGAGACAACCTTAATTGACTTGATATTAAAGAATAGAAATGGAAAGATAAAAGTTAATCCCGGATATGACGGGGAATATGGGCAGCCTGTTATTGAGGAGCAGAAGAAGCTGATTTAACTTTTATATGTCAGAAATTCTCATCTACATTCGAATTTCTGAGCACATTCAAAAACCCTATTAATCGTCGGGTTTTTGATGAATTTATAATTTGCATCTTTAGTTTTCTGGCTGCAATGTTCTGGTTTTAAGGTATAAGATTTGCAGATTTCGCATTTTTTCAAGTTTTTCATTTTTCTTTTATTTCAAACTTAAGCTTTGCCTCTTTTGATTTGGCTTCTATATTCTGAAGGATTTTAGACATTTCCTGATTTGCTGTTTTATAATCTCCAGACTTTATTTTAATTACAAACCTGCCTGCTGCCAGATAAATTATATTCTCTCTGTGAGGATAAACTATATTTCTTATTAGTGTCATTCCGTTAGGTAAATCTGATGAAAGCAGGAATTCTTTTTTTATTTCCACTTCTTTTTCTTTTTTATCTTTGAGTATTTTTACAATTTTTTCTGCGTCTTTTCCCACATACTTCTCAAGAAGCTTGATGTTGTCTTTTGCCTTAACCAAGAATTCGTAAATACTTGAGCTTTCTTTTTTTATTTCATTTATCACTGAATCTGCATTTTCTTTTACGAGGCTTTTTAGTATGTTTATTGAGCTTTTTTCTCTTTCATACTTTTCTAAAACCTCTTGTTTTTCTTTGTTTGAAACTCTTCTAAGGCTTAAGTGAACATTATTCTCATTGATTCTCAAAACTTTGCATACTATCTTTTTTCCTGGAACAACATAATCTCTGAGATTTCTTATTCTTCCTGGTGCAATTTCACTTACAACTATTGTTCCACTTCCGCCGCTTTCTATTCTTACAAATACGGTTGTTCCCTGTACACTTTCCACTACGCATAAAACGTTGTCGCCTTCTTCCATTATCCTGCTTAGAAAACTGGTTATTTAAATATGCTTGTTGTTTTGCTTAAATGTATGTATCTTTTATCTGCCATTTCTTTGACATATTTTTTCCTTACAAATTCATTTTCTTCTATTCTGCAATTTCCCCACTCGGGCATTTTCCAATCTTTGCCCCAATCCCAGTTTATGTAACAAAATGCTTTGGTATTTGGATGAGACTTTATCCAACTAAAATAAGGAACAAACCAGCCATTCCAGCTTTTCTTTTTTTTAGTATCGCTGCTTTTAATAGCACTCGATTCTGCAATCATAAGCGGTTTTTTGTGATTTATTGATTCTTTATAAAAATCTTCAGTTATCTTACTTGAATTATCTTTAAAATGCTGCACACCAAACAGATTATTCCCAAACCAATCAACATGTTTATCTCCTGGATAATACTCCATTATTTCTTTGATATCTTTGTTAAATGCAGAACAAGCATCCCAAACAAAGGCAACATTAACACAATTATTTTTTTTGAATAAGTCTGCAATATATTTCCAGGCAGAAATGAACTCTTTGGGCTTGTAATTATGAGCTGGATTATTAAATTCATAACCAATCCTTAAAAATACCGGGCGATTTAACTTTTTAAATAATCTTATCATACATAATAAATCAGAATCATACTTTTTATTTATAATTTCTTTACACTGCTGTCCGATATTTCTTGCTTTTAGATTTAATCCTATCTGCAACATTAATTTGGGATTAATTTTTTTCATCCTGTTTATTTTTAATGCCAGTTTTTCATTAATTTCATTGATTCTGATATATGTCATATAAATTGAGGGTTTAAAATTTTCAACTGTTTTAGAATATTTTAAAAAAGCTTCTGGACTTTGTCCTGCTCCGTGCAGTATTTTTCCATCTTCTGGTTCAAATTTCTGGTTGAACATAGTTTAATTATATACTTAGAAGTTTATCTATTTTTGTATTTGTTAAGCCCCTAATCTAACTTAACATCCTCCGTCTAGTTTCGGATTTACAAAATAGCAGAAATTTGATTTTTCCCCCTCATTTATTAGGGGGGAATAAATAAAATTCTCTGTCAATAATATGCCTTCCGTGAGGATGTTAAGTTTTATAGTTTACTTAATAGTATTATATCTTTATTACTTCCAGCTCCAGATTTTTCATTGCTAAATCGATGAATTCCTGCTCTTTTTCTCTTGAGAAGAAACATCCTGCAGCCATGGGATGCCCTCCACATTCTCCACCCATTTTGTCAGTTATAGACTTTAAGAATTCTCTTACATTTCTCCCGTTTCTTCCGACTATTCTTGCAGAAACTTTTATTTTGTCTTCGTTGTAAGACATGGCCAAGATTATTGTCCCTTCTTCGTATTTTCTTGACATTGAAAGGATGCTTGCAACTGTCCCTATTATTGTGTCTTTTATTTTGTCCTGGGCATTCAGGATTATGTATCCTTTTCCTGCAACTTTATTCTGTTCTGCATACTGCAAAGCAGAAATTAGATGCTGTTTGTATTCTGCATAAATTGTTTCTGCGGTTTTCCTTGCTTTTTTGCTGTCCAGACATAGTGCGAGAGAGATGCTGCTGCAGTCTAATCTTGAACAAGCATTTATCATTGCTGACAGCTCGCGGGCATCTTCCAGCTTGTTGAAGAATTTTACAAGATAAAAATTTCCTATTATCTCTTCTGCTTTGGCATTCGTTCTTATTAGTATTGCAGTTATAAGTTTGGACATTTCTTCTTCGTTCAATTCTATCAAACTTTTGTATACTCCATTTTCTTTTTCTATTCCTATATCGCGAAGCAGATTAATAACTCCGAGCGAGTTTCCGGTTACTTCTGGAATATAAATTGATGAGGAAAATTCCAGAGTTTTATGTATCGGGCGTGTTGCAGGATAGAGTAGAAGCCCTTTTTTTATCACGACTTCTGCATCAGCCACTATTTCATTGCTTAACAAACTTAATTCTCGGTCTAACATGTCTCCAACCATTCCTATTAGTGCGAGATTTGCTAACTCCTTATTTTCTGGGTTGATTGCTTTTGAAAAAAGATAGGTAAGCCCTGATGCTGAAATCTCTTCATTATTATAAAGATGGGGATTTATCAGAGTAGTATTTTCTTTGTGCTGAATTGGAATTTCGTGATGGTCAATTATAAAAACATCATTTGGAAGATTTCCGATTTCATCAAGCAATCCTGAACCTAAGTCAAGGAATACTACAACTTCCTCTTTTTTTATAGTTTGGAGCAGTTCTCTTTCTAACTGCTTGACTATTTTTACAGAAAATCTCTTGTCCAGTTTTTTTAGTGTTTTGCACATAATTGCAGCAGAGGTAATCCCGTCTGTATCAAAATGGCTGATAATCCTTATATTCCTGTCTTTTGTTTTTTCAAGAAAATTATTTGCGGCTGTTTCTATTGCTTTTTTCATCTTAAACTTCCATATTCCCTTTCGGGAAGTTTAATGAGACAGAAATTCTCAAATTTCTGTATCTTAAATTTCCTATTTCCTTCTCGGAAAATTTGAGAGGCAAAAACCCCAGTTTTTTCATCTTACACTCTTTTTATAAAATTCTTATAGCTTATAAAATTAATTCTGAAAAGTATTCATCTTGCCCTGAATTTTCCAAGTTTTCCAAGTTTTGCATTCTTAATATTTAATGTTCTTTTTGTTTTCTGGTCTTTTTTGTTCTTTTCAACATGTTTTTTCAGCATTTCCACTCTTTTCTTTAGATTAGTTATATCTGGGTCCTGAAATAAGTTGTTTTTCTTTAGTATTTTTCCGATGTCTATGCCTGAAATCTTGGCTTTTATATTATAATCCTGCTTTAATTTTAGCCCTATTTTTTCTGCGGTTATCCCTTGTTTTCCCATGTCTATGACTAGCTTTTCTGCGTCTTCATTACTTAGACTGGGAGCAGTTTCTTCTTTATTTTCTGTTTTTTTCTTCATAAAAATTTCTCCAAAATTTTTAAGCCTTTCAGAAATCGGGGATTTCTGAAGTAATCATTCTTAATTCTGTTTTTATAGCTTTTTAAATGTTTTTAGTATGTTTTTATCTTGAGTTTTTGAATGTTTTTTCTAAAAATAATAGCCCCGATTGACTTGCAAACCCGCTCGCTTTAGATTCGGCTGGTTATTGCAATGAGTATAAGTAGCCCCACCAGGATTCGAACCTGGGTCACAGGCTGTCTTTCCCCTTTGATTTTTGGAAACCAAAGGCCCGTATCCATAGTCTTTTCTTTTTAGGAAAATTTGACCACTGGACGATGGGGCTATGCTGTTGCATAGCCCATTAGCTTTTTAAGGGTTTTGATTTTTATTTGTAAATGTGTTATCCAGAAATAATGTCCTCTCGATAACACAGATAAGCTCTAAAAAACCATTAGAGCTTATGAAGAAACTAAATACCAAAAAGATAAAATGGATCGTAAAGGAGGGCGATAAGAGAGACAAGGGCTTTTAT
>JACPLT010000032.1 GCA_016186365.1 Candidatus Pacearchaeota archaeon | reverse complement strand
TATAGTTAGCGACAACAACTATATAAGCTTTTCGTTGGTAAAATTGTACTATTGTAGAAACTTATTAGTAGGGATTATTTAAGAAGCAGTGTAGTTAATCCAGGGGATTCTATGATACCAGAAGTACGCCCTAATAAAGATTATCAAGAAACTCCCAGAACTAATTTCAAAGAGTTTATGACAAGAGAAGAAGTAATTAAAATCTTAGATAACAGCGTTCCTCCAAGAATTTTAGCAAGACTTCCCAAAAATACCCGTTATGTAAACATGGTTCCTGCAGGTTCTGAAAATATTTCGCCAAAAAGAGAAGAGCCCTATCAAACTACTTCAGAAACAGAAGCAGTAGACCCCACTGCCTCAACTCAAATTATGCCTGTCAATTAAATTTAAAAATATCATTTTTCTTTTTATCTAATGGCAGATCCGCACGAACTTCAAAATAATTTAAACAAAATTCAGAATTCTGATGACATCGCCAGCTTATTTGGTAGAATAGTTTCAGGCAAACTAGGATATAAAGCAGTAATTGACAAGAACAAACCTCAAGTTAAATGTCCTTCCTGCAATTTCGCTTTATCTGGAGATGAAAAATTCTGCCCAGAATGCGGAAATAGGTTGGAAAAATAATATAGCAATATTTATCTATTTCTTAGTATTAATTTAAACATGGAATTCGCGATAAGAGACAGAATAAGCTATCTAGAAGCTATCACCGAGAAAATAGAAAACGATATCCAAACAAAATCCGGCTTCTGCAAACAATATTCCCCTGAAGTATTAAGATTATTGGTAAAAGTAATAAAAACCTCCATAATAAAAAATAATGGAACAGCAAGATTAACAAAAATTAGAATCCACTCTAACCATGCTTTTGGATTGCACGAATTATTGACAGAGCATAACTTCGGCAGGTTAGAAAAACAGGAAAATCCAGAAACAAAAGAAGAATATTTTATTTATCATCCTTATTGATTAAGCAAAACAAAAATCTAAACAAATTAACCACTATTAAAAAGTAACAGAATAGAAAGATTTATAAAGCTTAATTTTCTAAATAAACCATGGCACTAAAACTAAATTCAACACAAGAAGCATACAGAGAATTTTACGGCAGAAATACAGAGCAGATGCCAAAATTAATAGCTGACGGCAGAGTTCCTATGTCTGTTGCTGGATTAATGCAAAGAAGACTTGATGTTAAAACTTCTGATGCTGATGTTAAAACTTCTGATGCTGATGTTAAAACTTCTGATGCTGATGTTAAAACTTCTTACATAGACAATTATTTTGATTCTGGAGATGCAGTGGTTTATCATCCAGATGGCAGAGTTAAAATAGTTCTTGATTCTCAAACTTTAAGAGGCATAACACCCAATAGTGAGTTAAGAAATGGAGCATTAGTTTTGACAGAAGCGGATTATAATGGTTTACAAGGTGAAGAATTTAAGAAAGGAAAACTAGGAAAAGTAAACCAGGGACTTTCAAGAGCGGATATTAAAGCTCATCCAGTTTGGAAGGTTTTAGGAAGAGACCAAGCATTACTTAATGATTATACTGATTTTATTTTCGGAGAATATCAAGCACGATTTGCTAAAGATACTCCTCTCGATGATTTAAAATTAATGGGTGTATTCCCTATTTCAGCACAAGGAAGCACACATGATTTGAGGGCTTGGTGTGTCAACAGGCTTGAGGGCAGGTCTTTTGCCGGTGGCGGGTGCCACCTTGATGTCGATGTTGGTCGGTTCCTTGGTATAGCGCCGGAGGCGCTAAGTGCGCCGGGCAAAGGTGCTTCAAATATAAGAACCTACACAATGGCTGATTTACAAAATTTTGATGGTGCAGTAAAAGGACTAGAAGCAACAGTTAGACCTGAATTGTTAGAACCATTCGCACAGTTGAGAAAGAAACTTTAATTCTACAAATCTTTTTATACTTTAATTTTTATAAATATAAGTCCTGGCAACCGTAGAAATATGAGAAGCTGGGTTATACGCACTTCCACAACGGCAACTATGTTGTCATAAAATACAACCATGACACCTAATGTCTTGAATTCGTAAGAATTTAAGAGTCAGAAATTAAAAATTTCTGAATGTGAAATGGTGGTGAAGAAAAATAAGTGGAAGAGCTATGCTTTCGGGCTTGGTATGTCAACAGGCTTGAGAACAGGTCTAATGCCAATGGCAGGAACCACCTTGATAACGATAATGGTCGGTTCCTTGGAATAACTCACTGCTCGGTAACAGGACATTTTTCTTTTTCTTGAATTTTCTTTTGGATTTGATGCTGGCAATCACACAATCAATGTCGTCGTAAGTTATGCTATCATCTTTCAATCTCTTTTTGATGTCCCTTAATATTTCTTTGTAACTATAAATTTTATTTAAGATTTTGTATATCTTTTCTTTTGGCAAAACTTCCAATACAGAAAGTTGCTTATGCTCTATTAAGTTAATCAAATGTCCCCACACAGTTGAATCTTTGATTCCTTGCTTAATTGCAATTTCTTTTATTGTTAATCCATTTTTATAATTAAAAAGAGTCTTTTGAACAGCAAATTGTAACTCACTTTCGCCAACTCTTTTGATGTAGTTGATGTAATTCCTTTTATTATGGACAAATAATTTATTTCCGTGGGAAAAAGATTTATTAAAATTTCGAATCAAATGTTTTCTGTATTTGAAGGTGTTAGCATAAGAGCAATAAGCTATCCAACCCTCGAGAAATTCCAATGCTTTTTCTCTCCCAATAATTTCTTCGTCAAATATAATTTTAAGATTATTGAACTTCCTATCAAAATTCTTTAGATTGCTTGCTCTTATTAACTTATGGTGATAAAAAACTCGAAATCCCAAGAAGTTAATTCCACTGCTTAATTTAAGAACATGCGACTTACTTGGGTGTAGTTCAATTTTTAATTTTTCTTTTAAAAAAGTATTAATGCTAATTTTCCATTCTTCAAGTTGTTCTTTATTCTCATGTAAAATAACAAAGTCGTCAACATAACGAATGTAAAACTTTGCTCTTAATTTATTCTTTACAAAAACATCTAACTCATTGAGATATAAGTTAGCGAAAAATTGTGAAGTTAAATTTCCTAGGGGCATTCCTTTTGTTTTGTTGTTGACCGAAAGTATCTTTTCGATAAGCCAAATAACTTTCTCATCTTTTATTTTCCTTCTGATTATTTCGATTAAGATTTGATGGTCAATTTCTTCAAAGTAATGCTTAATGTCGGCTTTCAACACAAAACATTCCCTCGTATTATTTCTTGATACCTTTCTTTTAAACTCATCGAAACGCTGCAATGCTTTTAATGTTCCTTTTCCTATTTGATTAGCATGAGAATCATAAATAAAACTTTTCTCAAAAATAGGAACTATAATATTACACAGGGCATGATGAACAACTCTGTCCCTAAATGCAGATTTTGAGATTTTTCTTGTTTTTGGGTCTCTTAATATAAATGTCTTTAATTCACAATGGTTATAATTTTTAGTAATTAGCTCCTGTTGTAGCTTAAACAAATTCTCATTAATATTTCTTTGAAAGCGTTTTACATATCTTCTTTTTGTCTTTCCTTTCTTGGCATTATTGAATGCTAAAAATAAATTATTAATATCCCATAGTTTCTCATAAAGATTTTCTTTAGGTTTCATTCAAACTTTTGTTCTATAACTATTTTATATTCAACGCATTAACTTTATTAATCCTAATTTCTAATATAAACTAATGAAAGAAATAATAGCAGAACTAATAGCAAAATCATCAGGAATGAAAAAAGAGGAAATCTCAAACTTAATCGAAATCCCCCCAACTCCAGAACTGGGGGATTTCTCTTTCCCGTGCTTTTCCTTATCTAAAAAGATGAAAAAATCCCCGAACATAATTGCCGAGGAATTAAAAAAGAAAATAAAAACAGGCAAAGAAATTGAGAGAATAGAAACAAAATCCGGCTATCTAAACTTCTTCACAAATAAAAAAATCTATTCAGAAAACATAATAAGCGAAGTATTAAAGGAAAAAGAAAACTATGGAAAAGGAAATGAAAAGAAAAAACAGAAAATAGCTGTTGATTTCTCTGCGCCAAATATAGGAAAGCCCATGCATATCGGGCATATTCGTTCAACTATTTTAGGAGACTCTATACTAAAGATATTTGATTTTCAGGGGCACGAAGTAATAGGGATAAACTATCTCGGAGATATCGGCTTGCATATAGGAAAGCTGATTGTTGCTTATGAACTCTGGCTTGACAAAGACTCCCTAAAAAAAGACCCTGTTCAGGAATTATTAAGATTATACATAAAATTCTGTGACCAGGAAAAAACAGAATATCAGGAAGGATTAGAAGAAGAATTTCAGGATAATGAATGGACAAACAAAGCTAAAGAAAAGCTTCTCTTATTGGAAAAAGGCGACGAAAAAACAAAAAAAATATGGAAAGAGATACAAGACTCCTCCAAAAAAGGATTCAACAGGGTTTATTCCCTGCTAAATGTAAATTTTCATGAAACAACAGGGCAGTCATTATTTTCAGAAGCAGGAAAAAAGATAATAACCGAAGCACTAAAAAAAGGAAAAGCCAAATTGGAAAAAGATGGGGCAGTTTATGTTGAGTTCCCAGATATGCCAAAAAAATATATCTTAAGGAGCAATGGAACCTCTTCTTACATCACTTATGATATAGGTGCAGCTGTTGAAAGATTTAAAAAATACAAGTTTGATAAAATGATTTATGTAACTGATTTCAGGCAGGAGCTTCATTTCAAGCAGTTGTTTGAAATATTAAAATTATTTGGCTATGATTTCTATTCAAAATTATATCATATTGGATTTGGAACAGTTAATTTTGGAAATGAAATTCTTGCAACAAGAAAAGGGAAAGTAATACTATTAGAGGATGTATTGAAAAAAACCATAGAAAAAGCAGAAGAAGAAATTAAAAAGAGGAAAACAAAAGGGGATGCAGACAAAATAGGGGTTGCAGCAGTAAAATATGCTTTCCTAAAAAATGAGCCAAGAAAAGATGTTAATTTTTCCTGGGAGCAGGCATTGAATTTCGAAGGAAATACAGGCCCATATCTCCAGTATACTTATGCCAGAGCAAATTCAATATTAAGAAAATCAGGAAAAACTCCAAAAGCAAAAATATCCTTTAGTCTAAAAAAAGAAGAATTCGAGCTGATTAAAAAGCTGTCAGAATTTCCAGAGCAAGTCAGGCATTCTTCCTTGCAGTTAAACCCCTCAATAATTGCAAATTACTCTTTTGAGTTAGCTCAAAAATTCAATGAGTTTTATCATTCTTCTCAAGTCATAAATTCAGAAAACGAAGAAGAAAAACTAGCAATAGTAAAAGCTTTCATGTTTGTCTTAAAATCTTCTTTATCCTTATTAGGAATTGAAGTTATGGAGCAGATGTAAGCTGGTTTTTATGTATACACTGCAATATATATTTTTTATTGCAACAATATTTAAATACATATATACATGCATATATTCATGACAAAAATAATATCTATTTCCGATGAAGCATATAATGAACTGAAAAAAATAAAAAATGGAATGTCTTTTTCTAAAATAATAATTAAACTAACAGGAGAGAAAAAAAATATAATGGAATTTGCAGGAACTTGGGATAGTATAGAAGGCGAAAGAATAAAAAAAGAAATTATTAAAGAAAGAGAGATAAAATCTAGGAGATTTTTATAATGGCCTGTTTAGATTCCGATATATTAATAGATTTTCTTAGAAAAGACAAAATTGCAATCGGAAAAATAAAAGAATTAAATGAAACAGGGCAGAAATTGACAACAACAAGCATAAATGTTTTTGAATTATTTAAAGGAGCACTTCGTTCAAAACAGGATTCAGCAATTGAATCTCTTAATGGATTGTTTTCAGTATTAGATATTTTAGACTTTGATTTTTTAGCTTCTCAAAAAGCATCAGAAATATTTGAAAACTTAAGAATAAAGGGAGAGCCTATAGACCCATTAGATTTAATGATTGCTTCTATTGCTGTAATAAATAATGAAAAATTAGTAACAAGAAATAAAAAACATTTTAATAGGATTTCAGAATTAGAGATAGACGAGATGTAAAAGTATATAAACTTCTTATTATTTAACTTAACATGGGCGAATATAGAACTGGTGAAGATTCTGCACCTCAAACTTCTCAAGGAAATTCTTCAGGAGGATATGCAGAATTTCAAAGATGGTTGGAAGAACAACAAGGGAAAGGAAAACCCTGTCATGTAGCAGAAGATGTCAGACAACAATTAATCGATGAAGAATACCCATTTCCTCCAGGTACTAAGTCTGCCAGAAGAAATGCAATAGCGTGGAATAACTTAAGCCATAAGGTTGTAGGTGCAGAAGATCAAGACTGCAAAATAGAATAAATCTGCAAATCCTTTATTTCTCAAGCCAAAAATATTATAAACTATCATCATATTAACCTAATATGGAAAAATACAAGCATATGTCATTTGAAGAATTCTTTCCTAATCCCACACCTCATAATATAATAGAAAATGTTAGAGCAAAAACAGCGAGAGAAGCAGAGGGCAATCCTTTATCAGGGGTTGAAGAACAAATAGAACAAGGGCAGATTTGGGGTATAATTGGCTCGCAAGTTGTAGGTGCAGAAAAAGACCCAGATTGTTATACACAAAGAGAATAATAAAAAATAAATTTGTCTACAGAATTGGAAAGTGTGGTCACCTAAGATTCCTTCTTAATATCTTATACTCTTTTAAAATCAAATCAATTGTAGGCCTTAGATTATGATTTTTCTCATATTCTTGCAGTGAGCTGTAATATTCTGCTCTATTTTTTAAATCTATATTAACTGGGGGCAGTTTATTTTTCAGAAGTATATTGTTCAAGAGCAATCTTCCTACTCTGCCGTTCCCGTCTCTGAATGGGTGGATATTTTCAAATTGATTATGAACAACAGAAGCTAAAATCAAGGCAGGATATCTATTTTTATTTTTATTATACCAAATAATCAGCTCATTTAATAAAGAAATAACCCTTGATTGTGGAGCTCCTATATGCACAATTTCTCCAAGTCCATTTCTGACAGCAACTTCTTCTCCAGATTTTCTAAACTCTCCTGCAAAAGATTTAGAATTTTTAAAAACTATGTTATGCAGTTTTTTTATTAAATCTAAGGAAATATGCTCTTTTGTGTTTCTTATAAAGCTTATCGCCTCATTAACACCATAAGTTTCTGCTATGTCTTCTTTAGATTTTTCCGGCCATTTATCTTTCTCTAATATATCTTTAACTTCCTTTCCTTTTAATTCACTTCCTTCTATAGCATTTGTGTTGTATGTGAATAATTCTGAAAAAACTTTCCATTGGTTTTCAGAAAGATGGAAAACCCTCAATTTTTCTTTTAATTCAAGAGCTCTTACAAATTCTATTTCTTTTTCAGGCAATTCAATCTGAAGCGGGTCTTGAATTATTTTATATTGATTAATTTCTTCAAAAATAAGAGATTCTGCTTTCTTTTTTCTTTCATTTAGCATTTCTAAATTAAGATTTACCCCTAAAAATTTTCTTATTTTATGCACTTTTCCGCCTTCTCTAAATGAGTGTGCTAAATAATATTTTATTCTATTTTCCTGCTTTCTTTTTTCTATATACATAACTATATACGGGTGTCTACATATTTAAATGTTTCTATTTATAGTCTACAAATATCTTTATGCAAGAATAATTTTCTAATCAGGTCCACTACTTATCCCACCATAAAAAGCATCTTTTTATTCTTAGACTAATCCCGAACCAAGGCGAAAATCATAATCTTTAGCTTCTTCTTCTAATCTCGCTCTTTCTTCTAAGTCTCTCTTAACTTCAGGAGACAACTCAAAAGCACTTCTCGGAATTCTCATAACAACTTTTGGCTCTTCTTCATCTCTTCTCTGACAATTATTTTCATAATCCATAACATTTTTAATGCTTTAATATATTTAAATATTACTATACACAAAATTAAACTATATTCTAATTTGCAATTAAATTTATAAATCACTAAAATTAATTTTTCTTATGGGAGATACCTCTAGTGTCCAAAGTTTCGGAGGATGGATTAATCATCAGAGAATTCCAGCCCCAGATGAAGAACATTTAACTAATGGTGATATTGATAGATGCAACGAATATTCTCTCGGCGGAATAGACTTATCATCCGGCCTTGTTTATTATTTTCAAGACATTCCTCATTTATTCCATTGTAGCAGAAATAATAATGAACCTGTTACTTCTTTTCCAAGTTGTTCAGATGCAATAGCTATAATCGGATGTCCAAACCAAGATTATGCTTCTCCTTGCGCAGCATTTGACCTCCCAATAAGAGAACCGCAAACTAACTTTGCCCCTCTTGAAGAATTAACACAATATCCCAATCTAACAGAAGGAATTTTCGTTTCTCAATTAGCAGATTTTAAGTAATCTTTTTAAATTACCTGTATCTTGCAATTTTATGACTCCAAAATTCATCTATACAGAAACTTACGGCTGTTCTGCTAATCAGAATAACACAGAAATAATGAAAGGACTGGTTATTCATTCTGGATTAGAGCTGACTAACAACCCTGAAATAGCAGACATAATCCTAATTAACACCTGTATTGTAAAAATTCCCACTCAAAATAAGATAAACAGAAGAATAGCAGAATTAAAAAAACTGAAAAAACCTTTAATAATTGCAGGCTGTCTTCCTGAAATACAAAACAATGAAAAAGAGTTATACTATCTCGGAACAAACCATGTAAAAGACATAGTCAAGCTGATAAGAAAAATATTTGATTCAAGTTATGAAAAAGAGCAGTTTCTGTCTAAAGAAAAAGAAATAAAATTGAACTTTCCTAAAATTCCAGCTAAAAAGAAAACAGGAATAACCCAAATTTCAGAGGGCTGTTTAGGAAACTGCAACTTCTGCATAACAAGATTTGCAAAAGGAAAGTTATTCTCCTATCCCCAAGAAGAAATTATAAAAAATATAAAACAAGATATTTCTTCAGGATGCAAAGAAATCTGGCTAACCTCTCAAGACAACGCTGCTTACGGATTAGATTCAGGAAAACCTTTCCTTCCAAAACTATTAACAGAAATTCTAGAAATCAAAGGAAATTTCTTAGTAAGATTAGGAATGATGAATCCCAATAATGTTCTCCCAATTCTTCCAGAGCTGATAGAAATATACAAAAATAAAAAAATGTATAAATTTCTTCATATTCCAATACAATCAGGAAGCGATAAAATCCTAAAATTAATGAACAGGAAATACAAAATTGAAGATTTCTTAAAAATAATAAATAAATTCAAGCAAGAAATTCCAGAAATTTCTATTTCAACAGATATAATAGTTGGCTATCCCGGAGAAGCAGAAGAAGATTATTCTGCTTCTTTCAATCTTATCTCCTCTCTTTCTCCTGACTCACTGAATGTAAATAGATTCTGGCCAATAAAAGGAACAAAAGCAGAAAAACTAGAGCAGATTCCAAGAGAGATAATAGACAAACGAGCAGAAAAGTTAATAGAATTATATAAAAAATCAATACAAAACAAAAACTCCCAGTTGATAGGAACAAAGCAGAAAGCTTTAGTAACAGAAATCAATAAACAGCTTTTTGCGAGAAATTCTAGTTATAAGCTGATAGAATTAAATTCTTCAGACAAAAATTTGATTGGAAAATTTATCGAAGTAGAGATAACTGGGATAAAACAGAATCATTTGCTGGGAAAAATATTGTAAAAACTATTATCCTTTATCTATAACTCTCGATGGCTTTGCATATGGGCAATCTCCCAAGGGAGTATGCATTAAAAAATCTCCTTCAAGTCCTTCTGGATTGCACTTTCTTGAATTTCCATCTTCACTTATACGCCCACAAAGAACATCTATTTTTCCATCTTTGTGGGTTCTTATCATAACTCTCGTAGCATTTTCATTGCTTAGAACAGGCTGACCGCTAGAATTTATAAGCTTGCCTGCTGAAAGAAAACTCTACACTTAAAGTGATGAGTGAATTTCAGCTATCTTGTTGGCAAGCTTAAAAACATATTTATTTCTAAATTTATTATGAATAATGAGCTTGTTGCAGCTCATTGAACATC
>JACPLT010000031.1 GCA_016186365.1 Candidatus Pacearchaeota archaeon | reverse complement strand
TAAATCCTGCTCTGAACATTATAGTATGAAGAACAAGTTATTTTTAAGCCTAGCATTTAGTTTGCTTATTTTTAGCATGGCTTGCAATGTTTTTGCTGTCAAGCTTGCGAAGAATGATAGTGTCGAATTGCAGGCACTTGCAGATAATTTAAAGTGCAAGACAGACTTTATTGCTGGAATTATTGATTATACTAACTCTAGTATTGAAGGGGGGGTTTCATTTTCAGGGTATTCTATAAAATTACAACAGGATATGGACCAGCTGAAAATAGATGCAAATAACGAAGGAAGGGAGTCTTTTAGAAAGCATTTAACTGAAAATTATAGTTCGGATTTTAAAGATGCAAATGAAGCGATAAGAGAGTGGAGAAAAATTGAATATAAAAACTTAAATTCAGAGCAGAAAGATGGGCTAAAATCGAATTATAATCAGCTTAAATCTGCTTATGATTATTGCCACCTTTCTTCATTGAGAAACTTGGGATACGGAAGAATTAACTCTTTTAACTCTATATTATTTGGATACCAAAATAGAATAAACGCTCTTGCTGAAAAAGGAGTGGATGTTTCAAGTTTGAATACAATAGTTCAGCAGGCAAAAGTGCAGATAGTTGATTCATTAGTAAGAGATGTCAGCTCTGCAACAAGCATCAACAGCATTAAGCAGGCAGTTAGAAGCTACTGCTTATTTGATGGGTGTGAAAATGGAATTAATTTTCATCTTTCAGCCAAATATGAACTGGCTAAACTTGATATTGCGGTTATGCGGATTAAAAGCTATTCAAATTATTCTGCTTATTCAGAAGATATTGCTGAATTAGAACAGACAATTACAGAAGCCAGAACAGAGCTGAATGTTGTTGATACTAAAGATTATAGCGATGAAGAGAAAGGCAGCATATGGGGAAAAATAAGAGCTGCAAGATTAAAATCAAAAGAAATCGCAAGGAGATTGAATAAAAATGAATAAAAAAATTATAGCAGGAGTGATAGTTGCAGTAATATTGATATTATTTGTAGGTTATGTAGTCTATAATAACAGCATATCAGACAATCAAGTTATAGATGAGGAGAGTTCATTAGAGCCGACAGGAGATGTTATTATAGATGCTTTAAATGATGGAATAAGCAGTGCGGAAATTGATGACAGCGTGTTATTATATGATGAGGAAGTTGTAGAATCACCATGAAAAGCAAACAACTTATTGCAGCTATTTTGGCAGTATTGATTATAGCAGGGGCGATTTATCTTATTACCAAAGATTCGAAAAACAAAATGGAAAAAGTTATGTTAGAAACGAGTATGGGAAATATCACTATTGAGCTTTATGGAGACATGCCTATCACAACTGGAAATTTTAAGAGTTTAGTTGAGAAAGGATTTTATGACGGAGTTATTTTTCATAGAGTTATTGATAATTTTATGATTCAGAGCGGAGATCCGACAGGAACAGGGATGGGCTGGCCGGGATATACTATTCCTGACGAGTTTACAGAAGAAAATAGAAATGAAAAGGGAACAATAGCTATGGCTAATGCAGGGCCTAATACTGGGGGAAGCCAGTTTTTTATTAATCTGGTAAATAACAGCTATCTCGATGATAAGCATCCTGTTTTTGGAAAGGTAACAGAAGGAATGAATGTTGTTGAATCTATTGGAGAGGTTAGAACTGATGCGAATGACAAGCCGATTGAGCAGATTAAGATAATTAAAGCGAAGATTATTTAAAACTGATAATTTAGTCTACATCTAGGGGGATATTCATTAATGGAAGAAAAAATTAAAGGATATGTCAAAAACTCGGGGTTAAAACCCCGAGCGTGTTCGAGTTTTTGAGCACCTCGAAAATCTTTTTTCTTACTCCGAGTTAAAACAGGGAGCGTGTGAAGAAAAGATTTTCTTAGTGTCAAAGAATTAATAGAAGGAAATGACAGCAATCTAGAAAAACTTAATGAAATTTTAAATAATTTTTTTAAAGGCAAAACTCAAAAATATTTTGACAAGATAAATAAACAAAAATTACAGCAGTTAATTAAACTATTAGATATTGTTAAAAATAAGAAAGATTTGTCTAAAATTGATAGGGCTTTATTAGATAATGTTTTTCATAATAAAAATCCTATAAAATACTTCTGGATAAGAAAAAAATATAAATTGCATCCTGCAAGACTTCGATGTTTTAGAGATTTTCTTGTTAAAGAAATTGATTTTGATAAAGACAGAGAAGATTTTATTAAATGGGCAGATTGGATTATAAGCGATGAAATTGGGTGGGATGACGGGAGATATGAAAGTAAAGAAAAAGATTTCAGAATAGAGTTAGACATAACTAATTATGAAGATGAAAGACCTGACTTGCATATTTTTATGATTGGAGATAGAAAATATAAAGAAATAATATTAGAATCACTCTATTGTTTCCCAAAAAAATGAAATCAAGATTTAAGAGTTATCCAAGTTTGTTTTGCTGCATTATAAAGAATTTTAGAAACATCATCTCCTAAATCAATGTTCACTCCTGAATCTGCATAAGTTGTTTGTTTTGCCATTTTATTCAAAATATTTTACTCCATTCTCAAATATTTTTACTCCTCCTGCTTCTTCAGGAATTTCTTTTCCTGCTCTTCTATATTGTTCCCTTAATAATGTCCAATTAGGTAATTGAGTGAAAGATATTGCTCTTTCAGGATGGGGCATTAAGCCAAAAACTTTTCCAGTTTCATCTGTTATTCCGGCAATGTTTTCTAAAGAGCCGTTAGGATTAGCTGGAAGATATTGATATCTGCATATATCTCCTTCAACATATCGTGCAGCAACAAGTCTTCTTGCATTAATTTCTTTTAAAACTTCTGGACTTGCATAAAAATTTCCTTCTCCGTGTGCTATTGGTAAAGAGATTCTTCCTACTCCTTTTGTCCAAGGACTTTTTCCATTAAAGTCTAAATCTACCCATCTGTCTAAATATCTTGCAGAATCATTATGATTTAATGCAACCTGTCTCTGCCCATAGTTTCCGTCAATTGCAGGCAATACACCAAGATTTACTAAAACTTGAAATCCATTGCATATTCCAATTACTAATCTGTCATCTTCAGTAAACTTTTCTATTCCAAAATTGTTTTTTATTTTCCAGGCTAGAGCATTTCCAGAACCAGTATCATCTCCGTATGAAAATCCTCCTGGAAAAGCAACAATTTGATAATCATCTAATCTTTTTGGAATTTCAATCAAATCATTAATATGAACTAAATCGGCTTTTGCCCCTGCTTTTTCAAATGCAAACTTTGTTTCTTCGTCGCAGTTTATTCCATATCCTGTTAAAACTAAAACATTTGGTTTTGCCATTTTAATAATCCTTAAATGTTGATTTATATGATTCTGCCATTTTATCAACGCGGGTGTTTACTATTTCTTTTTCTTCAAGGGTAAGTCTAAATTGATTGTCTCCTCTTACTCTCCCAATCATTCCATAGATAGTTCCTTCTATTATTTTTTCAAATCTTTCTCTGTTTTTAGGGTCAATAGTTACTATCAATCTCCCCTGACTTTGGGAGTATAAAATGTGGTCGTTTCTTATGCAATCATTTGGAACTTTTGTTAAGTCTACATCCATTCCTAATTGCCCTGCAATTGCACTTTTTGCTAAGGTTATTCCTAGCCCCCCTATATTAACACTCATTGCAGAAGCTACCAATCCTTCTTCAGTAGCTTTAAAAAATGCCCTATAAATATCCATGTTTGTTTTAGCATTAACTTGTGGAACACTATTTCCAATATATTTTTTTCCTCTTTCTTGTTCTCCTTTCATTGCAAAATATTCACTTCCTCCAAGTTCCTCAGAAGTTCTTCCAAGCACATATACTAAATCTCCTTCAAATTTTGGATCAATTGAAATCGCTTTTCGTGCATCTTTCATCACACCGATTGTTGAAACTAATAATGTTGGAAGAACAGAAATTTTTAGGGGGTTTCCTGATTCATCAAATCCTTTGAAATCATTAAACATACTATCTTTTCCTGAAATAAATGGTGTTCCGAATTCTGTTGAATAATCATAACATGCTTGGCATGCTCTTTTTAATTGCCCTAATCTTTTAGGTTCAGTTGAACTGCACCAACAGAAATTATCTAATAATGCTAAATGTTCTAAATCTGCACCTGCTGCAACCGCATTTCTTATTGCAGTATCAATTGCACAAGCAGCCATGTTATAAGTGTCAACCTCACTATAGGAAGGATTAATTCCTTGAGATATAACCACTGCCTTATTTGAATCAAGTCGAGGTTTTATTACCGTTGCATCTCCATTAACTCTTCCTCTTCCCTGTAATGGCTTAATAACACTGCCGCCCTGAACTTCATGATCATATTGTTTAGAAATAAATTCAAAACTTGCAATATTTTGTCTTCCTAACATTCCATGCAAAGAATCTGTGAGATTATCCAAACATTCAAAGTTTGGCTCTTCATGAGTTTTTCTTGTAAAAGTTGTTTTAATTGGTCTTGGCGGTAATCCATTATGCAAAAACTCCATATCCACATCCATAACATTATTTCCATTATAATCGACAACACACTTTCCAGAATTTGTAAATTTTCCAATCACAGTTGCTTCTACTCCTCTTCTTTGCATTAAATTATTGAAATCTTCCCATTTTTCTTTTGGAACTGCTAATGTCATTCTTTCCTGAGATTCAGAGACCCAAGTTTCCCAAGGAGCAAGTCCAGGATATTTTAATGGAACTTTATCTAAATGAACATAACATCCACCAGATTCTTTTGCCATTTCTGCAACAGAACAGGATAATCCACCAGCACCATTATCAGTTATACTTCGATACAAACCTTTGTCTCTAGCTTCTTTAATAAGTGCATCACTCATCTTTTTCTGAGTTATTGGATCTCCAATTTGAACAGCAGTTGCAGGGCTTCCAGAATCAATTGCTTCTGAAGAAAAAGTTGCTCCATGAATTCCATCTTTTCCAACTCTACCCCCAACCATTACAATATAATCTCCAGGCATCGCCTGTTTTTCATGCATTGCCTGTCCATTTCTTTCTCTTGGAATTAATCCAATAGTTCCTACAAACACCAATGGTTTTCCCCTATAACTTTCATCAAAGAAAACAAACCCTTGAGGAGTTGGTATTCCCGAACAATTTCCACCAACATTAACACCCTCAATAACTCCATCCATTATTCTTCTTGAAGATAACATTTTCTGAGTTTTATTTTTTCCCTTATATAGCTCTCTTGAATCTGTGGGATCAGCAAAACAAAAACCATATCTATTAATAATTGGTTTTGCTCCCATTCCAAATCCCATCGGGTCTCATTTGTTGCTCTTTTAATAAAAGTTGAAAATAGTCCGTCTTGAAATTCATCAATAGAATCTGCAAAAATTGTATGCTTACAATGCTCACTCCATGTTTGCGCAATTGATTCTAATTCAAGATCTGTTGGATTTCTTTTTAAAGACTGGAAATAAGCTTGAACAGATTTCATGTAAGCTAAATCCATAGATAAAGGTCCTCTTCTTGTTCCATCAGGATTTCCAATTCCTTGTTTACCAATTACTAACAATTGCTCATCACTCGCATGCAATATATCAACTAATCCTGCAATTGGTTCCTCATGTAATCTGACTCTTGGAACTATTGCATCCATTCCCATGTCTCTTCTAAATTTATCATGACTTTTTACAGAAGCTCTTTGAATTACTGGATTTGAAAAAGAATCTCCAATTTTTACAACATCTTCTCTTGTTAAATTTCCTGATAAAAACATTACCTGAGAACTATAAACCGCTTGACCTTTTAGATTTCTTTTAAAACTATCTTCTACGATTTCTCTTGCAGTAGTTCCCACATTATCAGTTACTCCTGGCAAAAAACCAACTTCAACTGCATAGTCAAACTTTTCTGGTGCTTTTGGCTGATTTATTCCAGCTTTTTGCGTTACAGGGTTAGAAAGCATGGCAGCCACATTATCTAGTTCAGAATCTTTAACCGCATCATCATCAAGAGTATAAATATCAACAAGATTTACATCCTCAACATGAAAACCCATTGACTGAATTTTTCTCTTTCTTACATCTGCTCTTGCATCGCCTATTTTTGCAGCAATCTCTATCCTATTTGCCATAGTTAAGATAGAAATTTTGAGTTTAAAAAGCTCTCTGAAAAAATGTTGTTAAAATTGAGTAATAAAATTTATTCCTTTCATTAACCTTATAAATATGTACTTCTTATCAAGTTTATGAGAGTAAGATATTCATTTTCGAGCAGAAGGACTGGAATTATAGAGGGAACTAACAAGCATAGAGAGCCGTTTCCTAAAATTGCCAGAGAGGTTATAAGCATGTCTGATTTAATCCTGGAAGTTTTGGATGCCAGATTTCTTGATTTAACACGAAATGTAGAGATAGAAAAAGTTATAAAACAAAATGGGAAGGGGGTGATTTATGTTTTTAACAAGGCAGATTTGGTGGATATAAAAAAAACAACTGAGAAAGCAGGAGTTCTTGAATTGAACCCTTATGTTTTTGTTTCCTGCAAAGCTAGAAGCGGAGGAAAAGATTTAAGAAACAGGATTAAGCAGGAGATTAGAAGCCTAGGGATAGTTGGAAGGAGAGCGCAGGTTGGAGTAATTGGCTATCCTAATACTGGAAAAAGTTCTGTAATCAATCTTTTAATTGGGAAGAAATCTGCGAGGACAGCAGAAATTGCAGGTTTCACTAAAGGAATACAGAAACTTCGGCTGACTTCGGATATTGTTGTTTTAGACACTCCAGGAGTTATTCCTGAACAGGAAAAAGGAATTTCAAGAGATAAGGTGGCAAGGCATTCTGAAGTTGGGGCGAGGTCGTATGAGAAGGTTAAAGACCCTGAATTTGTTGTTGACAGGCTGATGAAACGCTATCCTGGAATAATTGAAAGATTTTACAATATTGATGCGAATGGAAATTCAGAGCTGTTGATTGAAGAGTTGGGAAGGAAAAATAACTTTTTGATTAAGGGCGGAAGTATTGACAGCGATAGAACTGCCAGACTGGTTCTTAAAGATTGGCAGAGAGGGAATATTCGGATTGAATAGTTATTCTTCAGCATAATAATACTTAAAAATGCATAAATAATCCTAAATTTATGGCAAAGACAAAATATTTTAAGAGAGCAAATGTTTCTGCTAAAGGTAGGCAACTTATTCAGTCATTTAGGCTTGGAGAGGGGCTTTTAGCATTTTCGTCTGATGAAGGTGTTAAAATAGGCAGAAGCTTGCTAGAAGGATTAGCTCAAAAAGGATATAAACCTGTTTTTGTAAGTTCAATAAGTGCTTGTGGACTGCCAGGAGAAATATTAGTAACGTTTAGTTCTAAAGATATTGTTGCAGGAAGAAATATTAAAACAGATTTTTATGATTTAGCTGGAAAATTAGGACTGCCCTATGTTTCAGGAGATGTTTATATAGAACCATAATACTCGCAGAAAGAAAGTTTTAAATACTAAGTAATTATCATGTTATTAACATAATCCCAGGTAATCTGAAAGGGTTGCCTGATGTTTTTTAATATGGATAAAACTATATTCTTTATAGATGGGGCGTATCTTTCTTTTATCTCTAAATATTTTGGCAATGGAATGCCCATAAAGTATAAAATAGAAAAATTTGTTATTGCTGTTTGCAGTGACTTAAAATTATTTTGTGATGAAATTTATTAATATACTGCTCCACCATATCGGGGGTCAATACCTTCTGACAATGAAAGACAAAGACAAAAGAATTATGATAAATTCATATTAAAATTGAAGTCTGTTAAACCAAGAATAATCGTTCGTGAAGGGAGATGCCAAAAAATAGGCCACGTCTTTCAACAAAAAGGAGTAGACACTTTAATGACTATGGATTTATTAAGAACTGCTGAACAAAGGAAAACCCAGTCGATAATACTCTTAACTTCAGATACAGATTTTGTTCCTATAATTGAAGATATAAAACGAGGGCATAATATACAAGTTATTTTGGCATATTTTACTGATAAAAAAAGAAAATCCGCTTTCTCTCTTTCTAATTATCTTTGGAAAGCATGTAGTGAGAGAGTATTAATAAAAAAAGAATATTTTAAGCTTTAGTCACTCTTTAAATCATCTCAAATACAAAATCAGCGAAATTATTCCTAATAGCCAGCAATAAAATGAGAACATCCAGAATTTTTCTTTCTTTATTATTAATACTAGAAGATTAAGGAAAAATATGGAAAGAATAAGACAGATGAAAAAGGCAACTATTGCTGAAGAGTTTATTTTCAGCTGGTTTAATTCCAATACGAATGCTCCTAATGTTACTGGAATAAATAAAAGAAAAGAAAATCTTGCGGCTTTTTCTTTTTCTATTCCTGAAAATAGGGCAGAAGAGATAGTCATTCCGCTTCGGGATATTCCTGGAAAAATGGATATTGCCTGAAATATTCCTATTAACAGAGAATTTTTTATGCTGAAATTTGAAGTTGCTTTTGTATATTGTGTTAGGAATAGTATTATTCCTGTAAAGATAAAGGCGAAGCTTAAGAATAACAACGAAGAAAAACTAGCTTCAATAGTTTTTCTGAGTAATAATCCAACAATTCCCGCGGGAATTGTTGCTGTTATCAGGAATAGCCATAATTTTTTATATTTGGGATTGAATGATGCAAGGTTATAAAGTTCTTTTCTTGTGAAAACGATTACTGTTATAAGCGAGGCGAGATGAAGCATTACAAAAAACGAGAGATCTGGCTCGCCTATAAGGTTGGAAATTAGTGCGAGATGCCCTGAACTTGAGACAGGGAGGAATTCTGTTGCTGATTGTATTATTGCGTATATTATTTCTTGTAACATAAATAACTCTATATTGGGAAGTATTTAAAATTAATGAAAAGTTATGAGAATATTTTAGAGAAAACAAGAAGATTAAGCGGCTTTCTTTCTAAAATCGTCAATTTTTTCTTTCTTAAAAAATAATTCTCTTTTCATAGCTTTTTCAAGGACTTTTTTTAATTCTTCTTTATTCAAATCCCAATTTATCTTTTTAATATAATCATCTAAACTAAGCCATTCAGAATCAACATGCTCTTCATTTAAGATTACTTTATCATCATTTACAAAAGCCAGGAAATTGTTCTCGGAGTGATCTTCTTTATCCCAAGTATAAACAGAGCCCCATTTTAAATCAAAAATTTCAGATACCTCCAGGTTTGTTTCTTCTTTTACTTCTCGCTTAACAGCGTCTTCTACAGATTCATCAGCTTCAACACTTCCAGTTACAGTAAACCAATAATCTCCTCCGTGGGCAGGATCTTTAGAATTATTTCTCAATAAAAGGAATTTTTCTCCATTGCATAAAAAAGCAAGTATTTTTTTGTTCATATTATATTATGTATCTCATTGTTTAAAAATCTTATAGTGTTATAGATGAATTATGCCCCTTTCTTAAGGAAATGATGAATGTGCAATCAGCTCAAGCGAGATAGAATTTAGCTTTATTGTGTTTCTTCTCTTACCCTTTGTGCGATATTTATAATGTCTGTGAAATCAGAGGGTTCTGGCTGGAAAATTCCATTTTTAAACTCGTAAACTTGAGAAAAATCTATTCCTTTGCCTATAACCTGATATTCTCTCCCTAGAAAAATATAATCATTCTGCCTGCAAAATCCAGTCAGAGGTTCATAAACTTTCCAAATTCCATTTTGCTGAATGTCTACAAAAATATGACCTCGAACTCCCGGGATTGTTTTGTCAGTTAGCCAGCTTTTTTGCAAGGTTTCTACATATCTTGAAGGGATTCCTGCGGCTCTGGCAACAGCAAGAAATATTAGAGCAATGTCCGTACATCCCATAATCTCTTTTGATTTAATTATCTGCGAGGCAGTTCTATTCCTAAAATCTGGAGATGTTGCAGTATATCCTTTTTGAGAGGTAAATTCTCTGGAAATATACTGGCTTAAAACTCTTCTTATTGTTATGTTTTCTCTTTTTGCTTTTTCCTGCAATTTTTCAGCAAGATTTTTGACTATTCTATCGTGTTGGGTGAATTTTCCTTCTTCTAAGAATGTTAAATCTTCTATCATCAATTTGAGGCATTCTTGGAATATTTAAGGTTTCCGCAAGAAATCCTTGTGCCCACTTTAGTGGGCGGATGAATTGCGGGGTATAATCGCTAAATATTTATTCTTCGAATGATTATAAACAATGAGCTAGATTTTAACTCATTGCAACAAAACAATAGTTAGAACTTTCTCAAACTAAATAAAGCTTTCGCTTAGCGAGAGCTGGAGAAAAAAATGGAAACCAAAATAATAGAATATAAACATTATGAAAATTCAGTTGGAAATAATTTGCAGGTAATACAAATAACAACTAAATGCAGGTATGCAATGATGCAAAAAGAAATAATTGAAACTTATTGCAGGATTGCAATAGAAGAAGCATGCAAAAAACATAAAATTGAAATAGTAATCATTGAAGTTCTGAAAGAGCATGTGCACATAATTGTGAATTGTCCGAGAACATTATCTCAGGCAGAGATGATGCAGATAATCAAAGGATTATCTGCGTATATTATTTTCAGACTCTGCCCTAATTTAAGAAAGAGATATCCTAAAGGGCATTTTTGGAGTGAAGGATATTTTTGCGAGGGTTGTGGAAGTGATTTTGAAAGAGCATTGAGTTATGTAAAAAATCAGAAACAGCATCATTTTTTTAGTTAGGACGCCGTCCTCCACCGAAGGTGGATTTTTTGCCGCAGCAAAAAACCTTTAGGGGACGGAGGATGTCACACTTTTCAGTATCTATAAAACAAAACAAGATAGCCATAACTATCCCTAAGATAGAAACTGTCTCCGGCATCATTCCAGATGCTTCCTGAATAATCAATTTTAATTTCTTCTCCCTGATTTAAGATGAAATTCAGCTTTTTTGTGTGAGAGGAAGAATCATCGTCAATTGTGTAACCTGTCAGATTGCACTGAAAAGAACAGGAGTTTCCCAGCAAAACATACTCTCCGGGGTCGATATTATTCAGCTTTTTTAGGATTATACAGCCAGAACAAGAATCTTTGCTTTTTTCCCATATTCCTAATTCTTGAATTCGCGCTGATTGCTCTGCTTTTTGTAATTCTGAAGAGTATTTGTCAGTTTCATAGGAATAATAGTGCGCCCATCCCTGCCTGATAATTTCTTTATTCACATTTATTCCCTGATAAATAACATATCTTAACATTCTTCCATATTTATCCTTGTCTTCATTTGTTTGCTCAAGATAAACCTGCTTTCCTTTGAACTGGGAGAGAAAATCTTTTGGATTTTGGTATAATCTTTGCTTTTTCTCTGGAGTGTTTATTCCCAATAACCTTACTCTTCCTAAATTTGTATCAATTGTATCTCCATCTATCACTTCTGTTATGTTTGCAGTTATTCTTTTGTTTGTTGTATTTTCATTAGAATAGGAAACAAGATAGCCTAACAGAATAAAAGTGTTAAAAATAAGAATAAAAATAAGGATGTTAAGCTTTTTCATTTATAAAATAAGAGTGCGAGGTATATAAATTTATTAAATCACAAGTATTTTAAATGCAAGTTTCTTCTTTGATATATGGAAAAAATAGGTGATGAAATAACTGAAGACATACTTGAGAGAAAGGAAAGAGATGCTTTTGAGATGTCAAATGTCAGTCTGAAGATGAATAGTTATGAGGATATTTTTTCAAGTTTTGATCCCAGACATTATTCTGAAAGAGCACTTTCTGTTGATTTTTTGGATGAGGCGAAAAGAGCAACTCGCGATAAAGAGCTGGATAAAATTGAGTTGAGGCTTCTTATTCCAGAGAAAATGAGAAGGCTGGATAAGGAAAAAGTTATAAGAATGAGATTAAAAGAACATTTCGAGAGGCATGCCCGGCAAACAAGAGAGAAATATACTTCTATACTTAGAAGAGGGGGGATATTTATTATTTTGGGAGTGTTAACTATGCTGATTGCTTCATTTTTATTATTTGGGTATTCTGAAAGCAATGTTTTTATTCATTTTTTGCTTGTTCTTTTTGAGCCTGCGGGATGGTTCTTTTTTTGGGAGGGGCTTTACCAGGTGATATTTGAATCAAAACAGAGACTGCCTGATTTTGACTTTTACCAGAAAATGGCTAAAAGCTCGATAATTATTCAGTCATATTAAAAAAATAAAGAAAAAAATAAATTACATTAAGATTTCTTTAAGTGCCCATAATATTAAAACCAGCCAGATAATAATTGCAAGCCAGGCTTTTTTCATGAATTTTCTGTCTTTCAAGAGTTTTCCTGCAAAATCTAGAATTTCCCTTGAATAAACTGCCATAGTCATTCCAGATAATAATGCTAGGAATAACATTACTGCCATTATCTCAATAATAGTCACTGTCTGAATTAGATAAAACAAGACTATTGCCGATAAAACAAGACAGACAATCATTACTAGTGTTGGAGCACTCCAAATCGTTTTTGCTAAATTGTACCATGCTTTTGGCTTGATAAGAATTACTATTATCTTTATCAAAATCAGAAGAGACACAATTAATGCGAAAATTGTTAGTGTTTCCATTTTCACCTCCTTTATTAGTTTATGATTTTTTTGTATATAAAGTTTATGTTTGTGTTAAGTAAAAAACCCAACTTAACATTCCCCCTTAGTTTCGGATTTATAGTATAGCAGAAATTTGATTTTTCTCCCTCAATAAATAGGGGAGAACAAATAAAATTCTCTGTCAATAATAATAGTTTTACGGAAGTGGGGGATGTTAAGTTCTATAGTTTACTTAACAGTCTATATCATTAGAAGTATAATTATTCCTAAAGTGTTGAAGACAAAGCCTATTTTTGCTATATCTATCTGTTTTATTTTTGTCATTCCTGCAAGAATTGTTATCCCCGCTTCGTCAGGAAGCGGACTTGCTATTATGAATCCTGCTATGGCGTAGAGGAGATAGATTTGAATTTTTTTGCTTAAATTATTTTCAATTATTTTTTCTGTTTCTCTTATTAACTTTGACTTTTTTATCTTTGAGAATTCCTTGCTGAATGAAAATCTGACAAACTTAAAAATGATCATATCTGAAATTAGTGCTCCGAAACCTCCGATAATTCCTGCAAGCAGTATATTTTCTGGATTTAGCACTACAAAAAAACCTATTGCAAATGGGGTGGTAAATCCAAAAGAGAATAATAATCCTGCAATGAATACTCCGAGATATCCTATATTTCCAAGATGAGATATAAAATTATTTACTTCTTGATTCCTGAAAATAAAATATGCAAAAATAATCATGATTACAAAAATAGTAATCTTTGGATACCTCAATTTTAATTTCATATGGGGATTAGTTGTTTTGTGTATATAAATTTTGGGTTATACATAAAAATTGCATTTTATATAAATAAGAAAGGTTTTTAAATTGATTTTTCACATACTTTATATGGCTAAGGTAAGGATTAAGCTTGCGAGTGTAGATATTGACGCCTTAAATAATATCTGCACAGTAATTAAGGATTTGGCTAGCAGGGCAGGTATTGTAATTTCTGGACCGATTCCATTGCCAACAAAAAGAATGAAAGTTACAACAAGAAAATCTCCCTGTGGAAATGGAACAGCTACTTTTGACAGATTTGAAATGAGAGTTCATAATCGAGTAATTGATCTGCCTGCTAATGACAGGGTTTTGCATTCTATAATGAGGATAGCTATTCCAAGAAGCGTTAATATTAAGATTGAGATGAAGAATTAATAACTTATAGTGAAAGACATAAGTCTTTCCCTATCTAATCAAGGACAAACGGGTAAAATATTAAAGCCCTTGATTATAATGCTGGGCTTTCTTGCTTAATTTTTGGAATAATAATGGGGGTCATAAATGCCTCTTTATCTGTATCTATAAACATTCTTACTGCAGTCATATTTCTAAAATTAGCTATCTCCATTTTTATATTTTTTATGTTAGCTAACTCTATTATTTTAGGCATAATCTTTGAAAGGACTTTTGATGCTTCAAAAATCTGTATCGCCACTAAATCTTCGTCTTTGTTAAAATCAAAGACAAAATTGCCCATCTCTACTGCACCTTCTGATTTTTGGCTTTCTAAGTAAATAAACAAATTATCGTCTTCCTTATCGTAACTAAACTTGAAATTTTCCATTTTATATTTTTCTTTCTATTATCTTCTGCCAGTTTCTGTTTATATTAATTATAGTAACTATAATAATCTTACTATTCAGTGTTAAAACATATTTATGGCAATTAAAATTAGAATAAGCAAAATAGCAACTATACTTTTCTTTTTTATTTTGGATTTCTTCTTTTTCAACAAATACTAGCTTTTTGGGGTTTGTCAAATTATTTCTTACTTCTTCTAAATCTATCTGTCTTATTAATGCCTGGATTTCAGCATGAAAGGTAAAGATTATATCCTCTTTTTTATATTCTTTTAGTTTTTCCTTAAAATTTTCCAGATTCATATATTCTTATGATTGGGATTCTTAATAAAATTATGTTTTTTACTTTTGCTTTAATAGTCTTTATAAAACCAGGTTATTTATCAATTCTAAGCCCAGATGGCCCAATGGTAAGGCGCAGCTCTGGAAAGCGAAGAGATATAGACAAGAAAGGCTGTTTCCGCAAGGATTTCCAGGTTCGATTCCTGGTCTGGGCGTTTTCTTAATTAGTGGAAATCCTTGCTTGCAAGGATGTCAGAAATGCTCTTTGTTTCGTGCATTTCTGAGCACATTCAGAAATCCATAAAAGATTTCTGATGTTTCCAGGTTCGATTCCTGGTCTGGGCGTTTTCTTAATTAGTGGAAGTTCTCACTACTCTTTCTCGATACAATACATTTAAATAAAAGTTATTCTATTATTTTTCATGAAAAGAGAGGCACATTTTGTATTGTTTTTATCTTTATTCTTAGGGATATTTATGATGATGGGGGCGGTGAGTGCTAATGGAATTCTTGCTTCGGAAGATTATAGTAAAACTTTGTATAATTCATCCGTCAATAACTTGTATTTTGTTAAAGATAGCAATAATCAATTGTTAACCTATTATTTTGATATAACCGACTACTCTTTAATCAATTGTTGGATTGAAAATGATAGTATTGCTCCATGCGTATTTGATAATATAAAGTTAAATTAATATGATGAAGTGAGGTTAGACATTAGTGAAGTAAGTTTCGCAAATTATTTATGGCATGGATATAGCCCACAGGCAACAATATTTAGTTTAGTTTATAATAATAAAACATATTCTTCTCTTACTCCATTTTTTTATGGACATATAGAATATATCTTTGATAAAAATAATATTTCTAAAAATTGCGGAGCGGTTTTTGACTTAGTTTTATTTAGTTCTGATAGTTCTATTTTTTTGGGGCATTTAAATTTTTATATGGACTCATTAAATAATAATGGATTAGTTTTACATGGAGTAATAATAAAAAATTCAGAAGAGAGGATTTCGGCTCTAGAATCTTGGAAAGAAACTATTGACGAATGGAAGAATTCTATAGTTAACATGCTTCAAACGGGTGCAGGAACATGGGGGAATTATATAAAATATCTGAGCAGCTCTACTAAAAAGAAGATGGTTTGCGGATATGCTGAAGAAAATAGACTGACGCATGTTGAAGATTTGGGCTGGAATTGCAACTTAACTTATACTATTTTACTTACAGGGAAAGAAAGAATTACTTGCAGATGCAGTGTTTTATAAACAAAACATTAACTTCGCCTAATCTTTATTTCTAACGCACCTTCAATTTGTTCGTTAGTTATAAGTATGAGATAACCGCCTCCACCTGCTCCAGAGAGCTTCCAGCCGTATGCCTGTTTTTCATAACTTCTAATTTGAGCTTCTATTTCTGGATTTGACATCAAAGAAAACATTGCTTTTTGAGCTTCAAAACTTTGCCTAACTGCTTCTCCAAATCTTTGAGTATCTCTTGATTTTATTGCTTCCCAACAGGCATCTGAAGCTTCTGCGAGATTTCTTGTTTTTTCTTCATTTATATCTTTTTTATCCAATACCCTGAAATCCTGTTTTCTTGAGCCGAGGGGTATTAATCTTATGCTAGATTCGAGCCAGCCTATAATTTTGGGATTAGAAATTGAGATTATCTCTGCTGGCCAGTATCCTCTCTCATCATCATGTTTGCCAGCATAATAAAGTCTATTTGCATTGGGAAGGAATATTCCTAATGCGTCCTGTGAGCCAGATATAGGTATTTTTCCAGGGGGATTTTCATGTTCAAATATTAGCTCTGCTAACGTTTCATTGGTTGTACCTGTATGAGGATGCACTTTCCTAAAAAAATCTTGAGCAGCTTTTCTTGTTGAAGTTGCCATTCCGCTTCTTCCATTAAAAGAATGAGTAGGAAGTATAGAAATAGTGATAACTGCTCCGGGATATTTATTCGAAACCCAGGGCTGGTCGAGCCAGCCTCCTGCTAAATCTATTCTATATGGGATTTTTGAAGTGTCCATATATTTTAGATAAAATATGGTTTTTTATATATTTAGATAGTGTTAAATATGCTTTTCAGTTAAAATTATAAAGTGCAGTTTCATCTATAAAATAATAAAAAGGGGAAAAATGATACGCTGCAGTAATTGTGGGAAACTTGTAGAAAATGTTTGTGCTAGATGTTGGAGATGTCCTAAATGCTGTGACTGCAAGACTAAAACTGATAGAAGGATAAACGGGCATATTGGAAGAGCTGGCAAATGAAAGTTAGTGTTTTAGCTTCTGGAAGTTCTGGAAACTGCTTTTATGTTGAAAATGAGGAAAGTGCAGTTTTAATTGATGCAGGAATAAGTGCAAAACAGATTGTTGAAAGATTGGGAATGATTAAGAAAAATCCTGAAAAAATAAAAGGGATATTTATCACACATGAACATTCGGACCATATTAAAGGAGTTGATGTATTTGCAAGAAATTTTAATATTCCTGTTTTTGCAACTAAAAAAACAGCAAAAAAATGTTTTTTATGCTCTAATCAAGAGCTGGTTCATTTAATTAAAAATAATGAAGTTGTAGATTTGGGAGAGATGAAAGTAGAATCTTTTTCAAAATCTCATACTGCCATAGATCCTGTTTCTTATAATGTTTTTAATGGGAAAAAAGTTTCAATTATCACTGATTTAGGATATAGCTGCAGGAATGTTCTTGAGAATGTTTCTGATTCTGATTTTTTATGCTTAGAGTCAAATCATGACATCAGAATGTTAGATGACGGACCCTACCCATTTTATTTAAAGAAATGGATAAAAAGCGATAAGGGACATTTATCCAATATGCAGGCAGGATTATGCGTGTTAGAACACGCGAGTTCTAAACTGAAAAATGTTGTTCTTTCTCATATAAGCAAGACAAACAATACTCCTCTTCTTGCGCTGACTACTTTTTCTGGATTGGTTAAGGAAAGAAGCGATTTAACCCCTAGAATATGTGTTTCTAATAGGGAGATTCCAACGAGTTTGCTTAAGGTTTAAGCTTGCGAGTTTATTTCAAGTCCTCTTTTTTCAAAACAAGATACCTAAAGTTTCCTTGTCTTAATTCATTTGAAAATCCATGCTCTGGAGAGCAGACAATTACCTCATAACCTGCTTCTTTTATAACCTGCATAGCAGGGATAAAATCTGCGTCCCCAGATATTAGTATGCAGATCTTACATTCTTTTTCAATTAATACTTTTCTGATCATATCAGATGCAATCATTACATCGATACCTTTTTCAAATTTAATGTTCGATTTTTTAATCTTCTTTAGTTTTCTGGTTTTAACAATTATATGTTTTTTTCTTAACCCTTCTAAAAATTCCATGTGTTTGTAATAAACTTTCTGATTTTCAGAAATATCAGGAACAGCATTATAATATCTTATCTGTTTTAAGCTTGAATTAAAATGGTCGCATATAAATTCCGCTAAATGTTGAAAATCTAACTTTCCAGGCTTATCAATTATCGATTTAGAATTATGATAAACATTACTTCCGTCAATAAATACAATTGCCTCTCTTTTTTCCATAAAAAGTAAGCCCGGCATTACCTTGCGGCCATACCGGGGATTTGATAATTATTGGATGTATCGGGGGTTTTTAACCTTTTCTATACTTCCCCTTTTTTAGCAGTTACTTAAGTTTGATTTTATTATTCAAGAAATTAAAATAATCGGTTTTCTCTGAATTTGCCATTTTTTCAACTATCAATTCTGGAGTTGAACTTGCCAATCTTCCTAAAATTGGGTTGTGATCTACAATCAGCTCATAATATTCATCCAGTCCTTTTGCTTCTATTCCATCTACTCTTGCATAGTTGGGAAGGGATTTTTGTATTTCTTGCCCTAAATGCGTGGCTATTACCAGGAAGCAGCCCCTTTCTATGAAATATTCTGCTGTTGCACAAATTATTTTTCCTGCAATTCCAGGTTCTGTTACTGATTCTATCTCGTCTGCTAGTATAAGGGTTTTTTCTCCTGGATTTATTTTATTCATCTGGGAGAGAAGGGTTTCAAATGCTCCTTTATTAGTTGAGCCCTTATTTTTTGCAAAATAGTATATTTCTGTGAAGACAGGAGTTTTTAGCTTTCCTTCAATTGGCAAGCCGAGCTGAAAAAGAGTGAGCAGCTGAATTATATGCTCTAAAAGAGTTGTTTTACCTCCTGAATTAGCTCCTGTAAGGATAGAACATCTATTTTGGGGATTAAGATGAAAAGATATTGGCTGGGCATTGTCAAGAAATAAATTTTTAGATTCTGAAATATTAAGCTCTTCTGAATATTCTGGAAAAGCTTTATTTTCTGTGAATTTAGATATTCCTGAAGTGAAATCAAATAAAACAAGGAGATTGGAGAGTTCTTTCAACTTTTCTGGAATTTTTTGCAGTTCATTAGATTTTCTTTTTATTTTTTCAGCAATATTTGTATTTTTTACCGGGAGGCTGTCTGTCAGGATATTTTCTGGAATTCCTGAATCTTTTATAGACTTGCTTATTATCCCTTTGAATTCTTGGGGTATTTTTCCTTGAGACAGCATTGATACTAGGGATGTTCCTGATATGCTTAACTTGCTTATCTCTTTTTCAATATTTTCATTTATTTTTTCAAGAGAGGCTTCTGCTTTTTCTCTTGTAAATTTTTCTTCAGGATTGTTTTTTATTAATTCTAGAAGATTCAGAAGCTCTGAAACAATTAAAGATATTTTTTCATTTGTTTCTGCTTTGGAGAGAAGCTCTAAATTTTGCCTCCATCCAGAAAGAGTTTCCAGATATCTTTCTAAGTAAACTTCTTTTTCTGAATCAACAAAAACTGACTGGGGAAATTGTTCCAGGGCTCGAGAAAATTGCTCACAATCTACCACTTGTATAATGTCATATTCTTTTAGCGAGTCTAAATCATTTTCTGAGTTTATAAATTGCACAGGGCAGTCTATTTTCTGGAGTTCTATGAATGTTTTTTCATCTTCTGTTACTGCAAGAATGTTATATCTTGGCTTCCAGGATTTTTTTGGGATTGAAAGACATTTTAGAACTTCATTTTCCTGTTTTTGTATTTTTTTGAAGAATTCCTGCCTTTTTTTTATTTCTAAATCTGGGTTTAATACCCCCCAGCTTGCTGTGCCAGATTTTGAACCTTCAAAATCTTTGATTTTGAATGGCCCTGGAAAAACCTGCGTTTTTCCTTGGAGACTGAAATTGCTCTTAGGCAATTTCTTTATTTCTTCTAAATTTTCCTGCCAGGAGAAGAAATTCCAGAGATTCGATGTTTCCTTAAAGATAAAATTTTCTGATATTATTGCCAGAACTCTGTTATAAACCGCTTTTCCGTCTCTTGTTTTAAATAAAGAGTCATTTTCCCTGCTTAGCCTTGTTTTTTCTGAATTGAAGGGGGAGAGATTATTTTCGTCTATAAACTTTATCAGCTCTTTTTCCATTTTTATTGAAAATAGAGGGATTTTAAAAGGTTTTATATTGTAGAGAATAAGATTGGATGTTGTTAAAAAGAGAAGAAATTGCAGATGTGGCAGTAAGTTATTTTAAGGGGTAATTGTTTATTTATGTAAGATTTATATTTCTCTTTCTCTTATATATTTAGAAATATGAATGTTCTTTCTTTTGGCAAGCTTTTTCATTACATAAATTATTCCAGAGCCGTATTGAGCTGCTTTTTTTTCTTTGAATGCTGTTTCTGATTTTAACCCTATTTTTTCTCCTAGTTTTCTTAGTATTAATTTTCTTGTATTATTATTTATTTTTTCATTGTAATTAAGAGAGAGGCAGAAATTTACAATATCTTTTGATAGATAAGGCATTATGAACTCTTTTTTAAAATGTTTTCCAGTAGCTATGTTTTGCATAATTCCAAATTTTAACAGATTTTCTGTATCTGTTTTCATCTCTTTTTCTGCTTCTTTTTCATTTAATTTTTGATGCCTGGTATATCCGCCAAGCATCTCATCCGGACCCTGTGAAACAATTATTATTTTTTCTTCTGCATATTTTGCCACAAAATAAAGAGGAAGATTGAATGAAATTGGGATTGCGTTGGATTTCAATAGTTCTGAGGGATATTCTGAATAAACCTCTCTTAATATTTTGTCCTGAATTGGGATTGCTTCTTCTATCTCTTTTTCATTTAATTCTATTGTAACCAGCTCAAAACCTATTTCTTCTGCCACTTTTTTGGCTTGGATTATGTCGTGGCTGTTTTTTACTCCCGCAACATAACCTCTGAAATTTATTCCTGAATCTTTCATTATTTTAGCAGTTAGTGAGCTGTCTATTCCTCCTGAGAATGCGATTCCAATTTTTTCTTTTGGCAGTTTGCTTATTTCTGCTTTCAGCAGTTCCAGGAGTTTTTCTGTGTTTTCTGTCATTTCTGTTTTATCAATAATAGGCAGATTTATAAATTCGAGCAGACTTTCTCTTAAATGGAAAAAGATATAGGGAAAATAAAAAAGAATGAAGAAACTGACATTGTTGTAAGAATTGATGATTTTGGCGGTAAGCCTGGGGTTACAATACGGGAATTTGTCAAAAGTGAAAAGTATTCTGGCTTTACCAAATCTGGAACAAGGATTTCTGCCGAAAAGTTTCCAGAGTTTAAAGAGCTGATAAATAGTATTAATGTTAGTGATTTCAATAGTCCTGCAAAAAGTGAGAATAACGAGAATAATCCTAAAGAAGAGTTTATGTAGCCAAACTTACACTTTTAATTGCTTTCTTCTGAATTTTCAATAACTACTGAATTGCTGGCTTCTGCTTTTACCCTGTCCTGCTGGTCAGACATAAATTTCCATACTAAGAAGGCAATGGCTCCTAAAATGAATATAATTCCGAAAAATAGGGCTAGTCTTATGATTAGTTTTTTTGTATCTGTCTTTTGTGTTGCACTGCTTGCATTAATTATAGTGTTAGATGAATGATTGGTGTTATTAATATTTATATTTATATCTTCTGCTCCGTTGGCAGTATAAATTGGAGGTTCGCTAGCTATAGCACATATCCCATTGGAACAGCTTTCTCCAATTAAACAGTCACTAACATTGCTCCATTCCAAGCATTCATCGCTGTCATAATCTCCACAAATTCTTGTTCCATTTCCAAAACATCCAGTCAGATTAAGAGATAAACATTCATTAGTGCAGTTAGTGCTGTTAGAATAGACACACATTCCTGAAGCGTTGCAGAAGCTTCCGTTCTGGCAGAGAGAGATATTCATTACAAAAGAGGTTCCATTTGAACTGCATTCTAGACATGTAGCATTATTGTGGATTATTCCAGGATTGCATCTGCATAATCCGGATTCAGTGCAATAAAATTGAGATGAGCATTTTGAATTATCTGGAACTTTGAATGTTCCAAGAGAGTTGCATACTAAACACTGGCTGTATATCCCTCCAGGAATGCACACACTTCCGTTGTTTAAGCAGTTTCCACCAGTATCGCAAGTTTGATTAGCCAGACAAAGAGAGCTGTTTTGAACATAACTGGTTCCTTGAGCGTTGCATTTTAAGCAGGTTGTTCCGGATTTTATTGTTCCTGGTGTGCAGCTAGAAGTTCTGTTATACTCTTGTTGGTTAGAGGTGCAATTTCCATTCTGACAGGTTTGATTAGCAGGACAGAGAGTGGTGTTTCCGCTGAATTCTAAACAAGAGTCAGAATCATAATTTCCACAGGTTTTATATCCATTTGCATAACATTGTTTTTGACCAGAAGAGCAATCATTTGTGCAAAAAGTAGTTCCGTCACATTTGTAGTCGCATTTCGGAGTGCCTGTTCCAACTAGGTTACATGTGCTATTGCTATATGTTTTTTGATTAACCCCGTATACAAAATAATCAATATCTATTCTATTATTATTGCAAGAACGAACATTAGCAGAACTTATGTTCCCATAACCGACTATATAAAGTCCCTTATAATCCGAATTAGCATTATTTGACTCTATATTTATATTCTCAAGATAAAGAGATCCATAATTTGTTGCATCAATCCCTTTTGCTATGTTTTGTTTTGTGGTTACATTTTTCAATTTAATTGTCCCATAAGAACCTAGCTTGATTCCAACACCAAAATTATTTACATTAATATTATTAAACTCATTAAAAACACTACGATCTGCTGAATAACCCATAAGAATACCTATTCCTGTTCCCGAACCAGTCAGTTCTATATTTGAGAAAGTATTAGAAGAAATATCACCAAGAGATATTCCAGAATCGATTCTTTTATTGCCTAAATTTTGCAGTTTTATATTACTTATTGTACTTTGAGACATTTTATTAATATAAATACATGAAGAAAAATCTCTAAAATTAGATATGCAAGTAACATTATTTATATTGATAAAATTATTTTGGTTTGCTGGTTCGGAATATACCCCTGTTTTAGAATATATGCCAAGAGTATCTATTAATTGAATATTTTTTATTTGAAGATTAGTTACATTCTCAAAATGAACTCCAATACCAGAAACATTTCTCATCTTAAAATTCTCAAAAATAATATTACTTCCCCCTTCAAACTCTAGAGCATTAACAGTAGCAACAGCACCAGAACCGCCGGCATAATCACTAATCTCTCCATTTTTTAGTTTAAAATTATTGGCATTGTAGAATTTTAAACCATAAAAAGCTCCATACATTACATTGAAATTGCCGGCTGAACTTAGTTTATGCCCTCCAAAATCGAAAATTTTATTACTGAGGCTATAGCTATAACCGACAATACAAGTCGGACTTGAACCTGCAACAATAATGTCTTGAGTTAATCTAATTTCATTGCAAGAAGAATTTTGCAGAGCACTACTACAATCACTGCAATTTGAACACTCACAAACTCCTCCACCAATTCCAGTATATCTTCCAGTAATCTTGTTTTTGCCAAAAAAGTCTAGCATGTCAGAAAACCAAGAAGCAGAAACTAAGCTTAATCCTAGAAGTATAAAAATAAAACTTATTGTTAGTATACTCACTCTTTTCATGTTTATTTCAGTAATTGTGAGTTTATAAAATTAATGTATAAGCTGCTATTTCTCCTGAATATTTATCCCAAGTTTCTTCAGCTCTTCAATATGAGCTTTTATCAGCTGTTCTGTCAGCTGGGCTATTTTTATCATTTCATTTCTCTCATTTATGAGAGTAGAAATTGCCCCTTTATGATAACCAATCTGCTCTTCTTTTGACATTTTATTTTCTTCTGCCATTTTTACTTTATCTATGGAAATAAATTTTAGGAAATTTTTTCCTTGATATATAGGAAAAGAAATCCTCTTATTAATTTCTTTTACTATAAGAAAAAATAAGATTATAAATCTATGTTATTTGTTAAGTGAACCTTACAAGCGAACATCCCCCAATTATATATTTTCACAGAGAATTTAATTTTGTCAGAAATGCTATTTGCCTCGTGCATTTCTGATCAGCCAGAAAATCCGAAAGATTTTCTGGATTCCCCCTCATTTAATAGGGGGGAATAAATAAAATTCCTGCTATATTATTGACCGAATACTGGGGGAAGGTCAAATTTGATTCTTTACTTAACATTATTGTTATAAATTTTCAGCAGCAATAAAGTTTCCTGCACTTTCCAGGAACTATTTTCCCAAAAGGATTTCCGTAGGTTCTTATATTTTGAATCATTTCTTTATTTGCTTCTGTTTCTTTTCCCTCTTCAACTAAAACTTTTCTTGCTTTTTTAAAAGCAGAACAGATTTTTATTCCAGACGGGCATCTCTGCTCGCATCCCCTGCATAACGAGCATTTATAAATTATCTCATCATAAACCTCTTTTTTCAGAAGCATTGTCTTGCCTCTTGGGGAAACTTTTTCTTCTCTTATAGTTTTGAAAACAGGACAGAGAGACTTGCATATTCCGCAGGTTATACACTTCTTTACAATCTCTTTTATTTCTTCCCTCGCATTTTCAGATTCAATTGTCATCTTTTGCCTCCTCTATTTTTTCTTCTGTTTTTTTCCCGCAGTTTATTACTTTATTGCAGTTCATCTTGCATAATGGATCGTGCCTATTTTTTATTCTCTCTATTATTTTTTTGTTTATTGAATCAAGAAATTCTTTCTTAATTATTCCAACTCCGTGCTCCCCTGTTATCTGCCCCTTGAATCTTTTTACCACTTCAAACATCCTTTGTATTTTGTTCTTCTGGTTTTGCATGAATACTGGGTGAATTATTCCAACTCCCAGATGCCCAAAAAATGGGATTCTTTCTGATTCAAGAAATTCTGCAAATTCTTTGAACTTTTGAAATGATATTTCAGGGTCTTCAATATGGCTGAATCCTATATTGGCAAGGGCAGGGTATGCTCTGTCCCTTAAATTCATTATATAGTCATAATCCTTCCCTTTCAACTCTCCTTCTTCATTTTCGAATTCAACTATCAGATGATATTTTTCTTCTAATCCTAACAAGCTTGAAGTAGTTTTATCCAAAATTTCTATTTCAGAAACCTCTTTGTTGTCCTTGTATTTTTTAGCAGTTTCTGCTACACTATCCAGAGTTTCTATGCTGAACATTGAAGTTGTTCTTTTTATTTTTGGCTCAAGTTTAAGTTTTGCAGAAACAATCACTCCTGTTATTCCTTCCATTCCTGAAAAATCTTCTAAATCTGACTTTTTTATTTTTAATACCTCTCCTTTTCCATTTACTGCTTCCAGCTCTATTATCCATTTTCTTGTCTTCCCGTATTTTATAGCGCGATTTCCTGCAGCATTCGCAGCTATCATACCTCCTATAGTGCAAACTCCGTGAGAAGACGGCTGAACAGGGAATTCCAAGTTGTATTTTTCTAAATAATTATTTAATTCATCAAGTATAATTCCTGCTTCAACTTCTACTATTCTATTTCCAGCATCCAAGTTAAGGATTCTGTTCATTTTGCTTAAATCCATAACTACAGAATTGAAGGGAACCGCTCCGCCAACTAAACTTGTGCCCCCTCCTCTTATTGTGATGTTATTTTCTTTTCCTATTATATTTCTAATCTCCCCTATTGTTTTTGGAAATACTACTTTTATCGCATTTCCCTCTATCATTGATGCGTCTGTTGAATAGGGTATTAACTCTTCTGACTTTTTCATTTTAACTGCAAGCCTCCTGTTCTGATGAAAATTCCAAGCTGGTTTTTTCAGGGTTCAGCCCCAGCTTTTCTGCTATTGCATGAGAAAATTCTTCAATCTCAATTCCAGAATTTTCTTTCATGTTAGAATAACACAGAGGGCAGGGAGTTATAATTTTGTCTACTCCTAATAATTTTGCCTGTCTTATTCTTTCTTTTGCGATTTTATTTGCCAGTTCAGGATCATTTGTTTTTAATCCTGCCCCTCCTCCACAACATAGGGAGTTCTCTTTATTATTCGGCAGTTCAACTATTTCATAACCTAGTCTTGTAAGAAGCTCTCGAGGTTCATCATACATATTTGAATATCTGCCTAAATGGCAGGGGTCATGATATACTGCTCTTTCTCTTTTGGGGTTAGATATTCTCTTTTTTCTTAGATAGTTCAGAATTGTTATTATTATATGTTCCACTTCAATGTCCCAGTCAGGAAGAGTTTTCTTATATTCTTTGTTGAAATTATTAAAGCAGGCAGGACAGTTAGTGACTATTTTTTTAACATCATATTTCTTGAATAATTCTAGATTTTTCCTTGCAAGTTTGATCGCCTCGCTCTCATATCCTGCATTTGCAACAGGGGAATTGCAGCAAATTTCTTCTGGAATAGTAATATAACTTACTCCTATTTTATTAAGAATTTTCTTGTAATTTTCCATTTCTGATTTTAGGACATATTTTGTAAGGCATCCTGGATAGTATAGCGTGTTCTTTCCCAATTTTCCCAAAAAATCAATTATTCCCATAGTTATTTTAGATTAATTCATTATAAAAGTTTTATTGTTATAGCATTCCACTAAGCATTATAACTCCCAATGCCAGCATTATAACTCCCATTACAAGCCTGAATATTCTCTTTTTTCCCTGTGCCCATGACTGAACTTTTTCAGGCGGAAACCCGAATATTACAATTGCCGATATTATTATTAATGGAAGAATGAACAGAAAATTATACAATAAGAGAAGGGGTATCGCACCCATTCTCGTGGTATTTTCAGCGAGCAATCCCAAAATGGATATATAAAATATTCCGGTGCAAGGCAGTTCAAATAAGGCTACCAAGAATCCTAAAACTATTGCTGCAGGAATTGAAGATTTATGAGCATATTTTTCAAGCAGAGGCTTTTTTGATTCCGGAATTGCGAGGCTTAATCCTTTTCCATACCAAAAAAAGTCTTTCATATTTATCAATCCTCCTATTATCAGGATTACTGCTCCAATATTAAAAATAATAGAGGTTATCTTTAGCGATTGTATTGCTGAAAATAACCCCAGCCCTGACAAGAAGTATACTAAAAAAATAGTTGAAATATAAACAAAAACAATTTCAATCAATCTCTTTTTTGAGCCAATAACTGTCAGTATTATTAAAAGAAATGCTAAAACTCCTATTGCGCACGGATTGATTAATCCGTCTGCGAGAGCGGCAATAACCACTGCGGCGATTGTTAATCTTTGATTTGGAATCTCTCCAGGAGTATTTGCACAGTCTTTGAATGATTTTTCTAAATCTTTTATTATCTGGCTGTCCCCAAGCAAGAAAGAATAGTTTTCTCCGCATTGAATTGTTATAAATGGAACCCCCATTTCAGAATAAGGAATGCCTGATTTATTGGCGAAATCTAAAAATAACTCTCTGCTTGTTTTGTTATGGCTTATTTCATATTTTTCTACTGGTGAGCTTATTTTTTCCAAAACTCCCGAAGCTTCTACTTTAGCGCAGTGAGAGCATCCGTCCTGATAGAAGAAATATACTTTTTTTTCTTCTGCATACGCGATATTTGCTGCTAAAATTAATATAACCAACATAAAAACAAAAAAAATCTTTCTCATGCTAACTCCTGTTTTAGTTCTTCTTTAAGCTTAATTTCATTTGTTTTGCCGATAGGGTTTACTATAATCAGCCCTTTCTTTTCAAGCTTTCTTATTATTCTGTGAGATTTTAGCTTGCCATATTTGCTTGTTATGTTAGTCTGTGTCATTATCCCATTATTTGCAGCTATCTCTTTTATAACATTTTTTTCGTCTTCGTCAAGAAAGCTTAATACTAAGAGAAGATTCTTTTTTATTAGACTATCCTGCGTTTCTAGTCTAAGTTTGAATAAGTAGTAAGATAATGAGCCCACAAAAATTACTGCCAAGATAACAAAGATATAAATAAAATTTTTCTCTATTACATTAGGGCAGCCGCAGCTTTGAGAATGAAATTTATCTGCTAGGAGAAGGCTTAAAAATACTACGAACAAAATAAATGCGCATATCCCTATTCCTAATATAATATCGTTCTTCTTCATGTCAAAAATGGTTTATTTTGGCTCGATCCATTTTCGAGCACAAGAAAATTTATGTTTTCTTGTAATTTTCTGTGCAGAAAATTCTCCCAATCAATGGGAATTTTCTTGCATCCTAAAAACGAGCGAGGTGGTGCATCGTTTTTTTGATGAAAATAATAAAATTTAGTGCTTTTTAAACTTTATGAAAGGTATCAATTTAGTGATACCCCTTGATTTACAAAAAATGATGGTTGCAAAAATTAGAAACCTCTATTATTCCTGCTTTTCCAGGGCGTGTGCCCAAATTGAACCAACAAGTCTATATCTTTTATGTTAGGAATATCACAAGCCCCAAAACAGCTGCCCATCCATATAAAAAATTCCGCCTTTATGCCATGTTTTTCCGATTTTCTTTCTAGCTCATCAACAATAACCTTTGCATAGGGTTTCAATCCATCTGGAAATTGCAATAAAATTGTTTTAGCTTTCCTCTCTTTTGTTTTTTTTATTATGCTGTCCAGCTCCAGCTCATATTCTTGTTCTATTTCAGTTATTGTTTTTTTAATCATGACAACTAGACAATAATAATGCTTAAATATGTTTCTTAACTGAATAGTTTAATGAAAAGTCCGCAAGAAGCTGCGAATGAGGTTAGAAATGTTCTTGAAGACTTAATATTTTTAGGGCATGTTCATGTGAGAGCAGGGCAATTGAGAGAAGTGAATAAAAAAACACATTACAGAGCAGTATTTGTTTTTACTCCCAAAGATGAAGGAAAAACAAGGAAACTAAAAGGATATTTAGAGGGAAGAAATTATCACGTTAGATTTGAATTTGATAGATATTCTCCTACGGGAATGGAAAATAAAGATTTATGGAGGATTGTTATGATTTCTTCTGAAGGAAAGCCCTATGAACAAGAAGAGGGGCTGGTTCATGCTTTAATGTTTGTTAAGAAAGATATAGAGGGTTATAGAGAATAAATGTGAACATAATGGTAGCATACTAAAAGTATTATTTAAAAGAAAATAATTTATCTCTGGCTAATACTGCCACTTTATCCTGCATTCTTGCCCAGTCTTCTAAGCTGTCCCCTGTTTTCATAGAACCAGCAACTAATTTTTCATATTTTCTAAATCTAGAAATTGCTTTTTCAGCATCTGGGGGAGTCATCTTTTTAGTTATATTAGAGGTTACAAAATAAAATTTGTAAAATATCCAGTTTAATACTATCCCTTGAGAAATTGCCAGGTCTCTGGAATTATACTTCCCTAATTCTGCAGGGTCTGTTCTGCTTCCAGTTGTAGCTCTCACAGCAATCCAGTCAATGTCTGTTGCAGCTTCCCTGTCTTGTGCTGCTGCGTTCAGTAAATATTGGCATTCTAGTGCTTTCATTTTTTTCTTTCCTTCTCTCTTATACAATAAACTATCCAATCCTGCATTCTTGCCCAGTCTTCTAAGTTATCTCCTGTCTTGCAATCAGGAGAAAGATTACTGGCTTTCCAATTTTCAAAATCTTTAAATGCAAGAACTAACCTTTCATGATGTTTACATTTTTCATCTACTAGGGCATAACAGCAAAGATAAGCTTCCATAGACTCTCGATATAACATCCCAATATATTCCATTACTCTTTTTCTTGGCTGGTTAAGAAAAAGAGGGTTTATTTTTCTTGGATTTGCTCTTAGTCCGTCATAACTAAGTCTCGCAGCAATCCAGTCAATATCATTTTTTATATCTGGATGTTTTTTTAGTGATTCTTCCATTAAAGAATAAAAATCTTCTTGGGCTTTTTCTTGAGCTTCTGTGATTTCTATCAAATCAGATAGTATATCTGCTTCTTCACTGTCAGTTGCCATGAATATCTTAAATTATCAAGATTTATAAATAAAACTATGCTGAAAGATATATGATACGCCAGCCAATTATAACAATATGTGGACATGTTGACCATGGAAAAACCTCAATTTTGGACAAGATTAGAGGGAGCTCTGTTGCATCAAAAGAGGCAGGAGGAATAACTCAAAGAATATCTTTCACTTTATTCCCTGCAGACCACATTAAGAAAAAGTGCTATCTTCTCGATAAGTATAATATTGCACTTCAGATTCCGGGATTCTTATTTATAGACACTCCAGGACATCAGGCTTTCACAAATTTAAGAAAAAGAGGGGGCAGTCTGGCAGATATAGCAATTCTGGTAATAGACATAAATGACGGAATAATGCCTCAAACTGCCGAAGTTCTGCAAATATTAAAGCAGAACAAAACTCCGTTTATTGTTGCTCTTAACAAAGTAGATTCAATATCTGGATGGAGAAAAGTCAGCGAGGATATGAGGGAGAATATAGAAGGACAGGCAGCTCATACTACCCAGGATTTTCAGGAGAAGTTCTATAAAATTGTCTCTGCTTTGGATGCTCATAAATTTAAGTCAGACTTGTTTTATGAAGTAAAAGATTTCACTTCTAAGATAGCCCTAGTTCCGTGTTCTGCAAAAACAGGAGAGGGCATTCCAGAGTTAATGATGATACTCTGCGGGTTGAGCCAGAAATTTTTATCTGAACAGCTGTCATTAGGAGAAAAAGCAAAAGGAGTTATATTTGAAATTAAAAAAGAAAAAACCCAGAATTATATTGAAGCTATTTTATATGACGGCAAACTCAAGCAGGGAGATGAAATCGCTATTGCCAGTTTTTCCTCTCCAATTATATCAAAGATAAGAGCTATGGAAGAAATCTGCCCTCTATGTGAAAAGTTTGAGAATAAAAAAGAGGTCTCAGCTGCAACCGGGATAAGAATTCAGCTTTCAGATACAAAAAATATACTTCCAGGAATGCCCTTTCATATCTATAAAGGCGATATGGGGGAAATTGAAAAAGAGTTTAAAAAAGAGATAGGGCAGAGCATACAAACAGACGAAGAGGGAATAATAATCAAAGCAGACAGCCTTGGAAGTTTAGAAGCCCTGATGATTTTGCTGAAGCAGAGCAATGTGAATGTAATGAAAGCAGGAATAGGGAATATTAACAAGTCGGATATAACTTCAGCCAAAGCAAATATTGAAACTAATCCTCTTTATTCAGTTATTCTCGGCTTTAATGTTGAGATTGATGAAGATGCAAAAGAGATTGCTCATAGTGTTAAAATATTCAGTGATGAAGTTGTCTATAAGCTTATTGAAAATTTAAGCAAATGGCAGGAAGAAAAAAGAAAGAGTATTGAAAAAGAAAAAATGATGGGGCTGGCAAGCATTTCTAAATCCGAAATATTAAAGCAGTATGTTTTCAGAAATTCTAGTCCTGCTATTTTTGGAGTTAAAATGATTGGTGGAAAGCTGAAAGCAGGTGCGCGTATAATTGATGAGAATAATATTGAGATAGGGAAGCTGAAAGCTATACAATCAGAAAACAAAGGTGTTGAAGAAGCAACTTCCGGAATGGAAGTTGCAGTATCTATTCCTGGAATTGCGTTTGACAGGCAGTTGAAAAATTCTTCTTTTCTTTATACTGATATATCTGAAAGACAATTCCGCGAGTTCAAGAAAAATAAGGATTTGCTTAATTCTGATGAAATTCGTATATTGCAGGAAATTGCAGAGATAAAACGAAAGATAAATTCAGTCTGGGGTGTATAATAATATTTAAAAGTATACCAATTATTAGAATGTTATGAAAATAAAAAAGGGAACAATTAGTTGGGTCAGGCTTCGTTTTAGTGTTAAAGAAGTAGTTCTAGAAACAATTGTTCATTATGGTTCAAATAATGTAGATGGACCTGGGCATAGAACCTGGCAAACAGGAACATCCCCAAATTGTATATTGCGGGTTGAGCCAGAAATGCCAGGCATATCTATTAGTGAAATACAATATCCAGGACATGCATATTTGCTAAAAGGAGACAGAATTGCAGCATATGTTCTAAAAAGACCACAATTTCAGCCAAGCGAGAGGGTTTCTCAAATTGAAAAACTTGCGGATAATGGGGGAGTTTCTGAAACATTTAAGATACGAGATTAGCTAGAATAAGCTTGTCTAAAAAGAAATCTTGTCATGGGATTTATTCCACATCATCAATTCTTATAACATGCCAGCCGAATTGAGTCTTGATTGGGTAAGAAAAGTATTCAATTCTACCCCTGCCTATTTAAAATAAAGGTTTAAAAACCCTGTCTCCAATATTTTAATATGGCGTTTAAAATTAATATAGGAGATAAAGGAAGAACATTCAAGCTAGAAGTGAATACAGAAAGCTTGATTGGAAAGAAAATAGGAGAAGCTATTGAGGGAAAAGAGCTCAAACCAGAATTAGAGGGGTATGAGCTTGAGATTACAGGGACAAGCGACATAGCAGGATTTCCAGGAGCAAAAAATATTGATAGTTCTGGATTAAAGAAAGTTCTTCTTAAAAAGGGATTTGCAATGAAGGGATACAAAAAAAGAAGGAAAACTTCAATAAAAATAAAAGGATTAAGATTAAAGAAAACACTAAGAGGAAGCATTATTTCAAAAGATGTTGTTCAGATTAATACTAAAGTTAAGAAAGCGGGAAACAAAAAATTAGAGGAAGTTTTCGCTGAACAGATTAAGGCTAAAGAAGAGAAACCGGCAGAACAAACAGCAGAAATAAAATCCGAGGAGAAGAAGTAAAATTGATGGAGATTTGAAAATGAAAATAAAAAATTTAAATTTCAGGAGAAATTTAAAATCTTGGAGATCTGATAATCCCCAAGCTTTCAAATTCCTGATGGAGATTTGAAATGGTTGAAGAAGTAAAACCAGTTGAAGTGAAGAAAAAGAAAGAAAAAAAGGGAAAGAAAAAACATGTTAATAAGCCTACCAGCCAGAAGTGGAAAATGTATAAAACAGAAGGCGGAAAGCTAATCAGGGAAAAATCCTGCCCGAGATGCGGGCCAGGAATATTTTTGGCAAAATCAAAGGGAAAGTTGTATTGCGGAAAGTGTGCGTATACAGAGTTTAGTTCTTCTAAATAATCGTTCTTTGATAGAAGAGGGTAGTTAGAAATAAATAATCATGAAAAAAAGTGGCGCCAGAATCTATAATAAGATAATGGTATAAATCCACTAAAAACCTAGTTTTTATTAATATTAATCAGTTTATTAAACCCTGGAAGAGGCTGGGTTCAGCTGAATAAAGAGTTGCTGATCAGCCTCTCCTGGGCAAAAAGAGGTGATAATAATTATAGTATTAGGATATTTATAAACCTTTCGGTTCAGTTACTATTTTAAAATGACATCTCTTTTTTGGGGTTATTTTCCTTTTCTCATATGACTAGTTATCCTAGAAAAACAAGCTAAACTTTATAAGCATTATTAAGCTGTAATCTCTATTATGGATAATATAAAAGAAGAGATGAAATCAGGTGAAAAACTGGGAAATGAACAGTTTTATGACTTGCTTACTAGCAAAGAAATAAGCTGGCAGTCTATAATTTATGATTTAATTAATACTAATCAACTCGACCCCTGGGACATCGACATTGCCTTATTATCTTCACGTTATCTTGAAAAGATAAAACAGCTGGAAGAAGCTAATTTTTTCGTCTCAAGCAAGGTTTTGCTGGCGGCGTCTATTCTTTTAAGGATTAAATCTGAACTGCTTCTCTATAAATACATGAAGAGTATTGATGAGATCTTATTCGGAAAGAAAGAGGTGAAAAAACCTATGGAAAGAATAGAGATTGACGAGAGTGAGCTTCCTTTTTTATATCCGAAAACTCCTCTTCCAAGATATAGAAAAGTCTCCTTAAATGAGCTTATGCTCGCTTTAGAAAACGCAATTAAAACAGAGGGAAGAAGAATAAAAAAAGAGGTTGCCAGAGTTCAGGAAGAAAAAAGCGCAGATATAGTCCTGCCTAAATCTAAGGTAAGCATTAAAGACAGGATTAGGAAAGTTTACGGGCAGATTTTAACTGCATTTAAGAAGAAACAAACAAAAGTCAGCTATTCAGAAGTTATTGGAACAGAAAAAGAAGAAAGAATTGCCTGTTTTCTCCCTGTTTTGCATTTAGACAGCCAGCAGAGATTGTTTTTGGAGCAGGAAAAGCATTTTGATGAAATTTGGATTTGGCTTTATTCTCACTATAAAAAGAACAATCCTGTCTCGGATTTGCCTAAAGAAATATCCCAAGAAACAGGATTTGAGAATCCTCTCGCTGATTTTTTCAGCTTTTCTGCTTAATAATCTGGCTCTATGGAGGGATCCTGAAATTTTCTTATTGCTCTTATATGAGGCATTCTAGGGTCAAAATCATACAAATTAAAATCAATAGATTCAAAATACTTTCTTACTTTATCTGCAGCATTTACATACTCCTGATAAATCTGCTCAGTAAATCCTCTTTTTGTTAGATTTGGATTCTGAAGGTTCATTTTAATCTCCTTTAATAGTCTGTCAAATTTAATTTTCCCGCCCCTAGTTCTATATTTTTCAATTATTTTTCTCATCTCTTCTCTTGTCGGAGATCTAACCCATCCTTTGGCTCCAGAAGCAAAATGCAAAAATCTTTTTACATACAACTCGGTTTTTAAGTCTCCTTTATCTATGGGGTTTAGTATTTCAGTTATAGTTGCCATGTATTATTATATTCAAGGACACATTTAATTGAACCGGTTTGGTGCCTTGAATAGATAGGATAAGAACTAAAAACTGTTCAAATATTTAGTTCTTAGACTATAGAACGAATATTATAGATTATAACTCTTTGCTATATCTGGCTGATTAACTCTTTTTCCCCAACTAAACTTTCTTTTCCTGTTTTCATATCTCTTACCTTAAATTTATTTTTCTTTATTTCATCCTCGCCTATAAATACTACTTTTTCAATATTATACGCGTTGGCATATTCTAAAGCTTTTGATATTCCTTTTTCTAACCATAATTGCGAGGATATTTTGTTTTCTCTTAATTTTTCTGCCAGCTCAATTGCCTTTTCATCCTGCCCTATTGAGAGAATTAAATATGAAGTATAATCTGGTCTTAGCTGTGCAAGCAAAGATATTGGTTCTATTCCTAAAGAAACTCCAGTTGATTGAATTCCATTAACTAAATAACTCCCTCCCCCACATATTGCCACATTCAGTCTTTTTGACCATACCTCGAAGACTGTTCCGTTATAGTATGAAAATCCTCTTGCCAGGAAAGGTCTGAATTCAACTCCCACTCCATAAAGTTTGCAATATTTTTCCAGCTCTTCAACATCCTTGTAAGAGTCATATTTCTTAAAAAACGATTTAGGTTTCTTAAAAATTTCTAAAACTTTTTCTGCTTTATATTTTTTCAGATTATCTTTGACTTCTTGCTCACTTAGCTTATCCAGTTTGTCTATCTCTCTTATTATATCTCTGGCAGATTCCTCTTTAATCCCCTCTTTTGCCAGTATCTCATTCAGCAGCTTTCTGTTGTTTATATAAATTGTAAAATCTATTCCCAATTTCTGCCAAATCTTTTTGAGTACCTGAAAATTTTCTGCCTCATCTTTAATAGAGCTTCCGATAATATCTGCATCACACTGAATAAACTGCCTTGTTCTTCCCACCTTTACAGGCTCGTCTCTGAATACCTCTCCTATTTGGAATCTTTTATAAGGAAGTTTTTTATTTCTGGAAATTCTTTTAAGCTGGAAAGTAAATTCGTATCTTAGGGCGAGCTTTCTTTTTCCCCTGTCTTCTAATCTAAACAAATCTCTCACTGCCTGGTCTGCTACATTTTCTCCCCTGGCAAAATCTTCGCTCTCTATTATCGGAGTTTCTGCGGGTTCAAATCCATATAACTCAAAAACCTCTCTTATAATTTTCATTATCTTTTCTCTTTTTCTTGCTTCTTCTCCTGTATAATCGTTGAATCCTTTTACTTCTTCCATTTTTTACCTCGTTTTAGGGCGAAAGGAGGGAGTCGAACCCTCGTCTCCCGGGCCACAGCCGAGCGTACTAACCGTTATACTACAATCGCCATAGTATTTATATTTTAGTTTAGAAATCTTATACTTAAAAACATTATCTATTTTGAAAAAGCGACAGCTAGGAAAATCAGTGCATAAAACAATGGGGAAACCCCCTGATATTTGCTGTCATGATAATTATTGTATTTCTTTATTTTTAAATTTATCCATTTCTTTCATCTCTTCCCTCTTTATATTTTTCAACAAAATATTCAATTCCTTTTTTTATTTTTCCTCTTATTCTCTCTCCTGCTGCAAAAATAAGCATCCCGCCAATAGCTATTCCACATCCGGTATAGATTATAACTCCTTTAACACATTCTTCAACCAGGCTGTAATCTTCATCTTTTCTCATAATCTGAATTGATAATGTTAGTTTTTAAATAGTGTTATACTTTTGTTATACAAACTGAAAAGAATATAAAGTTAAATTTCCTATGTTTTTCATTAAATAAACCATTTTCGACATGAAAATAAAATATTATTCATTCTGGCTGGCGGTAATCTGCATAATTGTATATCTATTGCAAGTCTTAATTTCAGGATTAACAGAAAGATTTTTGCTTAATCAGCTTAGTTTTGTCCAGCCCTGGAGATTCATAACTGCAATATTCCTCCATGCTTCTCTGTCTCATCTAATTCTAAACATGTTTGCCCTGCTTTTATTTGGGTTTATCCTGGAAAAAACAATAGGCAGCAGGTTGTTTCTCTTAACATTTTTCTCATCAGGAATAATAGCAAATCTAATTTCAGTTAATTTCTATAACTCGTCCCTAGGCGCAAGCGGAGCTATTTATGGAATTATAGGAGTTTTAGCTGTATTAAAGCCGCTAATGACTGTCTGGGCCTTCTCCCTGCCTATGCCCATGTTTATAGCAGCTATTCTCTGGGCAATTGGGGATATATTACAGACAATCTTTCCCTCTGCAATCGGGACTATCGCTCATTTATCCGGATTATTTATTGGAATTATTGCGGGAATAGCATTAAGACTAAGAAGAAAACAACCAAAAAACAGCGAAATAAATTTGAATTATACTCTTTCTGAATCCGCTATTCATGATTGGGAAGACAAATATATGAAATCCGAAGATTTTTAAACATAGATTTTGATAATTATGAATGGTAAAAAGGTTAAAGAAGAGAAAAATAAAGAAAGCGGATATAGAAAAAGAAATTGTGAGAAAAGAAAGTGTGCCTTCTGCTATTGTGCAAAAGAAGCTGGGGAAACCTCTTCCGAATAAGTTTCTTGTGTTGCTAGTCAAAAATCATATTCTTAATAATGAATAGTTACATAAATATTTCAAATCTTTCTTTTGCTGCTTGGCATATTGGGCAGGTTTCAGGGGGATTCTCTCTTGCGCATAAATAACCACATACTCTGCATCTCCAAACAGGCAATTTTTCCTTGTTAGTTTCCATATTTCCTCCTTTTGGCTGTTTTCTTCTTTCTGGGATGGGTTTAGCTGGTTTCTTTCCCTGTTTTATTTCAGAAGAAACATATAAAGAGCAATAACAGCTCCCATAATCATTTAAATCTGAATCCCGATAATCACAAGGACAGATAATATCTAAATCTTTATCTTTAATTCCAGAAGCAAGTCTGCACGGACAGGCCCAATAACCATATCTCTTTTGATTTGCCAGTATTCCATTTATCAGCTCTTTTGTGTGCTCTTCATCTGGATTAAGATGATACCCTCGTTCTTCTGCCTCTTTATTCAGTTTTTCAAATAATTTTTCGGTTTCTTCTTTATTTAAGCTCATTTATAATCTCTCTAATTTTTTCCTCTTCATATCCTGAAATAGAGGTATTATCAATCACTAACAGCGGAAAGGAAATTTCTGAAATATATTTTTTCATATCTTTAATTGCTTCATCTTTAGCCTCTTCAAGCAGGTCTACATCCACATAAGAATATTCCAATCCGAGTTTGGAAAGAAGTTTTTTAGTTTTTTTGCACCATCCGCAGGTGGAAAGTGTAAATAAAAATATGTTCTTTAGTTTTTTTCCAGGAACTTTAACGATTGAGTTTATATAATCCATAACAAAATTAGCACTCTTTAATATATAAGTTTATGTAAATCCAGCACAAAACGAGCAAAGAAAGTTGATTATAAAAGACAGGAGGGGGTTTAAGGGATCGCCTCCTGCCTCTTACAAATATCCTTATTTTTGATATTATTTAAAGTTATTGTTTTTTGAAGCGATATAGGATGATATAACCACATTTATAAACCTCAAATTAAGTAAACTAATATGGCAAATTTTAGATCTAATGATAACAGAGATAGTCGAAGCAGTCGAGGAGGATTTGGAGACCGCCCTCGCAGCAGATTCGGCGGAGGAAGATCAGAAAGAGGAGGATTCAGAAGAGATTCTGGAAGATTCGAGAGAAAACCTCTTGAAATGCATGATGCTACTTGCAGTAAATGCGGAAAAGAATGCCAGGTTCCATTCAGACCTTCAGGAAGCAAGCCTGTTCTTTGCAGTGATTGTTTTAGGCAAACTGGAAGCTCTGACCGAAGTTTTAGCCCGCGAGGCGGAGATAGGTCTTCTCAATCCGGAATATCTTCAAAACAATTGAGCGAAATTAATGCAAAACTTGACAAGATAATCAAAGCTTTAGAGATTGATTCTGAATAATAAATAATCTATTTTTGAATATAAATCCTTTTAAACATTCTATTCTGAACTGGCGTATGGGAAAAAAGCCGACACTAGCTCAAATGTTTAAATACTCTCCCGAGGGGATTAATTTAGCAGGATTTCCTAGTTCAAGAGTCTTTAGAGAATTAAGTCTAACTCTAGGACAAGAAGTTTCATTAGCAGATTTTCGGAATGATAGGGGTAAAAATAGGGGTTTGATTCCCAGTTTTCCATTAGAATACATTCTAGACAGGCAAGAGTTTTTTGAAAGACTGCAAAGAAAGCCCAGTGCTTCAAGAAATTTATTTTTTAGAGAATTCCCAAGAGAAGAAAACGCTCAAGGAAAAAGAGAAAACTTTTTAGATTTTTGCAGTCAGGTTTATGAAACTCTCGGGGCTGTGAAAAGAGAATTGGAAGAATTGAGATATCTTTCTGAAGCGAGAAGAGCTCTTAAGGATATCCGTGCTTTTGATAGAGAATTAAAAGCCGTGCTTGAAACACTGAAAGCTGTTGAAGAGTCTAGCACTTTTGCACTAGATTCAAAAAGTGGATTAATCGTTCCTATAGATAAAATGCCTTCTGAAGCAACCTGCCCCCATTATAAAGCAGACTATTCCCCTCATACCCGATATGGCGGGATAGAAAGAGATATGCTTTTTTCAGGAGTTAGAGCAGAAATGAAAGCCAGGGTGCTTGAAATTACTGGGAAATTCATGAATGATTTTAGAGATAGGATTCAGAGATTTGTAAGAGAAGAGTTTCATTTTAGTTCAGGACTTGACAACTTAAGAAAAAGATTAGAACAATTTGCGCTTCCTGTGAGACTTTCTAAGAGATATGACTCTTTTTTAAACTGGTGTGAAGATGTGAATTACCCTGACTCTGATAGGTATGATGATGAAGATGAAGAAGATATGCCTGGAAATGTATCTCGGAGAGAGAATGCCCCCATAACTTTTCCGCAATTTGGAGACCATTATGATATAAGCAATTTATTTCCTCCAAGTTTGATGGGCGAAGGGGGCACCACCTATTTTGTTCCTATTGATTTTAAGACTGATAGTTCTGAAAAAAAATTTCTGCTGGCAGGGCTTCATAGCGGGGGAAAAAGTTTCTTTTTGGAAAATCTGGTTTTAACTACACTTTTAGCTCAAGTTCCCTTGAGAATGCCTTCAGATAAATTAATACTCCCCTCATATAGAAGAATATTTTATCACAGAAATGCAGGCAATGGCGGGAAATGGAGCGGAAAACTGGAAACAGAGTTGAGAAAAGTAGGCGAGATGATTCGCAAAAGCCAAGCAGGAGATTTGGTAGTATTGGATGAGTTTTTAGATTCAACGACTCCAGAAGTTGCAACCTGGCTTAGTAAATTATTATTAAATCAGATGAAGGCATCAGAAGCTACTTTTTTTGTTTCAACTCATCGCGCCCACAATTTCAGAGCGCTTAGAAGACAGGGATGGACAATATTGTCTCCTAAATATGAGATTAGACAAGGAAAAGTCGCCCCCACTTACAAATTAGGAGAGAGTATTCCTGATGAAAGAATTAACATGAGATATATCCGCGAGAGACATAGAGATATTTTGGAGTATTAAGATAGTAATTTTTTATTTGGCTCATACGTCCACCATAATAGTTTTTTATAATTTTTGGTGGACGTAATATTTGTACATCTCACTAATTATGCAGAAAAATATATATGCCCCCGCCGGGATTCGAACCCGGGTCAGAGCCTTTCTCCTTATTGAGCGAAAGGGCCCTATCCATAGCCTTCTATTTACTTTTTACAGCATCTAGAATTTGGCCTCTAGACTACGGGGGCTTTAAATTTATTCAAATTTCGTTTGTTTTTAAAACTTATTGTTTTCATATAATTGAAGAGCATGTTCTTATTTCCAATGTAAATCTCAGGAGTTCTATTTTTACGAATATTCCATGAAGAGGTTTTAATCCCCAGGATTTTCATTGCTTTGTCAAAATCTGTTCTTAATTTTAAAATATTAGAAGAAAACCATATATATGAATAATTTCTTCCAGTAATAGGGCAAACACATCCATCAGTATCTATTAATCCTCTAATACACGCTCTTATATAACTTTTATTTTTGAATATCCATGAAGGAATCCCTACATTATTTTTTATCTTATTGCCTTCTTTTAATCCAAAGTGTTTTAATGTGAATACCAAACTTTTGCTTCCTTTATATAAAAATAACTCATTATGAGTTTTATGTCTGCGGATATTCATGTCTTCATTGAAAACTTTTTTTATTAGGGGTTTTACATAATTCAGTAAATAATCTTTATCCTTTTTTTCATTTCCTACAATTGTGAGATAATAATAATGATTATCTGCCCAAATATTTCCGTCTCCTAGTATAATCCCAATAAGTTCTGCAAGTTCTTTTGATTCAATGGTTGTAAGCAATATTTCTTTTTTTACCGAGTTTTTTCCGCCCTTTGCTCTTCCCCAATTATCTTCTAGTTTCTCTAAAATTTGAGCATCGCAATTAAAACCCGCTAATTCACATAGCAAATGGTATATGTTCTCCGCCAATAATCTATTTTCATTTAGCAAGTCTATTCTTAAATATCTCTCGCTCATAGATAATTTACTTGCTAGTTGTTTCCACGTTAAATTATTCTTTTTTTTAGATAAAATTATTAATTTTCTTTGTATTCCTTTTTTAAGTTTAATTCTCATTTATAATTATAGAATTAAGTGTATAAAAATTTATCCTTGGCCTCTAGACGACAAGGGCATACAAACAAGACTTAAAATTTATTTAAAAACCTATCTATAGATAAAGAATGCACAAAGAACAATTAAATAAAAAATTAAAAATTAAATTTTCTTCCAAACTTTCCCACAACAGGAACTTCTTTCATCTTTCCTGAAAGAGCGTATATCCAGCTGATTAACCAAAGCACAAATATTATTAAATTTAATGCAAAAATAATTATTCCCCCAATTGCCGGAAGATAAGTAAAAAAACTGGCTATTACTCCTGCGATTAGTGAAGTAATAAACACGACCAATCCCTGCTTGGCATAAAACATCACATACTTATCCTTCTTTTTATCGGCAATTAGAACTATAATCAGCCCGATTATACTTAAGAATGTGGCTAAAAATGCATAAAGCTTAGAATCATCTGCTTTTTTATTTTTCATTATTCTGCGGCCCTTATCAGTTTAACTCCGGATAAAATTCCCCAAAGCCAGCTAATTGCAAGAACCAGCATAAAAAGAGGGATTGCAATATCTGAAAATGCAGAGTTCATATAATTCAAAACTAGCAGGATAATTATGCTTCCCAAAGATAAAACTATTTGTGTTATTCCCTCTTTTATTCTCTTGCCAATTAATGTTCCTAATCCTGGAAGAATTATAATATTGAGTATCAAAGAAAGCACGGCTAATCCTATATTTGATTTCTTCCTAACAATTCTCCTGCTTTTCACAACTCTTTTTTTTCTTTTTGCCATTTTTACTCTTTTTTCTTATTTTTAATTAGTATTTTCATATTTATAAATCTATCCTTGTTGACAGTATCTCCGAAATAACAGACAAAATGAGATGGGCATAGCCATCTCATTTTCAGAATTAAAATAATGCTCGCCCCATTCACAGAACCCAATATCTCTGCAAAAAGATTATTCTTTATCCTGAACCTTTGTCCATTTTCTT
>JACPLT010000035.1 GCA_016186365.1 Candidatus Pacearchaeota archaeon | reverse complement strand
ATAAAAGCCCTTGTCTCTCTTATCGCCCTCCTTTACGATCCATTTTATCTTTTTGGTATTTAGTTTCTTCATAAGCTCTAATGGTTTTTTAGAGCTTATCTGTGTTATCGAGAGGACATTATTTCTGGATAACACATTTACTTAACAGAACAATAATATTTAAAAATCTCGGAATTCTTAGATAATGATGGCTATGAAAATAAAAATTGATTTTAATTCTAGTATAGTAGCCAGAAGCATAATCATCATAATTTATAGATAATTGCGATAATTAATATACTGCTATCGCAATTATCAATCTCTATAATTGCACTATATTTTTATACTAACCAATGCAATTATAGATAAGGCAACTCTCGCGAGAGTTGCAGGAAAACTAAATGGATAAGCTAGAAATTTATGACTGCACGCTAAGGGAAGGGGCACAGGCAGCGAGAGCCAGTTTTAGCATTGAAAACAGGGTGGAATTATTCAAGCTTTTAGATAAATTTGGGGCAGATTATATAGAAGTAGGATGGCCGATTGATGAAGAAATTTTGAACTCTTTTGAGTTATGCAGGAATGTCAGGAGCAGGGCAAAGATAGTGGCATTTGGCTCTACTTCAATAGGAGAAAATCCAGAAGAAGATAAAAATTTGTTATCATTGGTAAAAAGCAGGGCAGAATATGCCTGCATATTTGGAAAGAGTTGGAAAGAACATGTTATAAACCAGCTAAAAATAACTCCTGAAGAAAATCTTAAAAAAATTGCGAAAAGTATAGAGTTTCTTAAAAATAATAACATGGGCGTTTTTTATGATGCAGAACATTATTTTGACTGGTTTAAAGATGATAAAGAGTATGCGATAAAAACTTTGATTTCTGCAGCAAAAGCAGGGGCAGAAAGACTGATACTATGCGACACAAATGGGGGAACACTTCCTCAAGATGTTGGAAGAATAATAAAAGAAACAAAAGAAGAATTAGCAAAGAATGGAATTTTTAGTGAATTGGGAATTCATTGTCATAACGACCTTTCTCTTGCATTGGCAAATACTCTTGCCTCTATTCCATATATAACGCAGGTGCAGGGAACTATTAATGGGATTGGAGAAAGAGTCGGGAATCTGGACATAATAACTTTTCTGGCAGTTTATATAAAAAAACTAGGAAATAAATTAGATTTTGATTTAAAAACTCTTAAAGAAGTTTATGAAAAATCCTGCAATTTATGCAATATTGAAAAGAATGAGAATCATCCTGTTGTAGGAGAGCTGGCAAATACTCATAGGGGGGGAGTGCATATTGATGCAATTTTAAAGGGGGCGAGGTATGAACATGAAAATCCTGAAGATTTTGGAGCAAAAAGGATAATCTTGCTAAACAGTCTTGGAGGGGGGGCAGGAGTTATGAGTGTTGCTAAACAATTTGGAATTGAACTGGATAAAAAAGATGAAAAAGTAAAAGAGAAAATTAAAGAAGTTTTAGCAGAGCTGAAAGATATGGAAAAAAGAGGTTATGGAATTGGCGGAATTGAAGCAGAGCAGTATCTTATTTTAATGAAACACTTTGGAAATTTGAAGGAAATTTTTAAGATAGAGAGATGGGAAGTTAAAACGGATTATAATAATGGGAAAGAGGAGAGCGAGTTTTTAGTGATAACTAGAGTAAATATGGAGATTATCGAAGATAAATTAAAAATTAGTGGGGGGCCTGTAGATGCAGCTTATAAAATTTTAATGAAGATATTGAAGGAAAAATATCCTGAAATGGGAAATCTGCAATTGATTGATTTTCATGTGAGTATAGCAAGGAGAATGAAAGAAGAAAGCACAGTGAGAACTGCAATAACCTTTGCAAATGAAGAAGAATTTGAGACAGTGGGGGTTGACAGGAATATTATCCAGTCAGCTATTGAGGCGCTGGAGAAGGGGTTTAGATATTATTTAAACAAGACGATTGTTAAGTAAAAAATCAAACTTGACATCCCTTAGTATTGAGTTAATAGTATCGCAGGAATTTTATTTATTCTCCCCTATCCAAAAAAACTCTATTGAATTGCGAGTTTTTAGGGTGCTCAGAAATGCACGATGCAAATAGCATTTCTGACATAATGAGGGAGAACCAAAAAATTGCTGTTTGCTTTGTGCAATTTTAGGGTGTTCAGAAATTTGGAGGTGAATAAAAATTTCTGACAAAATCAAATTCTCTGTCATTAATATTCAATCCAGAGATGTTAATTTACAAGGTTTACTTATAGAGAACTGCATTAATTGTATAATATTTTGGATGCCGTTCTCTATCTGGATAACTGCGGGCAGATGCATCATAAATAACGCAGTTATCCATAACAACAAGAAAAGGTATTTAAATTCAGATTGAATGAGAAACAGATGGAAGAGAGCAAACAGAATACAGCAAAACAAGAAGAAGAAATACTAAAATTCTGGAAAGATAAAAAGATTTATGAAAAATCAAGGGAAAAAAACTCCAAGGGAAAAAAATTTTATATGATGGATGGTCCGCCTTATGCAACAGGGCATATACATATGGGGACTGCACTCAATAAAATTCTCAAAGATATTGCCATGAGAGCAAGAAGACTGCAGAATTATGATGTTTTTGACAGGGCAGGATATGATACTCATGGAGTTCCGATAGAATTCCAGATTGAAAAAGAGATAGGGAGCAAATCTAAGAAAGATATTGAAAAATATGGCGTGAAAAATTTTATTGAGAAATGCAAGGAGTTTGCAACAAAACATATTGATGAGATGAATGCTGAATTTTTAAATTTGGGAGTCTGGATGAATTTTGAGAATCCTTATCTTACGCTGACTGATGATTATATTGAAACAATCTGGGATACATTTAAAGAGGCAGATAAGAAAGGGCTTCTTTATCTTGGAAAGTATCCGGTTCATCTCTGCCCGAGATGTGAAACTGCTGTTGCTTACAATGAGATAGAATATGCAAAACAAGAAGATACTTCTGTATTTGTCAAATTTCCATTAAAGACAAAGAAAAATACTTTCTTAGTTATTTGGACAACAACTCCCTGGACACTGCCAGCAAATACAGGAGTAATGGTTCATCCTGAATTTTATTACCAGGAAATAGAATTATCGTCTGGAGAGAGATGGATAATTGCTAAAGAGCTTGTTCCTAAAATAATGGCAGAATTAGAATTGGGATTTAATGTTAAAAATGAATTCAAGGGGAAAGAGATGGAAGGGTGGGAATATGAAAATCCTCTTGCTAAGAACATGAAGTTAAAGGTGAAAAATGGGTATAAAGTTGTTCTTTCAGGAAGATATGTTAATCTTGAGGACGGAACAGGGTTAGTTCATACTGCTCCTGGACACGGAAAAGAGGATTATGAGGTTGGGAAAGAGTATAACATTGATATGCCCTCTCCTGTGGCAATAAATGGAGAACTGACTGAAGAGACTGGGAAATATGCAGGAAAAAAGGCAAGAGTAGTGGATGAAGAAATTATACAGGATTTAGAGAGGGAAGGATTTTTAGTTTATAAGAAAAAGTATTCTCATGACTATCCCTTATGCTGGAGATGCAAATCTCCTTTATTGATGGTGTCTCAGCCGCAATGGTTTTTTAAAATTTCAGATATACAAAAGAAATTGCTTGAAGAAAATGAAGAAACTAACTGGCTTCCCAGCTGGACAAAATCGAGAATGAAAGCCTGGCTCGAGGGAGTTTCTGACTGGCCTGTTTCAAGAAAAAGATATTGGGGAACGCCCCTTCCTATATGGATTTGCGACAAATGCGAGGATAAAATAGTCATAGGAAGCGTGGAGGAATTGAAGGAGCTGGCTAAAGTAAAAAAAGTGGGATTGCACAAGCCTGAAATTGATGAAATTGCGATTAACTGCAAATGCGGGGGAAAGATAAAAAGAGTTCCGGATGTCTTAGATGTTTGGTTTGATTCTGGAGTATCAAGCTGGGCAGCATTAAAGATAGGAGATTATAATAAAAATCTGAAAAAATACTGGCCTGCTGACTTGAATATAGAGGGCAAAGACCAGATTAGAGGATGGTGGAATTCGCAATTTATTCTTTCAGAGATAAAATTTGGAAGAAGGCCTTTTGACAACATAGTTATGCACGGAATGGTGCTGGATTTAGGAAAAAAGAAAATGTCCAAGTCTGTTGGGAACATAATTTCTCCGAAAGATATAATTGAAAAATATGGCAGAGATTATTTGAGATATTATTTTGCAAAAATATCCAAGGGAGATGACTTTTCCTTTGATGAGAAAGAGTTTTTAGAAATACAGAAAGTTATGAGAGTTTTAGTCAATGTAAATAATTTTGCAAATCAGCTAAAGAAAGAAAGAGGAAAAGAAGAAGTAGAGGATAAATGGATTCTATCCATGTTAAACTCTACTATAAAAAATGTCCAGGAGAGTTATAATAAATTTAAGTTTTATGAAGCGGTAGCGTTGATTGAAAAGTTTTTAGTTTTAGACTTGAGCAGAGGATACATACAAATAACCCGAGAGAGGGCAGATGAAACTTGCGGAATTATTTTTAATGTGAGAGAATGCTTATTAAAAATTTTATGCCCCATAATTCCTTTTTTAACAGAAAAAATATGGCAGGAATTAAGAGGAGAAAAAAGTGTGAAAGAAGAATCTTTACACCTTTCATCCTGGCCAAAAGAAGATGAAAATAAAATTGATTTAAAACTCGAGAAAAATTTCGAACTGGTTTTTAAAATAATTGAGGCGGGGCTTGCTGAAAGAGACAAAGCAAAAATTGGGCTAAGGTGGCCTTTGGCAAAAGCAAAAATATACTGCGAAGAAAAAATTGGGGCGGAGTTTAACAATATTCTTAAAAATCAGCTGAATGTGAAAAGTTTGGAAATTAATTCTGGAAAAGAATTGAAAGTTGAACTTGATTTGAATATGAATAAAGAGCTAGAAGCAGAAGGCTATGCCAGAGAGCTGGCAAGAAATATTCAGTCAGAAAGAAAGAAGGCGGGACTGGTAAAAGAAGATATGATTGATCTTATTATCGTCGGTGAAAAGGAAATTTTCAGCAGGCAGGAGAAGTTTATCAAAGAAAAAGTTAATGCGCGAATGATATTCCTGGAAAATGAAGAAAAGAAAAGATTTAAAAACTCCAATGAGTTCAATATAAAAGAAAAGAGGATAAAAATTAGCTTTGAGGTGCACAATAAGATTTAAATATGCTAAAAAACTATAATAAACTAAGATGATAGTAAAAGAAGAATTTTTGGGCAGGCTGAGAAAAATATTCGACCTGAATTTGTATGAAGTCCGCGTTTGGACTGCTCTTCTTTCTCGAGGTGTTTCTACTGCCGGCGAATTATCTTCTATTTCTGATGTTCCAAGATCAAGGACATATGATATTCTTGAAAGTTTGGAGAAGAAAGGATTTATTGTTATGAAACTTGGCAAGCCGATTAAGTTTGTTGCATTAAAGCCAGAAGAAGTTGTTGAAAGAGTAAAAAGAAATTTAGTGAAGGATGCTTCTGAAAAGTCAAGAAGATTAGAACAGCTGAAAGGCGATGAAGTTTTGAAAGAGCTTTCAGTATTATTCACAGAAGGAGTAAAATATGTCGAGCCAACTGATTTGTCTGGAAGTTTGAGAGGGAGACAGAATATATACAACCATATGGATATGATGATTAGGGACGCAGAGAGTTCAATAACAATTGCAACAACTGCAGAGGGATTGAACAGAAAGCTGGAAGCTTTAATGCCAAGTTTGGAAAAAGCAAAACAGAGAAGAATTTCTGTAAGAATTGCTGCACCTATAACTGATGAAAATTTAAAGATTGCAAAAGAGCTGGCTAGAGTTGCAGAAGTTAGAGATATGAAAGGATTAAAGGCAAGATTTACAATAATAGATTCAAAACAGCTGATGTTTATGCTTCTTGATGACGAAAAAATCCATCCTAACTATGATGTGGGGATATGGATTAACACAGAATTTTTTGCAAGAACACTAGAGCAGATGTTTGAGCTTGCCTGGAAGAATTTCAGGCAGATTAAGAAATAGGTTTTGTGGGGCTTGGGAGATTGATTTCTTTTGGGAATAATTTATTTTCTCGTGAGTTAAAAATGTGGATTGCATAAAAAACAATTTTTAACAGATTAATTGAATATCAAAAAAACAATGGGGCACCGCATGTCAGAAATCCCCGATTTCTGAACACTGTCAGAAATTATAAATTTCTGAAGCCTTAAAAGGTGTGGTTTGTAAAGCCCCTTGTTTTTAGGATGCTCAGAAAAATCTGACACTTCAGAAACACTTCTTGTTTCTGACAGTGCTCAGGAATAGGAAGTATTCCTGACAATTGGTTAACAATTGTCTACAGACTAAAGTCTGTAGTTTATTTTTCTGACATTAATTATGCTGATTTTAATTCGGATAGTTCTTTTCCAGTAGATAAATCTTTATAAATAATATAGTTCATCCCTAATTCATGAAAAGGAGAGGAATATTTATAATATTTATAATTGCGGGGATAGTTATAATTAATCTGGCTTCTGCTTCAACAAATATAAGCATTTCTCCTGAAAATAAAATTGCAATCGCAGGAGAGAATGTTACATTTTCCATTATGATTAACACTAATGAAAGCATATATGCTGCAAGTTTTGATTTGTATTTCAATTCTAGTTTTATAACAGGAATAGATTCTTCTGATGGAGGTTTTTTAGGAAAAGATGGGAATTCTGTATTGACAGCAGTTAAAACAATAAATAATAGTGCGGGAAAATTTTCATTTGCGGCTACTAGAATCGGATTAGTTGGGGGGATTTCTGGAAATGGAAGCCTTGCAAATATTGTATTTAATGTTATTTCAAACGGAAGCGGGAAAATTATGATAGAAAATATCCAGATTGCAAATCAAAACTTGCAGGCAGTTGTAATAAATAAAGCAGCAAATTCAACTTTGACTACGGATAATATGCCTCCTGAAATAATATGGACTAGCCCAAATAAAACTGAAATAAACTTCAGAGAAGGATATAATTTGATGTTTAAGCAGATTTCTTTGGATGAGAAAAATATTCCTTTGAATTATTCCTGGAGACTGGATGAGAGTTATCAAGGAAATACGCAGAATTGGAGTTTTTCTGCAGAATCAGGAAAATGTTTAATCAGAAATGCCACATTTATTGTGGCAGATGAAAGCAAAAATAGTTCTGTTCAATGGAATATTAATATTAGCTTGAGGGGAGATGTTAATTTTGACAGAAAAGTGGATATATTTGATCTGGCTGCTATTGGGCTGTCATATAGAACACATGAAGGAGAGACAGGATGGAGCAAAGATACAGACTTAAATCCTAAAACTGAAAATGGATAATATCTCGAGGGAGATGGAAAGATAGATATCTTTGATTTGGCAGTAGTAGGGTTGAACTATGGGAGGAGTTGCGTATGATAAACAAAAAAGCATTGGGATTGTTAATATTTTTGATGATAGTAATGATTATAGTAAATAGCGGGTTTTTGGCAGTCCAGACAGGAATGATAGTTTTAGACAGGACAGGAGAGAGTGTTGAAATTGAGAGCAATGAAGTTATTGAAGAAGGAACTCAGGAAAACATGCCTGGAGTGGAAGAAGATGAAGTTACATTAAGCGAGTGGTGGAGTGAGTTTAAAAGTTCAAGAAAAAGCTCAAAAGATAAAGAAGAGACAGAAAGCTCAGAAGAGTCTGAAAATTCAGGAGAGACAGAAATTCCAGAAATAACTGAAATGAAAGTTAGCTCGAATTCTGCAAAAGTTGGGGAAAGTTTCACAACTGAAGTGAGCATAGCTTCAAAAGAAAGCATATATGCTGCAGATTTTTATCTTAGTTTTAATCCTGAAATAATTGAAGCAATAAGCGCCAGCCAGGGTAATTTTATGAATAAAGACGGGAAATCTACCTATCCTATTATCAGTATTAATAATAAAGATGGAAAAATAATATTTGCAATTACAAGAATGGGGCAGGTGGGTGGAGTTTCTGGAAGCGGAATTTTAGCAAGAATAAATTTTAAAGCAATTAAGAAAGGAAAATCTGCAATAACAATAAGTGAGGCAAGCATTTCGGATACAACTTTAGATGATAAAAAATTCAGAGTAGAAATAGAAAACGGAGAGGCGAATATTTCTTAGAATGGCTAAAAATAATCTTGGAAGTGTTTATGCATATTGTAAAACTTGCGGTAAAAATGAACGATTCTTTCTTGTTGGAGAGAGTTATAGATGTTTTCAGTGTAAGAGAATAACCACTTATGAACAACTATTAAAAAATGCAGGTGATAAAAAAGAAGAGGAAGGAGATGGGGGGAGAAGAGGGAAGGAAAGATTGCTGGAAAGACTTGCCCAAGCTTTGAGAATTAAAAAATGAAAAAATTAATTATGTTTATTCTTGCACTAATTTTATTGGGAAATATTATATTGGCAATTAATCTTGAAGAGTTTGCTCTAAAAGATAACCGGCTTATTCTTGTTAAAGGAGACACAAATTTAGACGGCAGGGTAGATGTTTTTGATTTGGCTAAGATTGGGCAGATTTATGGAGAAGATTCTAAAAGTGAGGATTGGGACTGGAAAGCAGATATAGCAAATAGTGTGGGAAAGATAGATGTTTTTGATTTGGCGGTAATCGGAATGAATTATGGAATGGTGTATAAAGAGGAAATTGCAAACCCTGTTTTTATAAAAATAGAAAATAAAAGTGTGTTGTTTAATCAGGAATTTGCAATTTCAGTTAATATTTCAACTGAAAGAGAGGTTTATGCAGTTGATTTTATATTAGAGTTTAATCCCGAGATTGTTCGGGCAGATGAAGTTGAAATTGGAAATTTTTTTGGCAGTGATAGCTATAGTATAGTAAAAATAAATAATAGTGTTGGCAGGATAGAATTTGCAATTACGAAGATAGGAACATCACAAGGAACAAACGGAACAGGAGAGATTGCAAAAATAATATTTCACTCTAGGAATAATGCAGGAAATTCTGAAATAGAATTTAACGAAATAAAGGTGATAGATGCAAATTTAAATGAATTCAGCAATATTATTATTGAAAATAACAGAGTTTATGTAATCGGCGAGGGAATTTTTATTAAAAGCTGGAAAATTGATAATAATGCTATCTCGCCGAATAATGATGGAAAGAAGGATAGTGCAAGGATTGAGATTAATTTCTCAAAAGAGGCAGATTATAATGTAAGTATTGTGAAGAATGATGAGATTATAGAAGAGTGGAGTGGGACAGGAAATTCTGCAAGGGATATAATCTGGGACGGAATAAATAATAATAGTGTTATAGAAGGAGAGTATATAATAAGAATAGAGGCAGAGGATGGAAATTTGAGCATGAGAGATGAGACTAAAAGTATAATTGTGGATATAACTCCTCCTGTAATCAGCATCGATAAAGAGCCAGCAGTAAGTTATAATTCGGATAGTGTAAGAATTATAGTAAATGCCAGTGATAGTTCGCCTATAGCAGGAGTATTAAGCGGAAATTGGGAAGGAGAGATGAAAAATTACAGCTTAGATGGAGATAGTTATGAAATAGGGAGTGGGAATTTTTCAAATCAGGAGAGTGTTTCTTATAGTTATTATGCTGTTGATGAAGCTGAAAATGAGAATACTGCTTATGGAAACTTTATTGTTGAGAATAGAGCTCCTATTTTGAATATTCCGGATATTTCTATGAAACGCGGAGAAAAATTTAAGGCAGTTAATCTTGAGAATTATTCTTATGATTTGGATTGGGATTCAATAAGCTATAGACTAACTGGGCAGTCAAATACTTCTGTTATTAATTGTTTTTTAGCTGAAAGTTACTTAAACTGCTCTATTGTTGAAAATGGTTTTGGAATTTCTTCTATAATAGTTGAGGCAGATGACGGAATAGAAACAATAGAAACGAGTTTTTTAATAAATATTTCTGGAATTTATGAATCACTAATAGAGAGTTATTCTCCTGAAGGAGAGGTTATTATGAATGAGAATGAGATAAGAAATTTTAACATAAGTTATTCAAAGAATATTACAATTAACTGGTATTTGGATGGGGTTGCGGTTTCAAATACTAAATATTTCAGCTATTCTCCTGGATATAACTCTTCTGGAATGCATAATTTGAGTGTTTTTACCAGATTTGGAGAGAATACTACCTATCACCGCTGGAATATCAGCGTTAATGATTATGTGGAAAGAGTATCTCTCAAGGCAGGAAAGAATTATTTTTCTCTTCCAAGGATTAATAATTTAAGTTTTAGCGAGATAAATAAAAACTGCCTGATAATAAGCAGAGCTGGAAATTGCAGCAAAGAGTTATATTCATATAATTCTAGTGTTAATTGCATGAATGAGAGTGCTAAACTTTATCCAACTTATGGCTATGTTGTTGAAGTTCAGGCAGAGTGTTATCTTGAAGTTTATGGAAATAAATTTTATAAACCAGAGTATGTTTCTCTTTCCAGAGAATTAAAACAAGGATGGAATTTAATAGGGGGCTCGTCTGAAAGCATGTTATTTGAAAATTTAGTGGGAAATTGCACAATCTCTGAAGGACCATGGGGATACAAAGGAAAAAGATATTTGAGCAGATGGAATAATCCTGGAGAGGCATATTTTATTAAATTAAATTCCGATTGTGAGTTAACATAATGGCATTAAATATTGAAAGGTTAGAAGAAAGAGTTCATTTGGCTTCTTTTACATTTAGAGATGAAGACGGAGATTTAATCAAGATTAGCGGGAAATTTGATGTTTTTGATATAGAGGGAGATAGAGTTAATTCTGGAGAGAGCGGAGTTGAAATTGGAAATATAATTTCTAGTTCCAGCAGTTTGACTCTACAAGATATGGGCGGGGGAAATGGAATAATTGAACTGCATGGAACGATTTCTAGAGCAAAATCTGTTAGTTTTAAGGGAAATGTTAGTTCAGAGAATGCAAGAGTGTATAATACTGATAAGCTAACAAAAGTGAGTGTTAGCGGGAGATTAGATGGAAATCTTAGTTTAGAGTCAGAAGTGAGTATAGGAACCGCTTCTTTTGGAGATGTAGCTGGAAGAGTAAGTATTTATGGAGATGTGAAAAGTGTTAGCTCAAAGGGGAGGTTAGCAGGAGAGTTTTATGGAGAGGTGGGAAAGCTTAAAGCGATTAGTGTTGAAAATTTGAATGTTGTTGGAGGAGTGTCTAGCTTTTCAGCAGATTATGCAAAAAATTGTGTTGTTGGCAGGAATGGAGCGACACTAAAAAGTATTAGTGTTGATGATATTCAGGATTCTTTATTTTTTGGGGCGAGTGTTCCTAAATTTACAGCAGATTCTGTTTCAAATAGCCAGCTTGTTGCAGCTAGCAGTATTGGAACAGTGAGTATTAAGATTTCTGCAAATAACTTTTATATTTCGGGCGGGGGATATAGTGTTGGAGAGGATAGAGAATTTTGGACAGCAGATGATACCCAAGAGATAGGCGTGGGATGCACTGCTAAAAGTGTAACAATATACAATCCGAATAATGTTCAGATTGGGATTTCTGTTTTTTCTTTGGATGGAAATTTTGGAAATAGTGATGATAGAAGAGTGGGTTATGGAGAGCTAAAAAAATTAACTATCAAGGGAGGCTTGACAGGGTATAATGGAATTTCTGCAGAAAAAATTGGGAAAGTTGATATTCCTGGATTTAAGGGGAGTTATACTGGCAGGATAGAGTTTCCTGGAATAGCTATAGATAGTCCGCCCGAGGCGGAGTTTCCTCCTATTTGATTTTATTATACTAATTTATATAAATATTTAAAAGATAATGCCACTTAAAAATAAAATGTATAAAGGACTACCTAATAATGGAGCAGATAGTAAAAAATATGTTGATGAAATTTTATGTCTAGATTTTTTATGCAGAGGTGTGAACTACCCTACACTAGAAGTGTAGGGCGTCTAATCTTAATTCAATCTTAACTGATAAGTTTCATAATCTGCCCAATGTTTATCTTGGCTATGTTTTATGTAATACTCAACTGCTTCTGTTGTAGTTGCCCCAATGCT
>JACPLT010000030.1 GCA_016186365.1 Candidatus Pacearchaeota archaeon | reverse complement strand
GAACAAGATTGAAAGAGTTTTTGGTTTTGTTTCAAGAGATGTTTTGCAGAATAGCAATTTTAAATCTGTTAGAGAAGCAATGAATAGAATTTCAAACTACTTTGAAAAGGAGGGAAGTATTATGGTTTAGTGTATTTAACATAGTTAAATCTTATATATAACAAAACACTTGTATAGTGGTGTTACTTAAAAATAATGAGGTTAAATATATAAATATGAAAGAACGCAGTATTGCTATGAAAAAAGAGTGCAGTGGTGATAATGTTCTTATTTTAGGTCATAAATGTTATAGATGTGGTCACGCTTGGGTTCCTCGTGATATTGGAGAGATACCTGAAATCTGTCCATCTTATAAAAGTCCGTATTGGCGTAATCCTAAAAAAATATTCAGAAAAGAAGAAAAGAAAAATGGAAAGGCAAACTGAATTTATAGCAAATAAACTAACTAATGGATTAAGTTATGTAAGTTTATTTAGTAGTGCTGGTGTTGGATGTTATGGTTTTAGTCTTGAAGGTTTTGATTGTGTTGCTACAAATGAACTAATAGAAAGAAGGTTAGAAATTCAAAAATATAATAATAAATGTAGTTTAAATTCAGGATATATAGTTGGAGATATAACTCAAGAAGAAGTAAAAGAGAAAATATTAGAAGAAGTAAAAAAATGGATAAAGGCTAATAAGAAAAAAGATATTGATGTTCTAATTGCTACGCCTCCATGTCAGGGTATGTCTATTGCTAATCATAAAAAGAAAGATGAGTTAAACAGAAATTCTTTAGTTATTGAATCTATTAATTTGGTTAAACAAATAAAACCTAAATATTTTATATTTGAAAATGTAAGAGCTTTTTTAACAACCTCTTGCACAGATATGGATAACAAGGTCAAAACAATCAAGGAAGCGATTGATGTTAATTTATCTGGAAGATATAACATTCTATATAAAGTTGTAAATTTTAAGGACTTTGGAGTTCCATCAAGTAGAAACAGAACACTTGTTTTAGGTGTGAGAAAAGATTTGAAAGATATAACTCCCTATGACATATTTCCTGATAATGAAGAAAATAAAACTTTGAGAGAGGTAATAGGTCATCTTTCATCTTTGAAAGAGATGGGCGAAATTGATTCTAATGATATATATCATAATTTTAGAAGTTATGACAAAAAAATGTTAGATTGGATTAAAGATTTAAAAGAGGGACAGAGTGCTTTTGACAATTTGCATCCATCAAAGATACCTCATAAATTAGTTAATGGTAAAATCATTCATAATATTAATAAAAATGGGGATAAATATTGTCGTTGCTGTTGGGATAAGGTAGCCCCTTGCGTTCATACAAGAAATGATATTTTAGCAAGTCAATCAACTATCCACCCTAAAGACAATCGTGTTTTTAGCATAAGGGAATTAATGATTATTATGTCTATTCCAGATTCTTTTAAATGGTCATCTATCCCAGAAAAAGAATTAAACAAAATGAATGAAGAAGAAAAAAGAGAATTTTTATCTAAAAATGATATTAACATAAGGCAGTCTTTAGGCGAAGCTGTGCCAACCTTGGTTTTTCAGAAGATAGCTAAAAAAATAAAAGCAGTATCTTCTGCTAAAAAACTAAGTAATAAACAAATTGCATTATTAATAAAAGAAAAATCGTTGGACAATAAAGACAACTTAATTAGTTTCGTAAATGAAAATGTAAAAAAAAACTTTCTTTTACAGAATTGTCCAAGATATGCGAGTTAGCTAACTCTAAAAGAATGGATATGTCTGCTTATTATACAAGTCAAGACATTTGTTTTTCAATAATTAATGATTTACCAGAGCCAGAGAACTTTACATCTATAAGAATCCTTGAGCCATCAGTAGGAAGTGGAAATTTTGTCCCATTACTAATTGAAAAATATAAAGATGTTCCAGAGGTAACTATTGATTTACTAGACCTTGATAAAGATGTCTTAGAAATGCTAAAGGTCTTGTTACAATCCATAGATATACCTAAAAATGTAAAGATTAATTTTATTAATCAGAACTTTATATTTTATAAGCCCGAAAAAAAATATGATTTAATTGTAGGAAATCCCCCATTTAAAAAAGTTGAGGGAGATAAAATATTATTATTTTCGTATAAAGATGAAATGTATAACAAAGATACAAATAATATCTTCTCTTTCTTTATTGAAAAATCCTTAAAACTTTCTAATTATGTTGCCTTAATTACTCCAAAAAGTCTTTTATCAGCTCCCGAATTTAATAAGACAAGAGAGTTATTAGAGAAGAAGATAGTCTTAAAGATTATAGATTATGGAGAGTTAGCTTTTGATGTTTTGATAGAAACTATTTGTATTCTGGTAGATGGGAATAGAATAAAAGACAATCTTGTAAAAGTAGAATCATATATCGCACAAGAAACAAGATATTTGAGTTCTGATTATATTATGGATAAAAAATTTCCTTATTGGCTTATTTATAGAAATAACTTTTTTGATGAAGTTGCTGATAAAATGCAGTTTGGAGTTTTTGATGTTTTTAGAGATAGACAAATAACAAAAGCCATAACTAAAAATAAGGGAAAGTATAGAGTATTAAAATCAAGAAACTTAATGAAAAGCGGAGAAATTGAAAACATAGAAAACTATGATAGCTATACCGATAACATCTCAAAGTTAGTAGTATCAAAGTTTCTCAACAGAAATAATATCGTTATTGTTCCCAATCTTTCTTATTATCCAAGAGCAGGATTTTTGCCTAAAAATTCAATCGCAGATGGTTCTCTTGCATTGTTAATCTCAAAAAATCCTAACCTCAAAATAACTAAAGAAAAGCTGAAATATCTCTCAACAGAGGAATTTGAAAAGTTTTATAAGGTAGCGAGGAATTATGGAACAAGGTCATTGAACATAGATTCTAACTCTGTGTTCTTTTGGAGCTTACTAAAAGATGAAAATTAATACAGAAGCAGAGATTAAGGAGTATTTTAGTAAAACTAATTTAGATTTAAGGAAATATAAATTTTCAAGATGGACAGACCAAAAGATTACTCCTGACGTTGTTTCTTTTATTGCCGAATGTGTTTTAAATCTTCCAGACGAGCAGAAAGAATTTGTTACTAAAGATATATGGGGATTAGATTATTTTATAAAAAACGCTATGGCGGTATTCAATAAACCAAGCCCAACTAATGAATCTGCAAGGCACGAATACGATAAGTTTATTCAACAACCTCTCTTAATGTTGGTTTATGCAAGGATACTTGAAGTAAGAAAAGAGGGAATAAAAAATATTTTTAAGATAAAAAATAAAGAATTGCTGGACTATATTTCTATTAAGGAATGGAACGCCTATATTTTTCTGTATTATTATTTTGTTAAAGTATTAACTGATTCTGATATGATAAAATATTTTGAAGATTTTAGAGCAAATAATGATAAATACCATTTTAATATTTTAAAAGACAAGTTTATCAAATTTGTTAAGGGCAATACAAAAATAAATACGAATGTAGAAATAAGAAGAATTTTCCCGAAAATTTTGAATACTTATGCAGTTCATAACAGAATAAAAGGAACAATGAGTGGTAAAATCTCCCCAAATATCTTTACCTTTAGTGATTTGATGTATAATGAGGTTAATTTTAGAGATACTACCAAAGAAAAAAGTTTAACGAGACAAGAATGTGGAAAGGTAGAAGCAGTAAAGAAAAATTATAGTAAATTCTTAATCGCAAGAGCAAAGAACATTATTAGAAGAAAATACCTACAAAGCGAAGTTAAAGATAGTTTTGCTAAAGGGGAAGCTATACACATTCATCATATTTTCCCAGAAGCAGACTTCCCCCAAATAGCCTTTTATCTTGAAAATCTGATAAAATTAACAGCAGACCAACATCTCTATCACGCACACATTAAAGGTAATACTCATAGCATAAATAGGGATTATCAATTAACCTGTCTTTTAGCTAAATCTGAAAGTATTGAAACATCGTTAAATAATGGAGAAGCCCTTTACACTATTCCAAACTTTATTTTTGTAATAAATACAGGCTTTAGTTCAAACTTGCCCCAGACTTTAGACTTAGACCAAATAAGATTAGAAATTAATAAAATCCATAATTCTGCTTAATCAAATAGAAAAGCCACGCTCCTTAACACCATTATTCAAGCCACGAAAACTTAACACTCTCCAAAATCAACAAATTTAAAAACACCCCCTATCTAACTAAAATATGGTAATAGAAAAAATAAAATCCTTTTTTATTCAATGCCAAAGAGTATGGCATGTTTTGAGAAAGCCCAGCGGAGAGGAATTCAAGTCAATAGCAAAGATTTCAGCTTTAGGAATTTTAGGCATAGGTTTGCTTGGATTTGTGATATCTGTAGCAATAAATATTTTCAGATAAATGTATAGCATAAGACAATAATTATTATAAACAAGCTACTTCTTTATAAGAAATGTTAAATGCAATAAAAAGATTATTAAGAAGAACTTCAGAGAGAGTTTATTGTCAGTATTGTGGAAAAGACATTACTGATAAAGGAGCTCTTGTCGGGCAATCTTCTACATACTGCTCAGATAATACTCTCCCTTCATGTTCAGTTAAAAACTTATTACTTCATGCAGGTTCTTCCCCAGAAGGAGAAGTACGGATTTATAATTATTACCTCCCTAGAAAAGTTCAGAAAGCAATTAGCAGAGGCAGAATTACAAAATTCGGAAAATTAGAAAAATCTGCAAGTTCATAAAGTCTATTCATATAAAAAATAAAAAAAGAAAAGTTTATAAATCTCTAATTTTAACTAATATTAACTGCTTCTCGCAAGTTATGAAGTAGTTGGGCTTAGTTAAATATAACAATATTTAAAAACACAAACAAAAATGATATTCATAATAAAAGTAACAACCAATAAGGAAGAGAGAGTGCTAGAGATGATTCAGGAAAAAGTAGAAAAAAAATCTCTTGCAGTTTATAGTATTGCTCGTCCTAATGGATTAAGAGGCTATATTCTTTTAGAAGCAGAGGAGAGAGAAGTTGCAGAAGAAGCCGCTTTCAATCTTCCGTATGTAAAAGGAATATTGCCAAGGCTTGTAACCTATGAAGAAATAAAAAGCATGGTTGAGCCAAAAGTAGCAGAAGTCAATATTGAGAAAAACGATATTGTCGAGATTATTGCAGAGCCATTTAAGAAAGAAAAAGCAAAAGTAATAAGAATTGACAAGCAGAAAGGGGAAGCAATCGTTTCATTATTGCAGGCCGCAATTCCAATACCAGTAACAGTCAAAATAGACAATCTTAGAATAATAAGAAGAGAAGAAGATAAAGAGAGTGAAGATAAACAGGAGAAAGAAAATGATAATCAAACTTTTAATTGAAGGCGGGGACATGAAGCCAGGTCCAGCCATAGCTCAAAAACTAGGTCCGTTGGGAATAAATATTGGGAAAGTAATTCAGGATGTAAATAAAGAAACACAGAATTTTAAGGGATTAAAAGTTCCAGTTGAACTTGATGTTAATCCCAAATCAAAATCTTTTGAAGTGAGAGTATCCTCCCCTCCAGTAGCAGAACTTCTTAAAAAAGAAGCAGGGCTGGAAAAAGGAAGCGGAGAGGCAAAAAAAGCAAAGGTCGGAAATCTTGCGATTGAACAGGTTATAAAAATAGCAAAAACAAAACTGCCTAACATGTTATGCAGAAATCTAAAATCTTCTGTAAAAAGTGTAGTCGGAAGCTGTGTAAGTTTGGGAATTCTCGTTGAAAATATAGATCCTGCCCAGCTGGAAAAAGAGATAGTTGCAGGGAAATATGATAAAGAAATAAATCAGGAAATTAGTGAAGCTTCAGCAGAAAAGTTAAAAGAAATGAAAGATTATTTCAATAAAGTTAAAACTCAACAGGAAGAAATTGCAAAGAAAGAAGCAGAAGCAAAAGCTGCAGAAGAAGCAGCCAAAGCAGCTGCCGAAGCAGCCAAGCCCGCAGCTGCAAAAACTACAGAAGCTGCTCCTGCCAAACCAGGAGAAGCAAAAACTGCCGCTCCTGCAGCTACAGCTCCGGTAAAAGCCGCAGAGAAAAAGCCAGAAGCAAAGAAAAAATAATTCAACTCACTCGCATCACATAAATTTATAAAACAAAACCCCCAATAAATCAGGAGGGGTTGTAGTCCAGTTTGGTTAAGATACGTGCCTTGGGAGTACGCGACCCCGGTTCAAATCCGGGCAACCCCATTATATTCACTAAAAATAAAATGCAAATAATAAACCTATGAAAACAAAAAAAGTCAAAGCAGCAGGAAGATTTGGAAGCAGATATGGAACTCTTGTTAGAAAGAGAATAACACTAATCGAAGCAAAACAAAGAAAAAAACAGAAATGCCCTTATTGCAGCAGACTTGGAGTAAAAAGACTATCAAAAGGAATATGGCATTGTCTTCGCTGCGGAAAAAAATTCGCGTCTGCAGCTTACTACTTAAACAAATAAATTTATAAAAACAAAAAACACTAAACAAACATGGCAATCTACAAATGTTTCAGGTGCGGGAAGCAGACCTCTTCTAAGAATTTGGAAAAAAGATTTTCTTGCCCTAGCTGCAACAGCAAAGTATTCTATAAGCCAAGAAAATCCCTTACCAAAGTAAAGGCAGAATAAGATGAAACTAGACAAGGATACACAGCAAAAAATTCAGGAAATGCAGATAGCAGAGCAAAATCTTCAAAACTTTCTTATGCAAAAACAGTCTTTCCAGCTTGAGATAAATGAAATTGACTCTGCACTGGACGAAATAAAAAGTTCTTCTGAAGATGAAATATACAAGATTTCAGGGCAGATTATGATAAAATCCAAGAAGCAGGATATAGAAAAAGAGCTTAATGAGAAAAAAGATGTTCTTAATCTAAGGATAAAAACTCTTGAAAATCAGGAAAACATCCTGAAAAAGAGAATAGAGCACAACAGGGAAGAAATCGAGAATAAAATCAAATCTTCTGAAAAATAAACTCTTATTAGGTAATAACAGAGAATTATAGAAATATTTATAAACTAATAGCTTTTTAATTTTCCATGGCACTTAAAAAAATAAAAGATGGTATTTCAAAATTCTTTGGAAAAGAAGAAGAGCAGGATTATGTAGAAATTGATTTGGGAAATGAAGTCAAAAAAAATAAGATAATCGTCAAGCCCTTTGTCCTCAAAAAATTCGATGATGTTACTGAAATTTTGAATGCATTAAGAGAGGGATATACTATCGCGGTAATTGACATCAAGCCGATAAAACAAAAAGACATAATTGAGCTTAAAAGGTCAATAGCGAAAATAAAGAAAACTGCAGAAGCTCTTGAAGGCGATATCGCGGGATTTGGAGATTCAACAATAATCGTTACTCCGAGTTTTGCTGAAATCTATAAAGTGAACAAGCTTACTCAAGAAAAGAAAGAAGCTGAATTATTCTAGGTTTATTTTCTCGAATACTAATATGATTACTCCCTCTTTGACAAATTATTTCAGCAAGATATGAAAAAAATATGCTTAAATTTTAATTTAACATGTCAAAAATTGTTTTTATATAATTTCTATGTTTTAACTTGTGAGAAATAAAATCAATTTTTGAGCATGCTCAAGAACCCGAACACGCCCTACACTTTTAGTGTAGGGTTTTTGACATTTGAGGATTAATTTTTAAAATTTTTAAGATATAATCTTTTATTTCTTTATTCTTGTGGGGATTCAAACTTATATGTTCTTCTCCTGTCGAAATTTTTACAAAAATCATCCCCAGATTTAATAACTCTCTTATTGCTTTTTTTGAATCTTTAATACTAGAATTATCCATTAGATGAAAAAGATTTTTTAATGGAGTGTGTGCTCCCCCCCATTTTCCTTTTCTATACAATTTAAACAAAAGTTGTGCTTTTAATTCTTCATAGTCTGCCATATTAAACACTCTTTTTTAAACAATTAATTCTTAGACTATAAAATTTTGTAAGTTTATAAACCTTTACTAAAGCGTAGATATAAAACTTTTATAATAAATAAAATACGAAAAAAGAAAGATTTAAAAACTCGATTTTCGTATTGTTTTAAGTAAATTAAACACAAAATTGAATAAAATGGAAGAGAAATCATTTTTTTTGCGATATCTAGGAGACAGCCCAAAAATTAGAGTTTTAGATTTTTTAATTGATAATTTTGCTTTAGATTTTTCTCTTCCTCAAATAGCTGAAGGCAGTAGAGTAGCTTATACTACTCTTATTGATTTGCTTCAGGAATTAATAAATCAAGGAACTATTATGAAAACAAGAAAAATAGGAAAAAGCAAGTTATATAAAATAAATCTTGACAGCCCAATTGTAAAAGTACTAATTGCCATGGATATGAAATTATCTATGGCTTTTATAGACAATCAAAAAGAGATAGCTGTTTAATACTGCTGACAGGATATTTATAAACCCAAAATTTCTCACTAGTTTATGGAAACTATGTTTATTAAAGCTGTAAGAAAATCTGCCTATCCAGACATAGATGCCTCTAAATTTCCTCAAAAGGTTCATATTATTTACTCAATTCAGTATGAATCTCTGGCAGAAAAACTAAAATTGAGTTTAGAAAAAGCAGGGCATGAGATTGCAGGATTTGAGCAGGTTCTCGGCTGTTCTAAAATAAGCTCAAAAGCTGAACTGCTTCTAATCGGAAGCGGAAGATTTCATGCAATTCAGCTAGCCTATTCCTTGTCAAAAGAAATAATAATATTTGATGGCTATAATATAAGCAGAATTACTATAGAAGAAATAGAAAAATTAAAGCTTAAACAAAAGGCAAAACTCTCTAAATTTTTGCTGAAATCTGACATAGGTATAATTCTCTCAAGCAAGCCCGGGCAGAGCCTGCCTTTAAATCATCTGATTAAGCTGAAACAAAAACTAAAAACAAAATACCAAGATAAGAGGTTCTATTCTTTCATATCCGAGACGCTTAATCTTCAGGAATTAGAAAATTTTAACATAGATTTATTTCTAAATACCGCCTGCCCTGGAATAGAGCTGGACAGCAATAACATACTGAATATAGAAAATATAAAATAAAAAAATAAAAGAAAAATAAAATAAACTTATCTTCTCCCAATTGAGAAAACAGATTTCAATGCTACTACTATTGTTGCAGGCACAAACAAAATTACAAGTGCATTAATTACTCCGGATAGGTAAGCTATGCTTCCTAATATATTACCGCCCAAAGAACTTACGACCACTAATATTGCTCCTGCTAACATGAAATCTTTTGTTTCAGGACCAGCGACATTAAGCAATCCTATTATCACTCCAAGTAATACTAATATTGCAATAATTAAGCCCTCGCCTGAACTATACAAGCCGGCATCTCCGACAATTCCAGCTAAGCCTATTACTACAGCAAGAACTACTCCTATGAGAAAAGCCCATGCGCCGATTATATTCTTTTTTGCCATATAAACCTCCTTTATATTACTCATTTTTTAATACTTATAAACCTTATTAATTCGCACTTTATCATATATTTTGCAGAATAGAAATATTTATAAAGCAATTATTACTCTAAAATTACAACAAAATGAAATCAAAATTAATAACATCGTTTTTATTGACGATAATTCTAACTTTAACTCTAGTTAGTGCGGCAGATTTGACAGTTACAGGCTCACTTGCAATTAATGCTAATCATGGAACCACTGCAACAGGAAGTCTTGTTGTAACAGATAGTTCTGCTTTGAACTTTACCACTGTCAGCTTGGGAGGAAATAACATCACTTTCTCTCCATCTACATTTTCTTCTTTAAATGTAGGAGCAACCAGAACAATTGCATACTCCGTATCTATACCTTTATACACTCCTGCTGGAACTTATGCTTACTCCTTCACAATTAACGGGACAAAGTCAGACGGGGCATTTGTAACTTACTCTAATATTATATACATAACAGTTGCCTCTTCACCCTCACTTTCACTAACTGCTCCTGTTTCATTGACTAAAACAAGCAATAAAACTTCTATTACTCTTGCAAATAATGGAAACACTGCACTAAGCGGATTAACTATATCTTACTCTCCAGCAATAAATGATTCAAGAAGAACAGCAACAATAGCTTTCTCTCCAAGCACTATCAGCTTGTTAAACGCAGGAGAAAGCCAGATTATAAATATTACTGCTTCAGTTCCAGACAATTTCAATTTAGGAGATTATACTACAACAATCACTGCAGGAAATTCTCAAACTAGTGCAACAACAACTTTAACACTTTCTCAAGGATTCTGCTTAAAGGGAAATGTCGGCTCAGGACTTGACATAAGAAATGTGGATGATAAACAGCTTGACAATACAGATGAATGGGAATGGTACCCAGAACAAAACATTGAAATTGATGTAAGAGTAAGAAATAATGCTGGAGAAGATTTAGATGGAGTTTTAGAATATGGATTATACGACCCTGCAAATAACGATTTTGTTGATTTAGATGAAGATACAATTGACTTTTCAATAGATGATGGAAAATCCGAAGATATAACAATAAAACTTAAAATACCTTCAGATATTGATTCAGAAGTAGCTTCAAAGAATTTCAGGCTTTATATTAAAGTTTATGAAGATGGAGATGAAGACACAAGATGTGCAGATATTCAGGATAACTCTCTTTATCAGACTGTTGAAGTAAAGAAAAACAAGAGAGACTTGACTATAAGCGATGTAACTTTCCCAACCTCTGCTCTTTGTGGAGACAGCTTAAGCTTCAGGTCAGTTTTATACAACATAGGAAGAAGCGATGAAGACAAAGTAAAAGTTGTAGCTTATAACCGAGATTTAGGAATTAATGCAACAAAAGAATTCAGCAACTTTGACATAGGGGATAGTGCATCACTAAATTTTGATTTTACTGTTCCAGGCAATATAACTGAAAAACAATATACTCTTAATTTCAGAACATACTATGATTATGATTCAGATGACGAAACCTATTCTGCAAGTGAAACAAAAGACTTTATACTTTCTGTATCAGGCGGATGCCAGAGCTCATCAACAAGCAGTGCAACAATCCTTCCTGTTTTAGTCAGTGCAGAATCTGAAATCAAAGCAGGAAATGAAATCATAATCAAAGCAACTATAAAAAATACAGGAGCTTCAAGAACAAACTATCTAGTTTCTGTTCAGGGAAATGAAGCTTTCAGCTCTGTTCAAAGCATAAATCCTTCATTGTTAACTCTAGACGGAGGAGTTAGCGGAGATTCATTAGTCACACTAAAGTTGAACAGCGATGCTGCAGGAGAACAGCAGTTCAATATTAAGCTTTCATTCAATGGAAAAGAAATCAGCCAGCCAGTAAGCATATCAGTAGCAGATTCAGGATTTTCTTTCGGAAATTTCGGAGACACAATAAAAAACAACTGGATAGTTGTTTTCATAGTCTTGATAAACATAATATTAATAGTTGCAATAATTATAGTTATAGTTAGAATGGCAAGAGAATAAAAATACTATTTTTTCAGAGTAATAAGTTATTTAAGTTCTATTTTCTAATAATTTAAATGGAAAAACTGCCAAAACTTGCAGGGATTATAATAAGATATATTCTTCTTTTAATTTTATCTCTCGGAAATCTCTACTTAATTTATAAGATATTTGCCCCCCTTACTATCTATCCCTCATTTTTCATAATTAAACAGGCTTATTCCAACGCTATTCTTTCTCAAGCCAGCATAATACTCAATGGATATACTATTATAATTGAAAATGCCTGTATCGCCGGCTCTGCTTACTACCTTCTCTTAATTCTTAATCTAACCACCCATATGAAGCTTAAAACTCATATTCATTCGCTTCTTTTCTCTCTTTCAGTTTTTCTGTTATTTAATATTTTGCGAATTTCTTTCTTCTCTTTTTTATTTGCCAGTTCCTTCTCATTATTCAACTTTGTTCATCTTTTATTCTGGTATTTTCTTTCCACTCTTTTGGTTTTCTTAATCTGGCTGGCAAATATAAAATTATTCAGAATAACTGGCATTCCAGTATATGACGATTTGAACTTTCTTTATAGTAAGATAAAAAAATAAAGAAAAAGAAAAAATTAATTAAAATTTGCAGCAATATGCTCTTCCGGGGTGTTTGTTCCATATCTAACATCTCCTCCATATGGCTCTCCATATAAAGATGTAGCATACTGCACACATTCTTCTCTAGCAATATGATTCATATTTAAATTACATCCTAACATAGATGTATCACGACCCTCAAATTGCGTTTTTCCACTGCATCTTCCATCTTCGCTATCATAATAAAAGTAGTAATCTATCTGCTTGGTAAACAAACATTTCATTTTCATAGCAGAACATAGATCATAAGATGTGCTGCTTTCTGGCAAACCCATCATTTTTAGATAGTCTTTTCCTGCATACTGACAATGACCTTTTTTAGTACATTTAAGGACATATTCTTTAACCAATTGACGGATTTCTTTTGCTTCATTAGAATCGCTTGCAAACACTTCATCATCATCAATCCCGCTTGCTTCTAGCTCTGTTAATTTGCCTACAATATCGTACCATTTATTATTGCAACTCTTTGTTAGCATAAACCCTTCATCTGGTTGTGGCAAACTACTATCTGGTTGTGCGACAGCAAACCCCGTAATAGAAGAATAAGCCAGCAAAGATACTGCAATAACTCCAACAATAATTGCCAAAATATAACTTGTTTTCATTTTAAAATTTTGCTCAATTAATCATAAATTTTAAAAATCAGAAATTTTGATAAATTTCTGAATGTCCGAAATGTTATTTGTTTTGTGCATTTCTGAACAGCCTAAATTCATACTATTTGAGCATGAATTTTTGCTTTAAAATCTTTGATTTTTGAACTTTCTTTTTACCTCCTTTCAATTATATTATCACTATAGATTTTCCATCGGGAAAATCTATTTTACTAATAGAAATCATATATATATCTTTCTTTTCTCAAATGTCAAATAACCCTCAAAATTCCCCAGCTGCCGATAAGAATTATTAACCCTGCAATAAAAACCCCTGCAGAAATAGCCAAAATGCTCTTCTTTCTCTCTAACCCCAAAAACCAGGCAACAAGCGTTCCTGTCCACGCGCCAGTTAAAGGAAGAGGAACAGCAACAAATAAAGCGAGAGCAAAATAACCATACAAATCCATCTGTTTCTTGACTTTTTCTGCCTTCTTTCTCGTTCTTTCTATAACAAAGCCCATCAATCTTTGATAAACTGGAATTTTCATAAAATATTTATGGAGATAATCCAGAAAAAAGAATAATAAAAAGATAACCGCAATATTCACTATAACTATCAATAAAAAAACAGGAAGTATTGGAACATTATTATTCAGGCAGTAATTCACAGCAATTGGCAGCCCCCCTCTTAATTCAGATAGCGGAAGAACAGAAAGAATTATTGCAAGCAAGAGCTGATTCATTTTGAGCTCCCCCGGAACGAAAAAGCCAGAAAATCATCAGATTTTCTGGATCTTAAATTTCCTATTTCCCTCTCGGGAAATTTAATGACTTCAGAAATTTTTAATTTCTGCATATTAAATCTCCAAATTTTTATAATTGGCATAAACTCCAAGCATAAATCTTTCAGTGACATTCATCATCTCGCAATTATTTATCTGAAGCGTATAACAATCTCCATTTCTGTCTATTCTGCTTTCATTTCCCAGCTGGAATATCACTATTGAATATTCCGAAGTATCATCGCAGGAAACATACTCTCTCTTTAATTCTTCTGCTGCTGTCTTGTTAGTTGTCGCCCCAAAACTGCTTATTCCGAGCTGTTTCAGGTATAAAGATAAGGTTGTTGCAGCTAAAATGCTATCCTCACAACCCTCAACAATCTCTTTTTCAGCAGCAAGAGCCACACTCTCTTTCAGTCTTATCGAGCCATTTATAACTATTCTAGTAGTCTTTCTTGGGTCCTCTCTGAAATAAGTTGGAAGATAAGAAACTACATTGCCAAAATCATCTGTTAGTGGAAACTGCGTGAGATAAAACATTACATTTCCCCTCTTTTCTTTCTGAAATTCCAATCCAATATAATCAAACCTTCCAGCTCCTGTAAAAATAGAATAAACAATAATAACTGCAATGATAACTATCACAAAAAAAGCGATTATCCATTTCATCTGTTTCTCAATACCTTTTCTAATTTCTTCTTTATTCTCAGGTTTTATTTCAGCCGGGTTGACATCATTTATTTTTTCTTCAATTTTCCTTTTTTTTGTTTTCATGTTCATAACGTTTTATTTCTTTAAAAGATTAAATAAAAATTCATCGCTCGCTCTCAATATATCTTCTGGTTTGGCAAATATATAAATGCATTTGTCTGTCTGTTTTATCCTCGTAACATTAGAATCTTTTATAATTATAATATTGTCTTCAGTGCATTTTTTGACAGGAAAATCCAGCTCGCATTCTTCAACACACGCACTTTGGTATCTCTCTGCAACTCCCCCAATATTTCTTATTATCTCCTGCACTCCCTCTCCAGGGCTGTCATAACTAAAATATAACGGCTTTCCAGTATAACTATCCAGATTATAATTTATATTTGCAGAAATATTCTCAGTTTCTTGAGGATTAAATGAAAAAGCATAGCTGTTTTCATTAATAACTGCGTGCCACAATCCATCATCCAGCAGACTGAACCTTATCCCGTTATAATCAATCTTTTGTGTAGTCTTGCTGTCAGATTGGTAAAAGGCATATCCCACACTGCTTAAAATAAGTATAACTCCAATTACAACACTGATTATCACTTTATTCCTTGATTCTTTCTTCTCTCTTTCTTCCTGTGTTATTATCTTTCGCAATTTAGATTATCTCCAGAATTTTATTTATCAATTTATCTTTAAAAATCTTTAGTTTGCATATTCTTGCATACTTCCGTCAAATAATAAAAAAATAAAAGAAAAAGAAAAAATTAAATTAGCTTGTTTAGCTAGCTTGCGGATATATGTTCTTTGTTCCCTTATCAGTTGAGACCTGCCCTTCTTTGAGCCTGTCAACAGCTAATGCGGTTTCAGAAGCTTCATATCCAGCGACCAGTACAGCTACTTTTGCAGCATTGTATGGAGATTCGACAGATTGGATTAAATACTGTCCAGCTCCTACACTAGTTTTGGTTGTAAAGTCAGCGCCACATATTGGTGCTGTTGCTGTTGCATCGACTATTTTTCTAGCAACTGCGTTAATACAGCTTCCTCCGACTACTACTAAGTTTTTGTCCTTAACAGAGTCGACTTCTGTATCTTTTACTACCATTACTACTCCGCCACTTCCAGCTGATGTTGAACCAGGTGTAACAGTTGCGGCTTCTGCAGTGAACAATATGTCCATATACATTTGAGATGTAGGATACTTTATAGTTGCCTTTCCATTCTCATTTGTTCTGTCTTCTTTTATAACAAAAGCTCCAAATTTGTCAATGTTCTCCTTCTGGTAGGTGTCTGATGTCAGAGTGTTCCATCCAGAACTTGTTCCATTGAAAACCGGATCTCCTATTTTAATTTCAGTTGTTCCAGTAGTTGTTAGAGGGATACATATGTAATCTCCAAAGCTTGAATCATCCCACTTCTTAGGCTCAATAATCATTATTGCAGGCCCGAAAGTGACATTGAAATTACAAGCAGGATTTGATGTTCCATAAACTGCTACTTCAGCTCCACCACTTCCAGCTGCTCTGTAAGTCCAGTTAATTCCACTCTGTAACCCTGTTGAGTTAAGAGTATGGTTGTGCACCATTACTCCACTTGTGGATATAGTTGTTAAACCATTTGGTAGAATTACATTTGTTGCATTAGGTACTAGTGTTTCTGTAAGAAGAGCTAACCATCCGCCACCTTTCAACTTTATTCTTGGGAATAAAGTTCTTTGAGTCAATCCGTCCCATGAGATATTCACAGTTGTTCCGGCTTGGTTTGTGCTGATGACATATGATTGTCCATCAATTGTAGTTGTAGAAGTATATGTATACCCATTAGAATCATTTGTTACAGTGATTCCAGATGAGCTTCCGATATACTCTCCTGTTATCGCATCTGTCAAGGTGACTGTTCCAGCAGTTACTGTATTGATACTTATATCACTTACTTCAAGGATTCTTCCAAAGTCTCCTGAATTAATGACTATCCAGTCATTAGTTCTTGCAGCCTCTCCCTCATATACATGAATCTTTCCTTTACCATTGCTATTAACACTAGTAAGGTGAGCCAATAATGGGGCGACTGTATCTGAAGCAGTGTTGTTATCATATACATATGTTAACTCCTGTTCTCCCTTGCTTCCAGCAAGCGCACTTGTGAACTTGACATAAGCCCACTGATTGTTATCAGTTCTTATTGTTACTACATCTCTGGTAGCATCATCTAAAGCAGGCACTATAGTTGGGAATTGTACTTTCAATCCTCCAAATACTGGGTCTGTAAAAGACTCTCCTGCGCTGATACTGTCAGTTTTTGATGTAGCTGCAGCTACTGATACTACTAGCTTGGAAATAGTTCCATATCCAGCAGGTGTTAATGTAACGAGTGTATTTTTGACACTTGTTTCATCAGCTCCCTTTTTAACAGTTGCACCATTGTCAAGTCTTAAGCTGTTTGCTCCAACTATTAACTCAACCTGTCTGATGTCTCCTGCGAAAGCTGGGTGAATAACTTCTTTGACATATACAACTATTTCACCAGGGAAAGAGTATTTGCTTCCCTTAGTTACTGTTTTTGACGAACCATCTACGCTCACTACAGCGGTAGTTGTTCCTGTTGTAGTTGTCAAATCTACTGTATGTTCTTTTCCACCTATAGTAATAGTTTTTGACTCTCCTCCATTAATTTTTACTGTATCTCCTGACCCGTATAAGTAAAGTGTAGCGTTTGTTGAACCGCTTCCTATTACATAGTCAACTCCAAGAAGATTTATTTTTTGTCCTTGGACATTGGTTGCGTCAGAGACATTAAGATTCTTTGTAAAGCTTAATGTGTAGTTGTATAATGGGGTAGTGCTGCTTGTTCCTACATCTATATGCAATGTAGGGTCGTCAAGATCTCCACCGCTAGTTCCGAATGTGCTGTTTGTTGCGGGGCCAGGTGCAATTGATTGTGTGTATGCATAAGCTGTTCCAGCTAAATCTGTGAATGTATGGTCTGCTAACACAGTTGGCAATTCATTTTTTGTCAAAGTGTTTCTTGCAGCAGCCAAGCCGTCTGCATAATACAATTTTCTAGCAGATGTTGCTAGATTGACACTGTCTCCACCAGTAGCACTTGAACCAGTTGTGGTTGAACTGGAAGTAACTTGATTTTGCAAGGAATTCTGCATTTTAATTGCAGCGTCATAATCCATTAAAGCTCCTGTATGAGTTCCTGAAGTTATAACGATTGCTGCGTCTGCAGTTCCACCAACAACAAAAGGTGCTGGGTAGTTAGCTGCTAAAGCAGTTCCTGCAGTACTTCCAATCATTACTGCACTTGCTATCACTGATGCGATTTTTCTAAAGTTAAATTTCATTTTTTTTAACCTCCTTTCACTTATTAATCATTTCCTCACATGGTGGCTAGTTATAGAAATGCCACCTGTTCGGATGTCTCTTAAAGACATATACTCTCTAAATTTTCTGTCTTTAAAAAGCTTTCGTTTTTACCCTCTAAAATGCTCAATATTCCCCTCGGTTCTGCCAGTCCATTTATAAACCTTTCGTTGCCACTTAGTTTATACAACATTATTAAAAAAATCGCAAATAGAAAGATTTATAAGTATAGGGGTTTAAAATTACCATATATGTATTGTTCGCATATATAACAACAATATATATAATATGCATATATGGTTAATAAAACCCTATCAAAAAATGTCCAAAGAAAAAACAAGAATAGTCAATCTGTACATCACTCCAAGTGCTTTTAGTTCAATATTCAAGAGATTAAGGGGAGATAAATCAGATTATGACTTTTCAAGCCTGATTGATTTAAGGCAGTTGCTAAGCAATGAAAAAGCCAAAATTCTGAATGTTATAAATAATCAGAAAGTTGAGTCAATTTACCATCTAGCCAGGATTCTTAAAAGAGATTTCAAATCAGTAAGGCAGGATATAAAAATTTTAGAAAAATTCGGCTTTCTTGAGCTTAAACAAGAGGTTAAAGGAAAGAGAAAAAAGCTTAAGCCTATTCTAATAATAGACAAGCTTCAGATTAATATCAATTTTAAGTAGATTCCTGCAGCTCCAATCTTACATTTAAGTTCTCCTCTCTTGTTGGAATAGGAATCTCTCCTGCTTTTCTGCTTGTTGAATTTCTTGCCTCTTTATTTATACTAATCATTGTTTCATTCCCATAATAAATTCTATAAACATACCCCCTATTCTTGTTGTTCTCTCCTATCTGCCACCCCTCTTCAATCATCTCTTCTGCCTCTGTCTTCAAAATCTCGCAAGAACTTCCTTCCTGACACTCTTCCCCATTATAACAGGCAGCAATCAAATCTCTTAAATCATATACTTCATTATTTGAAGACTTGCATCCAGTTGTATGCAACAGAGATGCAGATAAAAAATTATCTATTTCCTTGCTTCCTTGTATATCTGCGGGCTTTCTTATAGCTATTGCCAGAAATATAACTGCAATTATACTAACTAAGACAATTATCAGTACAAATCCCACCATCTCTTCCTGTGATTTACATTTTTTTATCACTTTACTTCATACCCCACTATCAGTTTTGCAAGTTCGCATATCCTTGTGGCATAGCTATCTACTAGTTCATACCTGCATAAAGCTATAAAACTCGAAGCAGAGCTCGTATCATTTATTTTATCCTTTCTAAATACTTCAATATAACTGCAATCTGGATAGTTTCCCATCTCACATTTAACCTCTCTTTTGTCTAGCACTTTTTGGACTTTAATATAAGAAACAGGCCATAACTCTTTATAACTAGTAATATTAGCCAGAATCATCAACCTGTCACTATCCACACAATAGCTCCCGCATGAAAACTCTCCAGATTGAGAGATAAATTGAGATACAATTATTGCTCTATCCTGTTCTACCTGATTTTTCTGTGAATGTATTCCCCGATACATTATTGCAAGATAAACTATCCCCACTAATATAAAGAATAACACTGTTGCAAGCAGCATAAACGACATCTCTTGTATCTTAAGCTGAGCTTTCTTTACCATAAACTACATTGAGAAGCGTCATTCTGCTGCTCCACCTCCTTTGCAATAACATTCATTAAAACCAAGTCTTTAGAATCTTTGTAAGCTTGAGCAGAATCTATTAATCCCAGCATACTTTGATAGCTTGCCCCGCACTTATCTGAAATAAAGTCTGCCTCTTGCTTGTATAACACTGCTTCGAATGCCGCTCTTTTAACCAGTCTTTTGACATTGCACTCGTATATCTCAGGAGAAGCAAAAATCCCCCCATATATTAATTCTTTAAAGTAGACTATTGTCTTATCATTCTTTCTTATCTCCCCATAATCATAATCACTCTCACATTCATATCCTGCACACTGCCCCATAACCGTAATATTGCAGTCTTCTCCATTGCCAAAGCAGACGATAATATCCTCTTTAGTGCAGTTATCAATATTAATATTCTTAAGTTTTAGTGAATTTGCTTCCTCTCTTATAAAATCCGGACTATTCGCAAAACAATACCTCTTTGTTGTAAAGAATATCACTTCAGAAACCTTAAACGGCATGCTAAAAGGTTTGGAGAAAAAATAAGCCTCTTTCCCCTCTTCTATGCTGTCTGAAAATATATATTTATTGCTGATGGGGGTAGCTATCCCTTTTTCAGGCCAGTCTTTGTTAAACCCTGACTTAACAGAAGCACTTATCAAATTTTCTCCAAATTCTCCACTATCCTGACATTCATTATAAATTCGTGTTAGCTCTCCTAAAGAGGCATAACTGCTCTTTCCTGCAGCCAGCCCAGTTTCCATTGGCTCAAATAATATTGAAATCTGTCTTGCTGTAACACTATTAATCTGATGCTCACTCTGTCCGATAAGTTGAACTGCAAAATACACTGCTAAAAAGATTATAACTGCTCCTGCAACTATTGCAAAAATCCAGTTAAAACTGAATTCAAACCCATATTTATCCATAGCTTAACATAACAGGATTTCCGTAATATCCTGTTATTTTTATTGAAACCTTCCCATTTAAATTGCTGAAACAATAAGGATTATTTTCTTTAGTGATTTCATCAAGATTAATATAACTTATGCTTAATCCTTTAGGATACTGGCAGGACTTTGGAGGGTAGAAAAATAAGTTAGATTCCATATATTTTTTCAGCTCTTTCTCCAGCTCTTTATCCTTCCCTATTGCAGGTTTAGAGCTGTCAAAAAAACAAACTTTTTTTATACTTACAGGAAGATTTCCATCAAATGTCTCGCTTGTTTCAGCTCCTCCCCTCGCTCTGTTAATTTCATTTTGCAGCTCTTCTTTAAATAATCCCACTTCTGCTGATTTTTTAACACATAAAAATTTTGTTATTGCATAGAAAGCAACAGCAATAACCGCGATTATCAGTATAATTGAAAAAATCATTCCAAATGAAATTTGAATCTGCCCTGTCTTTCCTCTTTTCATGTTCATAAATTTTTTTATTGTTATTTAATTTTGAATAGCTAGAAAACTTTGAGCGTTTTCTAGATTCTAATACTAGCTAAAACAGATTTAAAAAACTATGGATAAAATCAAAAATTAATTTTTTAGAAAGAGTAAGAAAGTAAGAATAGAAAGATTTATAAACAAGTATATCTTACTTTCTTACGAGATAAAGATACAATAACATGGAACAGATAACAAAATTAAGCTCTAAAGGTCAGATAGTAATACCTAAAGAAATTCGCGGCAAGATGAATCTTGAAGAAGGAGCACTATTTATTATTTCTTCAAATGAAGATTCTCTTTGCTTGAAAAAAATAGAAATGCCGAAAATAAAAAGCTGGAGAGAAGCCTCAAAGCCATTCAAAGAAGCAGCGAAAAAATCCAGCTTCACAAAAGAAGATTTAAGCATGATAATAGATAAAATAAAATCTATGAAAAGATGAGAGCAGTCTTTGATACAAACATTTGGCTTTCTGCTTTATTTTGGGAAGGAGAAGCAAATAATCTCATTGAAACTGCTGTTAAAAAGAAAATAAACATCATTATAAGCGAAGATATTCTAGCTGAAATTATTGAAGTTTTGAACAGAGAGGAAAAATTTCAAAAATTCATAGAAGACAGAAAAGAAAGCATAGAAAGCTTAATTCAAACAATATTATCTTTTTCAGAATTAATTAAAACCTCGATAAAAATAGATTTAATAAAAGAGCATCCAAAAGACAACATCATTTTAGAAGCAGCGGTTGAGGGCAAGTCAGATTATATCATTTCTTATGACAATCACATTTTAAATATGCTGGAATTTAGGGAAATAAAAATTCTTTCCCCGAAAGAATTTATGAGTATTTGCTAAAAAAAGTGTTTTTCTATCAGAATAGATTAAAAAGTATAACTCTCATTATACTTATGATGATTATACAAAGACATGATTTATTAATTACCTGAATTAATCTAGCATTTTATACACAACATTAATTATTCTCGAGAAATAGAAAGACTTATATATCCCGTTGTGTATAACTTATACATAACAAATGACATTCATACGAAAAATAAAAACTAAGAGCGGGACATATCT
>JACPLT010000029.1 GCA_016186365.1 Candidatus Pacearchaeota archaeon | reverse complement strand
TGAACAAGATTGAAAGAGTTTTTGGTTTTGTTTCAAGAGATGTTTTGCAGAATAGCAATTTTAAATCTGTTAGAGAAGCAATGAATAGAATTTCAAACTACTTTGAAAAGGAGGGAAGTATTATGGTTTAGTGTAGTTAAACATTGCATATTTTTTTAACCTAAATTTAGGAAAACGCGGGGAGCGTTGAACTAACAAAATCTAAGAAAAAGCCCCCTAAAACACGTAAAAAACACGAAATGGATTTCCGTCGATAAAACGAAAAAAGGGCATGAGATTATTGACCTTAGGTAACATGCCCCCACGAGATAGTTAATTTATATTCTAACTTTCTTTCCGAATTTTCTCGCTAACTTTTGCATTTGCTTCTGAGAAATTCCTGCCATTCCCTTGCTTAAATCCATGCTGTCTCCCGACTTTATGAAATCTTTGAGAATTTTATACTGCTTCAGCAGGGATTTTATGTCTGAAGTGGAAATTCCAGAGCCCTTGGAAATCCTCTGTATTCTTGAAGATTGTTTTTCTATTATTTCGGGATTTTCTTTTTCTTCTTGTGTCATTGATTGAATTGCAAACTTCCATTTTTTCATTTTTCCTTCTTGAGTTGAAAGAAGATTGTCAGGAAGCTTGGCTTTTCCTAAGCCAGGAATCATTTCCATAATTTTGTCAAATGTTCCCACCTGATTCAGGCTTTCAAGCTGTTCGAGCATATCATCCATTGTGAATTTTCCCTCTTCAAGTCTTTTTTGAGTTGCTTTCTGCTTGTCCTGGCTTACAACTGAATTGACTTTTTCTATCAGGGTTTCAATGTCCCCCATTCCCAAAATTCTAGAAATAAATGAAGAGGGATTGAATGTTTCAATATCATTGATTTTTTCTCCTGTTGTTATAAAGAAAACTTTTGCTTTTGTTTCTGAGCAGGCGGTTAAAGCTCCTCCGCCTTTTGCAGAAGAGTCCATTCTTGTGATTATCACTCCGTTTATATTCAGAGCTTCTTTGAATTGGGAAGCAAGGGTTTTTGCAGACTGCCCTATATCTGCAGGGATAACAAGAATGATATAATCTGGAGATATTTTTTTAGATATTTTTTTTATCTCTTCAACCAGCTCTTTGTCGAGAGTATGTCTTCCTGCGGTGTCTACAATAAGCAAGTCATAATCCTCTATTTCTTTCTTGTATTTTTCATATATTTTTATCGGGTTTTTTTCTCCTTTATCTGTGAATATTTTTATGCTGTGCTGTTTTCCTAATTGCTCGAGCTGTTCTGAAGCTGCAGGACGATGAACATCCAAGCCGAGAATGCAGGCTTTTAACCCTCTTTTGCTGTAGTAATTTGCTAATTTTGCAGAGGTCGTCGTTTTTCCTGATCCATACAGCCCAAGAAGAAGAATTTTCTGATTTTTTTTGATTTCCAGCTCTGCTTTTTCTCCTCCTAATAGCTCTAAAAGCCGGTCATGAAGGAGTTTTATTATCTGCTCTTTTTTTTCAACTCCCTTTAGCTTTTCATCAAGCGCTTTTTTTCTTATCTCTTCGCTTAGCTGTTTTACCAAAAAAACATTGACATCTGCGTCTAACAGGGCTCTTTGAAGCTCTTTGATTATGCTTTCTACCAGAGTTTTATCTACAAAGATAGCTGAAGCTATTTTATCTGTCATCTTTCTTAATGTTTGTCCGAGTTTTTCTAACATCTTATCAGTTTTAAGGTAATCTTAGTTTATAGGTTTAATGATTATCCGATAGAATACGCAACTCCTTATTTTTAAGGGTAGGTGGGGTTTTATAAATCTTATTATAACCCCAAATTCTTAATTATTTTTTCTTTGTCGAATTTTTCCAAATCTTCATAATTCTGGCCAATTCCCAGATAAAGAATGGGCTTTTTTATCATATAACTTAATGAGAGGGCGGTTCCCCCCTTTTCGTCTACATCAACCTTGCTTAAAATTACCCCGTCAATTCCTACTGCTTCATTAAATGCTTTTGCTTGTTCGATTGCATCGCTTCCTGTTATTGATTCTGCTATAAATATTTTCATATCTGCCTTTGATACTCTTGAAATTTTCTGCATCTCTTTCATCAAGTTTTCTTTTGTGTGCATTCTTCCTGCAGTGTCTATCAATACCACTTTTATGTTCCTTGAATTGGCGTGTTTTATTGCATCAAACGCTACTGAAGCGGGGTCGGCATTATACTGGCTTTTTATTATCTCTATTTTCAGCTTTTTTGCATGCTCTGTCAGCTGTTCTATTGAAGCTGCCCTGAATGTATCTCCTGCTGCGAGAACTGATGAAATTTTATTTTTGTTTAAGAGATTGGCGAGCTTTGCAATTGTTGTTGTTTTTCCGCTTCCATTAATTCCAAAAAATAATATAACAAATGTTCCCTGTTTTTCTTTAATTTTTTGCACTAAATCAAACGGCTCAATTAAGATTGATTCGACTGATTTTTTTAAGGCAGATTTTATGCTTTCTTCAAGCTCCAGCTTTTTAATTTCTTTCCCTACCAGCTCTTTTTTAAGAATTTCTTTTATCTTTTCTTCAACTTCTATTGAGACATTATTCTCAAGGAGAGAGAATTCCAAGTCTGAAAATATCTCTTCAAAATCTTCCTCGCTAATCCTGAAATTAAACTTGTTTTTAATTCTAGCCCAAAAACCTTTTTCTTCTTTTCCAGTTTCTTCTGATTCGAGCTTTTTCTCTGCAAGCTCTTCTGTCCTTTTTTCAGGTGAGCTTATTTCAATACCTTCTTCTTTTATATCCTCTAAAACTTTTTCTGTTACCTTTCTTTCTTCTTTTATATCCTCTAAATTTTTTTTTTTTTTTTTCTCTCTTTCTTTTATTTGCTTTTCTTTCTTTTGTTTTTTTTCTTTTAGCTTTTTTTCAGCAGGTTTCACTAGTTTTTCTTTCTTTTCTTCTGTTTTTTCCTTTGTTTTTTTGAAAAACGAGGAAATTTTTTCTTTTAAAAATTTGAACATCTTATCTTTCCTATTAGCACTATAAAGAGATAATAAACATTTATAAATTTAAGTTACCTCTTTTAGTTATGAGAGAGGTTATTTAAAATGAAGGGGGCAATAATTATACTAGATGGGCTGGGAGATTTGCCCTGTTCTAAGCTAAATGGCAAGACCCCTTTGGAAGCAGCGGTTAAGCCAAATCTTAACTATTTTGCAACTAGAGGAAAGCTGGGTTTTATGTTTTCTGTTAACGAAAAGGTAGTTCCGGAATCTGATTCTGCTGTGCTTTCAATTTTAGGCAATAAGCTGTCTTCAAGTTATAGGGGATATTTTGAAGCAGTAGGTGCAGGGATAAAGATTGGACAGGGAGATTTAGCATTAAGAATTAATTTTGGGACAATTGACAATTTGAAGAATAGAAAGATAATTGACAGGAGAGCTGGAAGAACGCTGACTACAAAAGAGGCGAATAAGCTGGCAGAAGAAATAAATAATAAAGTTAAACTGCCATGCAAATTTCTTTTTAAGAATACTTTGCAACATAGAGGGGTGTTAATATTAAGGGGGGGATTTTCAGATAATATAAGCAATACAGACCCGGCTTATCATGTTCATGGGCAGGCAAAAATTTCAGATTTGTTTAAGTTTTCTATTCCATTAGATGAGGAAGATAATACTAAATATACTTCTAATATTCTCAACGAGTTTATTGAACAGAGCCATCTGATTTTAGACAAGCATCCTGTTAATGTTGACAGAAGGAAAAGGGGGTTATTGCCTGCAAATATGATATTGACTAGAGATGCGTCTGTGGGATTTCCCAAAGTTAAGAAATATTATAAATGGGCTGGGATATCTTATATGCCTTTAGAAGTTGGAATTGCGGCGGATTCTGGAATGAAGGTTTTTTCTTTTCCATACCCTGAAATGAGCAAACATGATGTTTACCAGAATTTTTATGATGGGCTTAAAGCGGGATGCGATTTTGCCAAGAAAACAATTAAAAAAGAAAATAAAAATTTCAGCTATTTTTATGTTCATTTTAAGGAGACAGATGCTCCAGGACATGATGACAAACCTGAAGAAAAAAAGAGAATGATTGAATTTTTAGACAGAGAGTTTTTTTCATTTTTAAGAGAGCTGGTGGAAAAGAAGAAAATAAAAATAATCATCACTGCGGACCATTCTACTCCATGCAATGTAAGGGGGCATTCTTCTGACCCTGTTCCATTCTTATTCTGCGACTGGAAAGAAAATGAGAAAAAAGAGTTTTCTGAAAAAGAGGCATTAAAGGGAGAGTTAGGAAAAATTTATGGAAAGAATGCCCTGAGTTTTTTTAGTTGAAGTTATTTTTACAGAAAAATTGATATCATTGAGTATAATAATCTTTATAATTAAGAATGATATTGAAAAAGGATGATAACTTATGGAGATATTTATGAGGCGCTTAGAAAAGAGAAATATTCAGAGCCGCTGCAGCTGCTTGATAAAAAATTTATTTTAGATGTTGCTGAATACTTTGTTGAAAAAAAAGAAATTTCTAATAAAAAAGACGATATGTTTTCTGATGAAGTTATAAAAACAAAAAAACAGCTTGAAAATGCAGTTCTTATATTTAAGGAGCTGATGATGAGAAGAACTAAGAAAATTCTAAGCCTGGCTTTTATTGCCCGGGAGACAGGGATAAGCAAGAGGGATTTTGAGAATATGACTAGTTTTGAGAAAGAGACTTTTGAAAAGATAGTTAAAAGCTTAGAGGAGAACGATAAAAAAATGAATGAAACTCTTAATGGCAAGAGAGAGGAGAAAAGCGGGATGATTTTGGTTTCTTTCAAAGAGAATGTTGAGGAATTTATGAATATGGATGGGGGGCAGATAGGTCCGTTTGAGAGAGGGGAAATTTCTAATCTTCCTGAAAATATTGCAAAAATACTGATTGAAGCTGGGAAGGCGGAACTAGTTGAGGAGTAAGGTTATTTGAGGAAGTCTATACTATTTATTCCATCCTCTTTTCATCTCATTTTTTAATTCTTGAGAAGATTTCCTTTCTTTTATTGAAGGAAATTTTCCAAAAATATCTTTGGAATTTTCTTTTTTGATATTTGTATTTGTTTCTTCCATATAACTCAATGATGGTTGTTATAGTTAAATCTTTCTGTTGAATTACGAAGCCTCCAGAGGGATTTGAACCTGGAACCTCCGGCGGGTTCTAGTTACTCCAGCTCCTCGCATCCCGACTTCTAAATCATTTTTATCAGAAAGTCAAAATGCTCGTCCAAAACCGAGGTTCTCTTCCTGAATTCACTCCTCAGTTCAAATCCCCAAAAATAGAAAGCCTCCAGAGGGATTTGAACCCCCGACCTACAGTTATTTTGCTTAGTTACAAAACTGCCGCTCTAGCCAGCTGAGCTATGGAGGCATATGATAAGGTAAAAATGATATATTAAAAAGGTTTTGTATATTTCTTTTAGTATCTATAGCAGAGTAACACAACATTTAATTAGTGTTTAATCTTATTTTTATTATGGAATCTAGAATTTTATTCAACTCAAAAAATATCAGGGATGTGTTTTTTGAAAAATCTATTAAATCTTTAAATTTTAAAAGATGGATTCAATTGGCAAATTTTTTAGAAATTACTAGAAACACCTTGGGCAATTATAGGAAAGGCAAACTAACATTGCCTGGAAACCTTTATTTAAGATTGTCTGCTAAACTTTATGAAAAAGACAAAAATATTTTTGCAAAAAATCTATCTTATTTGCAAGATAATTGGGGGAGAATCAAAGCTGGAAAAATAACTTATTATAAATATAAAGAAATTTTTGATGAAGGAAGAAAAAAGGCTATTAATTCTGTTCGTAAAAGATGCAAAAAATTTAATATAAATCTGCCGATAAATAAGGAAATTTCTTATTTTATTGGATTATTTATCGGAGATGGATTCACAAATAAGTATAATAGATATTACTTAATACAATTTACTGGAGATAAATCTGAAAAATCTTTTTATAAGACTTTAATTTCCGAATATTGCAAAAGGAATTTTAATATTACTCCTATAATTAAAAATGATAGAATATCTAAAGCTATACGCGTTAATGTTTATTCTTTAGACTTATTTAATTTAATAACTAATAGATTTAAGATTCCTGCGGGTAGAAAGTCCAGAACTGTTTTAATTCCTGAAGAGATCTTAAAATCTGAAAAAGAAATTCTTAAATATTGTATTAGAGGGATATATGATGCGGAGGGATGCGTTTTCTTTGATAGAAGAAAATTTTACCTCCATCCTTACCCTCGAGTAGAACTTCATATGAATAATGTTGGATTAATAAATCAGGTTTACAATATCCTCAAGGACCTTAAAATTAAATGTAATTTAGGAATCACTAAGGATGGCAGGAGAATTACAATATATGGAGAAGATCAAGTTAAAAAATTTATGAAAGAAATTGGTTTTTCTAATCCTAAACATATAAAGAAATTAAAATATCTTAATTAATTTTCTCTTCTTCAACTTTATTCTCGAGCTTTTTTTCAATAATTATGTCCCGGATTTCACACAAGCCAAGAGGATACACTTTTTTCAGCTTTATGCTTAAAGATTTCTGGAATTTTCCGTAAAGAATTTCTGAAAAAATTGTCTCTATATTCGCTTCTTTTATTGAGGCTTCAACTTCTTCTTTTGCTTTATTTCTCAAGGCATTTCTTACTGCTCTTGAAACTTTTTTTCTTGTAATCATAAAAACTTTTATTTTTAGAACAGCATCTTTGCATTGTGCTGAGAAAGAGTCTTCTACATAGTCAATTGAAGTTTTCATCATTCTTCTTATAAAATACCCCAGCAAGTGAAGCCTGTTAAGCTCTGCCTTTATTTTTTCCCCTTCTAATTTTAACTTGAATATCGCTTCAACACTTTTTCCCCTTAACTTTCTTGTCAAATCGAGATTTATTGTTTTTCCGTTTAGCGACAGCTCATTTGAAGTAAGAACCTCTGCTTTTTCTCCAACTAGCGGAAGTTCAATCTCTATAAATTTTTTCTTTTCTGCCATTTTGATTATTGTTTTTTAATTCCTGTTTTCTCTTCTATCTGGATTTTGCTTGTTCTCCTTCCTTTTTTCTGATAGTGAGATTTCTTGCATACCTGACAGGTATACATTATATTGGTTTTCTTTGTTGATTTTGTCTTTCTTTTCCATCTTGTAATTGGGGGTTTGCTGTATCTTCCTAAATTGCCATATCCTCTGTTTTTTCCCCTTAATTTAGCTCTTTGAGGTGAGCCTCGCTTTAAAGTTCCTCTCTTGTGCCCACTAGAAACATCAGATATTTTATGTTCTGTGTGTTTTCTGCAACTTGGGCAGTATCTCTTTAGTTTTTTTGGAAATTTCATTTTTTAATGATTTTTGCTTATTGTTTTAGGCAAACTAAGGTTTTTAAATCTTTATTTTGTCTATATTAATACGGGCTTGTAGTCTAATGGTTAATTATTTAGGTTAACTTAAATAGTCCATAAATGACGTCTCTTTGACGTGGAGAAGACTCGAGGTTCAATTCCTCGCAGGCCCACTCCTATTTTTTGCTGTTGCCAGAGAGTTGGATTAAATTTATATACACATTTTCTCTATTATAATCATGTTATTAAGAAGAGGAAAAAAGGGGCAGTTGTCAATATTTATTATTGTTGCGCTAGTTATTGCAGGATTAGTTGGGGGGTATTTTTTAGTCAAGAATTTGGGAGTGATAAGCAGAACTCCTGCTGCTTTTACCGAGGTAGAAAGTTATTATCTTAGCTGTATTGACGAGAATGTTAAAAGCGGAATTGCCATACTCGAACAACAGGGGGGATTTATTTATCTTCCTGAATTTGCGCCCGGAAGCCAGTATATGCCGAGCTCTAATATGCTCGATTTTATGGGTTCTGGAATTCCTTACTGGTTTTATATTTCTGGAAATAATGTAATAAACGAGAATATTCCTACAAAAGACAGCATGGAAGCAGAGCTGGAAAAATATCTGGATGACAATGTTGTCTGCGATTTTTCTTCATTTATAGAGAAAGGGTATGATATTGAAACAGGAGAGGTTAAGAGCAAAGTGGAAATAGCTGATGGAAAAGTTAAAGCAAGTGTTAACTCTAATCTTTATATTTATTTCCAGAATCAGAGCGTGAATATTATAGAGCATAAGACAGAAGTCAGCAGCAAGTTAAGAGAGTTTTATAACGAAGCAATGAGAATTTATAACAAAGAGAAGACAGAAACTTTTTTGGAGAAATATGTGCTTGATGTTCTTTATCTTTACGCACCTGTTAATGGGGTTGAATTGAGCTGTTCTCCTAAAATATGGAGCTATTCAGAGGTTCAAAATGATATTAAAGAAGCTCTAGAGGAGAATATGGGAATGCTGAAAGTCAAAGGAAATTATTATAGAATTAACAGCAAGATGAAATATTTTGTTGTCGATGTTCCCAGCTCTAATGCGGTGAGATTTTCTTATTCTACAGAGTGGCCGACTAAAATTGAAGCAGATGACAGCGATGGAATTTTGATGGCAGAGCCTGTGGGAAATCAGCCAGGAATGGGAATTATCGGGTTTTGCTATACTCCTTATCATTTTGTTTATAATGTGGTTTATCCTGTTTTAATACAGATATATGACGAAAAAGAGATATTCCAGTTTCCTGTTTCTGTAATTATAAAAGATAATAAGGAGAGAGAGGCGATTCCAGGAACTTATTATGGAGAGGCGATGCCTGAAATTTGCAGGGATAAAAATGCAGATGTTGTAGTTAAAACTTACAACTCTAAACTTGATGCTGTTGAGGCAGACATAAGCTTTAAGTGCTTTAATCAGCTGTGCAGTATAGGGAAAACTAAACTTGAAGGAGAGGAGGCGGTTTTGTCTGCTAAATTCCCGCAGTGTGTTAATGGTTTTATTTTAGCTTCAAGCGAGGGTTATGAAGAGGCGAAAAAGATGATATCTACTAATAATGAGGGGTATGCGGATATTATTCTTGACAGGATTTATAATTTAAGTTTGAGTGTTAAAGTTGATGGAAGAGAGACAGGAGATTTGGCTGTTGTTTATTTTATTGGGCAAGAAAGAATGAAAGTTGCTGCCTGGCCTGAACAGAAAACAGCGGGGCTGGCAGAGGGATTGTATAATATTTCTGTTTTTGTTTATAAAAATTCAAGTATAAGCATTCCTGGAAGCAATGAGCAGAAATGTGTAACTATGGCTAAGCCGGGGCTGATGGGAGTATTTGGAGGAACAGAAGAAAAATGCTTTGACATGAATATTCCTAGCCAGAGTGTTTCAAATATTGTTTATGCTGGCGGAAAATCCCAAGAGTATTTAACTGAAACTCAACTTGAAAAAGGAAAGTTAGAGATAAATGTCAAGTCAATTGCAATTCCAAAATCTTTAGACGAATTGCAGGACAGCTATATTACTATAGAAAATAACAGGGTGGAAATAGAATGAGAGAGAGAAAAATGGGAGATATTTTGAAGGCATTAGTTTTGGCTATGTTTGTTTTAGCTTTAATTGTTAATGTTTATGCTGTTGATTATACGAGTTCTTATACCAGCTCTAAATTTAACAGCCAGAACCAGTATTATCAGCCGAACTTTGAGAGTATTTATCCTGTTAAAGAGGGTTTTGTGGATTATAAGACATTATGGCCTATGGTTTTGAATCAGGAAAATTGCAATGGTTCAAGACAGGATTTTATTGTGAGTGTCAGACCTGGGGGATGCTCTCCTGCTGTGGTTAGGAGTGATTTATTAGAAGAACAGAATGTTCCGGTTTTTTGCAAATTAGATGCTATTAAATTAAATCCTCTTATTGATGTTGCTGCTGTTAAGAGCGTGACATTTAAGGGAGATTATGCTTCTGCAGGTGTTGCTGGAGTGAGCTTTCATCCTTCACTTGCTGCTTTAAGATTGTATAATAAAGTTTTAGATTCTGCTTTAGTCAATGATATTGGGTATGTGGTTGTTGTTTTGAAACAGGCTGGGAATGAGAAAGAGATGAAGAATTCTGTGCTGGTTAATTTAACTGCAACACTGCATTACGATATTGAGAGAATATTCGGGAGCGGGAACAGCAATTATTACCTGCCTCTTTTGGATGATATTGAATGGAAGAATAATTATAAAAGCTATGGATTTTGGAAGGGAAGGGGATATTTGAGAGTTGAGGAAACTGAAAAAGATAAAGCAGTAATTAATATTTATAATGATGAGGATAGTATTTTAAGAAAGGTGACTTTGAAGAAGGGAGAAACTTCTGGAGTTATTTATATTCCTGGATTTTACTGCAATGCAGGAATTTCCCTTAAGCTGAAAGATTTGACTTCTGGAAAGAATAGAGCTAGACTAACTATTGATGGAAATGATGTCTGGGTTTTGCAGGGAGAGAAAATTTTAGATGGGGAGTGTTCTGTTACAAGCATAAAGAGTTCTGGATTGATTAGCGAGGTTGTTTTAAGATGCAAGGGAAAAGATATTGTGCTGAAGATAAGTTTGTCTGATAGAGTGAGGTTTGTGAAAGGAGAGAATAAGAATGATGTAGTTTTAGGGGCTAAATTAGATAGTAGTTATTTAATTTATATTGGGAAGAAAAAGAGCGAAAATAAAATATTTGCTATTATGGCTAGTGGTGTTAAGGAATTGTTTTTGAATATTGAGAAAACTAAAGTGAGTGATGCTGGATTGAAAGAAGTTATGGATAGGTATGAAATATGGAGCAAGGGGTGCCAGAGTCAAAAGAGCGGGGATAAAGAAAAAGAGTGCATTCAAAATAATATTAAGAGTTATTTTAGTGATGAAAAGGGAAAAGTGGAAATTGTGAATGAAGATGAAAAGGAAACAGGGGGATATAGTCTTGAAGTTTACAAACCAGAAGATAAGAAATTAGAGGAGGATATTAAGACAAATTTTGATGGAGCGATTAAATCTGCAGACGAGCTTGTAAAAATATATGGAAATGAGAAAAAAGAGACAGGAGAGTATTATGGAGCAGAAGCGTTATTTGAACTAGCTGAACTTGCGGAAAAGTTAGAACAGAATAATGTTAAAAAGTCTGCTTTGGAAAATCTTACAAGAAGTTATCCGAGCTCCCCGCTTTCAAGAGAGGCAGAGTTGAAGTTAGGGAAAATGAATTTGTATAATTATGAATATGCTACAAGCTTGATTACAATTAATCAGGAGACACATTTTATTGTTTTAGATAGTGTGGTTAAGCCTGGATTTGATGAGTCGAGTGCTGAATTTTCTGTTACAAAAGATGGTAAAGAACCAAAAACAGAAAGCTTTTTGCTTGATGATTATGTTCTTTATACTGCTACTAAAGATAGGGTGCAGTATGTCAAGTTAAAAGGAATAAGTGATGATGAGATTGATGTGGAATTTAGGCATTTGAGCAGTGTTTCATCTGGTTCTGTAACTAGTCCTTCAACTAGCGAGCAGATTATAACTGAACAGAAAAAGATGAAGGTAGGGGAAGCAATTATTATTGATGCTAAAAATAAAGTTATACTTAATAAAATTAGTTTGAAAAGAGTTGCTGAAATTGAGCTTATCTCCAAGATTCCTAAGACAGAATCTGAAGCTAATTTCAGTGTTAAAATTGGAATTGAAAAAAGAGCAATAAAACTTTCTCCTGACAAAACTTTAGAGAGAATAAAAAATATTAACGAGAGTATTGAGAAGTGGGATAAGATTACGAGCAAGCTGGGGAATGTTGTGAGTGCGATGAAAGGAGTTTGTTTTGCAACTTCTGCCACGCTGATTGTCAAGAATATGTTTCAGAATTTAGGAGGAAGGTCAAGTGCGAGGCAGATTGCAATGAGAAGCAGAGGGGGATGGGTTGAACAGTGTAATAAAGAGATGGCTGAAAGCAAGGGAAAATATGCGAGTTTAGATGCCTGCTTTTATGCTAATAAAGATAAAATTGATGCAGATGTTACAAGAATTGAGACAGAAATAAAGAGAACTAATAGTGAAATAGTAAGCATAAACAAGCAACATGAAGTTTCAAGCGGAATGTTTGGGAAAGATGTTAATGGAAAGGCAGCGGGAGCAGATTATGCCCAGAATGTTTTTGCTCCGTATGTTAAGGCGCATAAAAATGAAAAAATTAGCATGAGTGATGGGTCGGAAGTGGAATTAGGAAAGATTTTTTCTAAAGATGGAACTAGTGATGCTGAAATTGATAAGAATATTAATGATATGTATGGCAAGGGGCAGTTGAGTTTGCAGGAGATGAGAGATAGTGTTACTTATGGGAGAGTTGCTTCTGGCGCGGGAGCGAATACTCTGGATTATAATGTGGCTCAATCGCGATTGAGCCCTATTTTAGCTCCGTTGAAAGAGACGAGAGAGAGTGAAAATCAGAAAGCAGCATTTGCTGGATTAGTGGGAAAGGACGGAGGAGTTTTTACACCCTCTCAAAAAGGGTTGAGCCCGAAGATTGTTAATATTGTTAAGTTGGATGGAGATAAGATGGGGGCTATAGGGGGAAGTGATAAGTTTGGAACTGATGATGAAGTAATTCCAATGGTTATACCTAGTATTGGAAAAGGGCTGGATAAAACAGGTTTAGCAGGAAAGAAAATTTTAGCTAAAGCTAAACTTATGAGTGGAAATAATCAGTATAATCTTGATTTTCCTACAGATGGTAAAGCAGGAAAAATTTATTTTGTTGGTGAAGATGGAAAAGTTGGAAATAAATTAGAAGTAACTGAACAAGAAAGTTTGAGAAAATATTTAGAAACTTCTGGAGTGAGCTATTTCCAGAAGTGGAAGCCAGAAGATTGCGCTAACACTTATTCCAGCCCTGAAGTTAAATTTTATGAATTTGAGCCATATAAAGGAATGCCCGCGGTTGTTCCAATTGATACTAAAAAGGGATGGTATGCTGCGACAAAACAAATCAGCACGAGCTTTTCTGGGACAAAACCCTTTGCTTCATCTGGAGCTGTTAATAGTTTGTGGATTTGCAATGTTGGAAAGAATGGAAGAGAGGAGTGGCAGTCTGGAGCAAGTGATGATGGACCTTGCACTGAATATAATTATAATACAGGACAGCCGAATGACCAGATTCCGTGTTTGAGCGAGGCAGAGGCAAAGAGATATGTTAATGCTGCGAAATATTTAATGGAGCAGGCAGCTTCGCAATATGGGAATGGCAAGAGAGAGATTGTTTTAGATGCTTTGAGCGGACAGCAGAGATTCCCTGTCAAGCCAGCACTAAAAATTCCTCAAACTCAATGCGAGGATTTTATGAGTCCTGAAGACTGCCATGTTTTATTCAATGTTTGCGACCCTGTAATATGTCCAAGTTCAAGGTGTGATTTTGGGGGGAGATATCCTGTTGATGATGTTATTCAGTCTGGAATAATTGGAAGCTTAGCATTATGCATGCCTAATTTTGTAGGATTTGGGGGAGATGTTTATCTTCCTGTCTGCCTTTCTGGAATATATGCCGGATTGCAGTCATATATTTCTATATTGAAATCTCATAGAGATTGTCTGCAAGAGAGTGTGAATACAGGAAAATATATTGGAATATGCGACGAGATTTATTCTATTTATTTATGCGAGTTTTTCTGGAGACAGGCAGCTCCTTTGATGGATATAGCTATTCCTAAACTGATTGAGTATGCTTATACAGGCGGGCAGGGACAGGCGAGAGGCGGAGGAGAGTATATGACTGTTCAGGATTCCTGGGATAATGCACAAAAATCAGTCCAATATATGACTAGTTATTATGGACCGAATGCCTTTAAGGCATTTCAAATGAGAAGCAGTGCGGAAATAGGAAGCGATGTCTGCAAAGCCTTTATTTCAACTAGATATCCAAATGCATTCAATAATTTATTAGAGCCAGATTCACCTTTCCAGTTTTATGCTAAGTTTGATGAGATTCCTTTGAATGATGCGACTGTTCCTGCAACATCCCAGTATAAAGTTTATTATCATATATTTGCAGGAGAGGATTCTGGGAATTATTTTTCAGTTTATCTGAAGAATCCGCCTCAAACAGGATATTATGCTACACAGCCATATATTGTAGTCGATTCTGGATATATCGGGGCAGGGCAGACAATTGATAAGGCACCTGATTTCAGCGCTCCTGCGGGTTATAAAGAGTTATGTGTAAGAATAGGGACAAAAGATGAGTGCGGTTTTAAGCAGGTTTCAACAAGTTTTGCTGTTAATTATATTAGAGATAGTTATGCCAAGAGCGAGGCAGTAGGAAATGTTATTGCATCTGAAAAAGAGTGTGTTTCAGGGACGCCGAATGCAATGGGGCTGATTAATCCAAATATTCAGGAAGGAATACAAGATGCTGTTCAGCCTGAAATTTCCAGCCAGGGAATTGTAAGGGTTTGTTCAACTAAGAATCCTGGGGGAGATAAAAGTCCGAGATGGAAAGATGTTGGAAATTGCGATATAACTAAGAATGTAAAATGCTGGCTTGATACAGAATCAGTCAGCAAATCTATAAAAGATTTGGGATTGGAAAAACAGACATTGACTGAAGCAACACAAAAAATGAATGAAATTGAAAATTCAGGATTGCTGACTGAAAAAGAGACGAGCTCAAGATTGAAAGAGGTTCAGAAGAAGATTGAAGCTAAAAGTTTTGAAGGTTCTAAACTTGGAGAAGAGTTGAAAGTTCTGAAAGAAAAAGGGTTTTTCAGCAATCAGAAGGCGAGAGCTTATTTCTTTGAGTTTAAGATGTTTAAGATTTTGAGTGAGAATAGTTTGGCTGGGGGGGCTAAAACATTGACTGCACAAGTGGGGGGTAGTAATACTGCTACCGCATCGGAGAGTGGGGCGACGACGACGGGGGTGGGGGGCGATAAAGAAACCCTTTGTAAAAGTGAGGATATTGAACAATCTGATACTTATTTTTATTCTTATCCTACTGCATTGAATAGAATTAATGAAATAATCTCTAAAAATACTAATATTCAGGAGATTAATTATGTTCAAAATGAAGAATTTAAAAAATTTGTTAATAAACTATTTTGCCAACAATCTCCTGTCTTAGGTAGTAAACAATATTTAGAGATAGTAAGAAATAACGAGAATATATTAACCCTAAAAAATCTGATTCTCTCTCTTATGGAAACAAAAGGAAATAGTGATTTTGTTTCTTATTGCATTATTAACCAAATTTATATGTCTAATTCTGATGCTAGTCAAAAATCGTTATTAACTGGAGTTTTAATAACTGCAGAGGATTCTTCTAGTATAACTTATCCAATAAATGATTTAGATTTTTCTAAATTCAATTATGTTTATTTGGATATAGCTTCACAACAACAGAGCATCTGTGACGATTCTATAACTACTATTAGCTTTACAAATGAAGATAACAAAATTATTGGCACATTTTCAAGTCAGATTGCAAAAAATTCTTACTATTATGGATTAATTGATATATCTAATATCCAAAATTCACTAAACATAAATGAGGTATATTTTATTGAATCTTTTATTCAAAAAGGTTCTCAACAAACCTCTATCTCAAAAAGAAAAATAAAAATAATAAAAAAATAAATTTATTGCAAATTCTTTTTTGCTGCTCTTAAAGTTTCAAGAGTTTTATTTATATCTGCTATCGCTCCAGCGTTACCATTTACATCTTTAGAAAGGTCTATTAATTTTCCTTCTAATTCTTTTTCTGTTTTTGAGTACGAATCTAAAGCATTAGTTTTCTTTTTAGCTTCTGCATCAGCTGCAGTTTTCTCTCTAGTTTTTGCATCTTCCTTTGCCTTCTTTTCAGTAGCGATCTTATCTGTAACTTCGGAATATGCTTTCCAACTTACTGTTCCTGCTTTGATTTCCGAAATATAAGATGGTTCTGCAGATATTCCTGTTACTATTGGACCCTCTCTTTTTTGATAAGCGAATAATCCTTCACAAGCTCTCCATTTTCCATTAGCATCTTGGAATCGGTATGGTTGTTTTACAAAATTTCCAAGTGTATCATCTTCAAATGGAAGCATTCTTCCTTGGTTAATAGCTTCAAATTTTGCTACTTTAATATCTGTCTTAGTCATATTTGCTCTTGTTTCAAGATCATTTTTTTCTTGTTGTCTTTTCTTATCTAGCTCTTTATCAAGATCTACTTGACCCTTGTCTGCGGTTTTAGCTGAGTCGTATGCATCATTTCCTATTACTGCTCTTTCAATCTTCTTTATTTTTGCATTTTGATTTATTACTATACTTTCTACATCATTTACCCTTGAGTTGCTTGCACATCCGTAAGAAACGCCCATCGCAATTGATGCCACACCTGCAACAACATACTTGCTAACATCAGCAGTCAAAACATCTCCTAATCCAGAATAAACCTTGTCTCCATATTTCTGAGCAAAGTCATGAAATCTTTGTCTTATTTTATTAATCGATATACCCCACAGCTTGCTGTGGGGATAAACTAAGAAAAACAATTAAACTGCGAATTCTTAAAATATAAATGGAAAATGAATTATGCAGAGCCAGTCATAAGGTTTTCAGAATAAAATACCATTTTGTA
>JACPLT010000021.1 GCA_016186365.1 Candidatus Pacearchaeota archaeon | reverse complement strand
TGAACAAGATTGAAAGAGTTTTTGGTTTTGTTTCAAGAGATGTTTTGCAGAATAGCAATTTTAAATCTGTTAGAGAAGCAATGAATAGAATTTCAAACTACTTTGAAAAGGAGGGAAGTATTATGGTTTAGTGTACTTAATCAACCTAATTCTCCATAAATAGGTATAAAGGAAGAGTTGTTCAAGTTAGGATTACTCATTCAGACAGCACTGACAAACCAGTGCCTATGCTCTGTGCAGGAAGAATAAGTGAACGTCAATACTTGTTTATTGAAGCAATACAAGAAGATATAAATGGGAATTATCATATTGTGGGAGTAAGAAGTATGGATAGCGGACATACGAGTTATGATAGAGAAAGAATTTTTGATGTTCACAATCTGGGTGTAGATTCCCGCGGTTTGCAAGAGCATATAACAGACGGGCAACTATTTGATTTATTAGAATTGTGGAATAATAGAGGTATTTGCGAAGTAGAAAAAAGAACAGAAAAAAGGAAACGAAGATAATTTATTTTATGTCAGAAATGCTCATGAGATTCGCATTTCTGAGCACTAGAAAATTGTCATTTGTCTGTGCAATTTTCTGTGCCCGGAAACCACAGGTTTCCTTGGCATCCTAAAAACCCAACGAACAAACTATGCTCTTTATGGCGTAGTAAACTAAAGGGTTTTTTTGATCACAAACCCTGAAATTTCCCGCTTGGAATATTTCTGAATCAGCTCTTTGGCTTGTTTTATCAGCTTTTCTTTTTCTTTGTTTTCATTTCTTATCAAAGCTGTCGGGCCCGGCTCTTTTGGGATAATTTTTATTCCCTGCTCTTTTTCTAAAATAGTATTTTCTATTTCATTCCTCCCAAGAATTATTTTTGATGACAAAAAATGCCTCCCTATTTTCAAGAGTTCTATATCTTTATAAGCAAGATTTTTGTTTTTGAGAATTTGTTTCAGCTTTTCACAATAACCTTTTTCACATAATAGACAGCCCCCGCCAGGAGTAGGATAACTTATTTTGTATTTTTCAGCCAGCTCAATTTGTTTCTGCCGATTTCTGCCGTTTATTGAAAATAGATTTTTTCTGTTTATTATTCCTGATTTTTCTGCTTCTGTTTCTTGCAAGAGAAGAGCAGATAATGGACGAAGAAGAATTCCTTTTAGCCTTGATTCTCTTTCTACTATTTCTAAAGCTGGCTTTTTTTGAGATAGTGGGCGTTCATTTAGCACTTCGCCTGTTGCGATTATTGTTATGCCGTTTTTATCTGCATATTCTTTGGCTTTTTTCAGCATGAAGATATGGCAGTCAATACATGGATTCATAGCAGTTCCCCTGCTGAATTTGGGATGCCTTAACATTTCTACATATTCCTGAAATAATTTTCCTTTTGTCAAATCAATGATGTTCAGTTTTATTTTTTGTTCTTGAGCAAACCTGAATACGCAGAATTTGTCAGAGCAGCAGCCTCCGCCGAAGGGAAGGATAAAAAATAAGGCTTCTACATTGAGATTTTGCTGTTCCTGAAGTATTTTAACTGCTAGTCGAGAGTCTAATCCTCCTGACAGCAATACAAGAACTTTTTCTTTTTCCATTAATATTTTAATATTTTGGAGTTTAAAAATATGTTATTTTTGTAGTTTAATTAATATCGCTGCGATAATACATGCGAGAATATAAAAAATAATAATCGTTAAATAACATTCATAACTAGTTAAATAAGCTATAAAATCTTGATAACCTAAAGTAAATCTTGAGGGATACGTGCAAACACCAGTTAAACTAGGTTCACAAATGTAGTTGATTAGCCTATTAGAAGCTTTTTTAAATATCCAAAGTCCTTTAATTATAAAAAATAGCATAGTAATTATTATTTTTAATAATGTTGGTTTGAAAAATTTTTAAAGCTTATTACAGCATTAAGATTATTTCCTTTTTAAATATGTTTATGGATAATTAAATACAAGCATTCCTTAGACTTTCTTAGAGAAAATTTCTTCCAAAGATAAACCTAAAATATCTGAACTGAAAAGCCTGACTAAAAATTCGTCTCTGGCTTTGTCAGGATTAACTTCTCCAACTGTGGAATATATTCCTAATCCTGAAGGAGAAGAAGATAAAGAATACATAATTTGGTAATGGGTTTGCCCATCATTTTTGAATTCTGTTATTCTTATTCTGCTGTCGCCCGAGTATTTTGCCATGAATATGAGTTATAGTAAATAATCGAACTTGACATTCCCCGCCTAGTATTGAATTAATAGTACAGCAGGAATTTTATTTGTTCACCCCTTTAATGAGGTGGAAAATCAAATTCTCTGTGAATAACACTTAATCGCAGGATGTTAATTTAGGGGGTTTACTTAACATTATACTACATAAATCCAAAAACGTGCTTGAACTCTAAAATTAACTCGCTGCTTACCCTGTTTTTTTCTAATATTTTTAAGATGCTCTCAAAACAATCTGAAGAGACAATATTATGCCTGCAGACAATACACTCTCCTGGGACTAGCTTAATTGACTTTATTTCCTGCATTATCCTTTGAGTTATCTCTGGTTTTATCTCTCCAGATTTGTCGTTTATCCATAGACTCATCTCATTGAATGCGCATCTTGAACAAAGCTTCAGTATCGAGGTGTTGTTAGTTTTTTTCATTTTTTTAGAATTCCTGTCCTGCTTTAACCCTTTTTTAGAGTTTAGCAGGAATGGGGTATAACTTTAGTTGCAGCAAAACAGCAATAGATAAAGCTAGCCAATCCAGAATTCACTCTTTTAGTTATTATTGCTATTTCCATATTTTTACGACTATAAATATGTTTATATATCTTTTGTTTATACGATATATACTTTTATATTGAGGTGAATTTCAAGCATACCAGCTTCCCCTTTCTTTCGTGCATATCAAACTGCATTAAATTTATTTTGCTGCTTAACTTAGTTTTTATAAGCCAGTAATCAGAAGGAACAATATATTTTTTGTTCAGTTTGCTTATTTTAAACCATTTTAGCTCTTCTTCTGTATTTGATTCAAACTCTTTGAAGTTGCACATGACTTTTGTAAAGAATAGTATAAAACTATGTTTGACTTTATTTTTCTCCAAAACTCTTTCATATCTAATTGCCATAGTTCATTAGGGTATGCTGCTCTAAAGAACTTCCAAGATTTCTGATGCTTTCTTGAATAACCATTTATTTTATGTTTTGTAAGCACTTTGTTTATCGTTGGTCTTGAAAGCAATAGTCCTTGAACATAAATTTCCATTCTTTCAAGTTCTAAATTTGGAGCAGAAAGTAATCTCTGCTGAATTCTCGCACAGCCATAACCTAAACTTCTAAAGAAAAGAATAGAAGCTTCTGCTTCTATTGTAACTTTGCCCTTGTAATTATTTGGAATATTAAATCTTGTTCTTAAATCTTGAATACTCCAATACCAAATAGTAACTCTGCTTACTCCAAAAGCATCCATGATAACCTTTATAGCTATACCTTGCCTCTTTAATTTGGAGACTAATACTCGTTGTTCGGGGGTTAGTCTTCCCATTTCTTATTTTCTTAGAATTAACCTCCTTTCAATAATTCCATTTATGTTAATAATGAGTTCTTTTCCTTTGTGTTTTCTCATTATTAAGAGAGAGAAAAGAGAGAGAATAAGACAGATAATTCTAGCTTTAAAAATCCTTCTATAAGCAATTTTTATTAGAACTCGGAATGTTAAGTTTGATCTTTAACTTAACAGAAAATAAAAATTTAAATAGCTGTATTTTCTTAAATAGTTATGGAAAAGAAAGAGGAAAAAGAGCATTTTCACATTTTTAAGAAACATCATAAGGATGAGGAAATTGTTCATTATGATGTATGTATTTTAGGGGGAGGACCCGCAGGTCTGACTTCTGCTATTTATGCAGGAAGATACGGCATGCATACTGCAGTTATTTCCAGAGATATAGGGGGAATGGCAAATTTGGCTCATAAAATTGAAAATTATCCGGGATATGAAGGAAGCGGGTTTGAATTAATGCAGAAATTTCAGAAACAGGCGAAAAAGTTTAAGGCAGAATTTCTGAATTCAGAAGCAGCAAACATACACAAAGACAAGACCGGTTTTATAATTGAGCTTATGAGCGGAGAGGTTGTTCACTCAAAAACAATAATAATTGCCTTAGGAACAGAAAAAAAGAAGTTGAAAATTCCAGGAGAGGAAAGATTTTTAGGAAAAGGAGTCAGCTATTGTGCGACATGTGATGCTAACTTTTTCAAGAAAAAAATTGTGGCAATTGTTGGAGGAGGAGACTCTGCCTGCAAGGCGGCAATGCTTCTTTCTGGAATTGCAAAGAGAGTTTATCTTATATACAGAGGGGAAGAGTTAAAATGCCAAATTGCTGAAAAAACCAAGATAATAAAGGGCAGCAAAATAGAGATAATATACAACTGCGAGGTTATTGAAATTAATGGAAAGGAAAAAGTAAAATCAATTGTGGTTAAGGAAAACAAAAAAATACAGGAAATTAAAGTTGATGGAATTTTTATTGAGATTGGCAGCATACCCTCTACTTCTGTTATAAAAAAATTAGGAGTAAATAACGATGAAGAGGGTTATATAATAGTTGACCATGACATGAAGACAAATATTAAAGGAATTTTTGCAGCAGGAGATGCAATTAACAGCAAGCTAAAGCAGATAATTGTTTCTGCAGGGCAGGGGGCGATTGCAGCAAAATCTGCCCATGATTTTTTGAAGTAGATAATTTGGAATATAAAAATTTATAAATAAGAAGTCTAATAATTATTATGCAAAAGTTAAAATATATAATTGTTCTTAGGGATGGAGAGACTGACCATTTAGGAAAACTAAACGAAGAGAGCGTAGCTAGAATAGAAAGAAGCTCTGAAAGAATAAAAACGCTTGTTGATGGTGAACCCGCAACATTCTTTTTTGATTATGGTAATTCTGTATCCCGGCAAACTTTAGAATCCCTGGCTTTATCTCTGAACATTAAAGGAAGGCAAACTAACATACCCTGCCTTTCTGATAATAAAGGCTTTGAAGAACCTGTTAAAGTAGAGCTAGACAAAGTAGATCACGGAGGAGTAATAATTATTGGAAAAATGGATGTTGCAGAGACATTACCCCCATATATTCTTAGGACTCTGGAAGTAACAGATTACAGAATAGGAATTCCTACTAACCCTGGAGAGGGGCATTATATTGATGTCAGATCTAAGAGATGTGTGAAACTTTAGGAAATTCCGTAAATCGCCGACAAATATTTAAACTCGCACTGATTATATTTACTATGAGAAGTTATGAATCCCCGGTGCAAAGAAGGGGAAAGCTGACTAGAAAAGAAGTGGTTAATTATGATTTTCCTTATGTAAGAAGTGAAAGAGATTTATTTGCTCTCCTAGGCGAACCCTATCCTCCAAAAGAGAGAAACCTATTTGATGGAACAGACGAAGCAGAACTGATTATTATGCTTGCCAAACAAGGAATAGATCCTAGCAGGATAAATAAAGAACAAATAAGAGCGATTTTACGTAAGCCTGGTTTGAAATTTTCCTCATTGGTATTTTTGGGTTATAATTTATGAATTTCACATTCTCTCGAGAATTCTTATTCTTTCGTCTAATGGGGGATGAGTTGAAGTTAAATTTGACAATCGTTTGAATGGGCTGGAGATAAATAAGGGAGCCACTGCTCCTGAAACTTTCAGTTTCTCTGAATCCCTTTTTATCTTTTTTAGCGCCTGGATTAATCCTGTTGGGGAGCGGGTAAACTTTACAGCAGAAGCATCTGCATAATACTCTCTTTTTCTTGAGATTGCAAACTGAACTAGCTGAACAACTATTGGTGCGAGGATTGCAAGGAGAATTCCAATTAATAACAGGATTGCTCCTGATTTTTTATTATCATCATTCCCTTTGAACCATAAACTTCTTAAGAATAATTCAGAAACAATAGCAATCATTCCAACCATTACTGCTGTTAAAGTCATAAACCTGATGTCATAATTTGCAATATGAGAAAGCTCGTGCCCTATTACTCCTTCTAACTCCTGCTTAGTCAGCTTTTTTAGTGCTCCTTCTGTAACACAAATAACAGAATTCTGCGGATTTCTTCCTGTTGCAAAAGCGTTTATCTGCTCTCCAGGCATTATGTAAACCTTTGGCTTGGGCATTCCGCTGGCAAGGCATAATCCTTCTACAATATTATGAAGCTGTCTGTACTGATTATAATCTGCAGGTTTGGCTCTGACTGAAGCGAGAGCAATCTTATCTGAAGAATAATAAGATATTAGAGTGTAAGAAAGTGAAAATATTATGCCGATTATAAGAATAAAAAAGAAATAACCTGAATAAATCATCCCGATTACATAGCTTAGAGCAATTAAAACAGCAAAAATAATAAAGATTAGCAATACTGATTTTATTTTGTTCCTCTTTATCTGGTCGTGGAATGATATTCTGTCCTGCATGATTCAGTTAGTTGTTTTTAGTATATAAAGTTTTATAAATAGTGAGTATATAAAAAAATGATGTCCAGAAGAGAATTTTTAGGAATGTTAATATTTTCCGGAGTTTCATTATTTGGCAATCCTTTAGCTAAATCAGAAGAACAAGCCAATTTATCTTTAGAAGATTATTCAAATGCCGCAAATAATCCTGAAAAAAGACAAGAATATGTGAATAGATTATTAAAAGAGAATGGAAAATTATGGCAATATGCAGCCTGCCTGAAATATGAAGAAAATCCAAAGCAGTTTGCAATTGGCAAAATGATAGAATATGCTATGCAAAAAAGAGATGAAAAAGTGACAATAATCCAAATTGATGGAGAGAGAATAAGAAATTCTTATGCTTATGTTGTAAGAGATATAGAAGATTTTGGAAAAAAGAAAAAATCAGAGGTTTATGTTTTTCCAAAACTTTTTGATAAACTGCAAAAAGATGAAGCAGATATTGTGGTTTACCACGAAAATGTCCATTGTAAGGATATTTTTGAAGGGATAATCCTGGGAAATAAGAAAATAGATGCTAGAAAACTTGAAAGTAGTCTTGATACGATTCTTGAGTTGAGGGCGGGATATTATCAGTTAGAGCATATATTTTCTACTGGGATGAAACAAAAAAAAGATTTTTTGAAAAGAGTAAGATTGCCATTTATTCAAGAAAGAGAAGGAGAATATGTCAGGGCTTATATGGAATTAAAAGCATTGATGGAAAATAAACTATCTGAAGAAGAAAAAATGGCTGTTAGAGAGCATCTGCTAAATTTTGGGAAATGGATAAAACCCTCTTCGCAATATAAAGAATAAAAAATTCAGAAGTTTTATAAATCAATTATTAATTTAATTTTCCTATCAAAAATTCTGATTACTCCAAAAGCTCAATTGCCATAGTTTCTTGGAATGGGTTGTACAGCTACAGAATTGCTTTCGATGGAACTAAAGAAATGAATGAAATAGAAAGAGAATCCAAAAAAGTTCTTGGAAGGTCGTTTAAAGTTGTTTATCATTATAAGGGTATTGAATTGAATCAAAGAATAATAAGCAGAGTAGAAGACAGCTGCAAAAGACTAGAAGCAGGAGAAAAATTAGATTTAACAGAACTTTTGGATTAAAAGCTAACCTTAGGAACAACCCTGGCTTCTTCAGGAATCTGAAGATACTGCCTTTCTTTCTGTCCGAATATAGACGCAAAAACATTCCCGGGGAATGTTTTTGTTCCGTTGTTGAAATCTAGAATATTATCATTGTAAAACTGCCTTGAGTAAGCTACTTTGTCTTCTATTGCAGATAATTCCTGTTGAAGATGCAGGAAGTTTTCATTTGCTTTTAGCTGAGGATAATTTTCTGCTATGGCAAATATGCTCTTTAATGCTGATTGAAGCTGATTTCCTGCTTTCATCTTTCCTTCAATTGTAGGAGCAGCAAGCAATGCTTTTCTTGCATTAGTTACTTCTGTGATTATTGATTTTTCGTGCTTGGCATAACCCTTTACGGTTTCAATAAGATTTGGAACTAAATCTGCCCTCTTTCTTAGCTGAACATCAATCTGGGCAAGAGAGTTGTCTATTCTGTTGCCTAAATTAACAAATTTGTTGTAATAATAGATGAATAGAATTATGACTAGTGCGATTAATACAAGAATAACCCATAATAATGTTGACATAATATTATTCATTCTTTTATATTTATAAATCTATTGTTGAATTGAGATTTCTAAGGAAAAATTTAAATATACTGATGTTTAATCAAAATTGAAAATGAGGGAAAGCTCAGATGAAAAAACTTGAAAGTTTTTGCCTCATTAAATTTCAGGAGAGGGAAGATGGAAGTTTAAGATGAAACTTAAAAATTCAAAAACAAACAAACTTTTTAAGAATCAGAAAATAAAATATTTTCTGATTCTTCGCTTTAGGAGGTAAAGCTCAGATGAAAATAAAAGTAGACAAAGAAAAGTGCATAGGATGTGGAGCATGCGAAGCTATCTGTCCGGAAATTTTCAAGATGGAAGATGGAAAAGCAAAGGTGATTGGGAAAGAAAGCAAGTGCACAAAAGAGGCTGCAGACTCCTGTCCTGTTCAGGCAATTGAAGTTAAGTATAGATAATTCTGTTAATCTTTATAAGTTTTCTACAGAATCATCTATCTGGAGAATTCTGAAAGAACTATACTAATCAATAGAATTCTCCATAATTGAAAGTTGTGTTCTAATACAACAATACTTATATATTTCATTAATCGGGTATTTTTATGTTGTCAAGAATATCAAAATATAGTATGGGCTTGCTGTTGTTAGCGATTATTCTTAGTTTTAATGTTTCTGCTATCTATCAGGAGAGCACAAACAAAGATTATACTCAAAATTACGATGTTTGGAAATATAGAATAGGGAAGAACAGAAAGAGCCTTACTATCGAGCATTATTGGAATTCTCCTACATATAATTATTATGCGGATTCTGGAAATGCGCAACAGCCAAGTTTTTATGGATATAACAAGAATATATACAAAATGCCATCTTCATCAAATACAGCTCCGTCTGCTTTTACAATCAGGAATAATAAATATTATTTTATGGTTGGCAGTTCTTGGAGATATTAGGATATTTATCATTGTAATAACTACATAGTGATGAAAATATAAAGATTTAAAAAGGAAGATTCTTATAAAAAACTACAATGAATGACAAAAGATTATTGCCATTAGTAACTGCTGAAACAGGGAAAGGACTATCCGCAGATATCTCCCAAAATCAAGACTGGGAAAGTAAGCTTATCGCAAAACTCGTTGAAGAAGACCCTGATGATAATAATCCTAGAATTGTAGAAGCATTAAGTAATTTGATGGGTTATGCTAAAACTGTCTCAGAAAGAAGATATGCACTTACTGCAGGATTATTAGTTTATAAGCTACTAGAATCACAAGCAGATGCAGACAAGATGAAAAGAGAGTTTGAATGAATTTTAATATTTTTAGTATTCTTTAGTGGTGTAAACAATAGTGAACAAAATATAGAGAATTCCTTATGAATGCATAATATTTTGTGCCAAATTCTCTATCTGGATAATTCTATTAAACATCATACAACTAACCGAATTATCCATAGAAAGGTTTATAAATAATGTTAACTATTGTTTACTTGATTAAAATGTACTCGCTGCCGCAAGAAATTGAAGTTTGGTATATTATACCTGCAATAAGAAAAGAGCTTTCTAAGCTTTTGACTGGAAAGTATAAAATGACTTTTGATAAAGCTGGAAGCTTATTGGGAATAAGCAAGGCAGCAGTTTCCCAGTATTTGAAGAATAAGCGAGCAAATAAAATAAAGCTTCCAAAAGAGATTAAGAAAGAAATAGAAAAATCTGCAGAAATAATAGTGAAAGACGAAAAACTTGCATTAAGAGAGATTATAAGAATATTAACACTTACAAAAAAAATGAAATGCTCCTGTGAGATATGCAAAAAGTATAATCATGGGATATTAAATCAGTGCAAAATGATGCCTGTTGATGGAGAATGAAAATCTGCCCTGTATGCAAAAGCGAAAAGATATCTATGCTGGCTGGAGGAATTACAGGAATGTATGAATGCATGAATTGTGGCTACAGAGGAAGCCTGATTATTGAAGAACAATCCAAGAAAAAACAAAAAAATGAAGGATGAAAAAATGAAAAAATTAATCTATATGGATACAGAAAATCGTGGATTTTCTGTCTCGAGAAAATCTGAAAAAATAAAGGAGATTTATCTCGATAATGCAGCTACAACAAAAGTAGATGAGAGAGTTTTGAAAGAGATGGAAAAATATCACTCGGAATATTATGGGAATGCTTCATCTATTCATGACAAAGGAGAGGAAGCTAAAAGTGGGCTGGAGAAAGCAAGAAAAATAATTGCGAATTCAATTAACGCATCTCCAGAGGAGATAGTTTTTACTTCTGGCGGGACTGAAAGCAATAATCTTGCAATTAAAGGCATTGCTTTTTCTAATCAAAACAAGAAGCATATTATTACAACAAAAATAGAACATGATTGCGTATTAAATGCATGCAAATGGCTGGAAAAACAGGGATGGAAAATAACCTATTTGGAGGTTAATAGTGAAGGATTTGTGGATGTTGAACAGCTTAAGAGAGAGATTAATGAAAATACTGCCTTAGTTTCAATAATACACGGGAATAATGAAATTGGAACAGTCCAGGATTTGGAAAGCATAGGGAAGATATGCAGGGAAAAAAATATTTTGTTTCATACAGATGCCTGCCAGAGTTATACAAAAGAAAATCTAGATGTAAAAAAACAGAATTTGGACTTAGTTACGTTGAATGCACATAAAATACATGGACCGAAAGGAGTTGGAGCTCTTTATATCAGAAATGGAATTAAGATAACTCCTCTTGCACATGGGGGAGGACAAGAAAAAGGAAAGAGAGGCGGAACAGAAAATGTTCCCGGAGTTGTAGGGTTTGCAAAAGCAGTAGAAATTGCAAGTGAAAAAGAAGTTGGTAAGATGAAAAAGTTAAGAGATAAGATAATAAACGGAATAGAAAAAATAAGGGGAGCAAAGTTGAATGGAAGCAGGGAAAAACGGCTTTGCAATAATATTAATTTTGTTTTTAAAGGAATTGAAGGTGAGGCAATTGTAGGATATTTGAATGAGCATAGAATCTGCTGTTCAACTGGAAGCGCCTGCTCTTCTAAGTCACTTGAACCGAGCCATGTTCTTCTTGCAATAGGACTGAAGCCAGAAGAAGCCCATGGAAGCTTGAGAATATCACTGAGCAAATATACTACAAAGAAAGAAGTTGAAAAATTGTTAAAAGTTCTTCCGATGATTATTAAAAAATTAAGGAGCATATCTCCTTTTGGAGGAAACTAGAATGAAAAAGAAAAAAACAGAGAAAGCAAATAATATGAAGATAACTGCAAAAACTAAATTTTCAGAAGTGATGAAAAAATATCCTGAAACTTTTGAGGTATTCCTAAATGAAGGCATGCATTGTTTTGGGTGCGGACTGGCAAGCATGGAGACTATTGAACAGGGATGTATCGCTCATGGAATTAATCCTAGAGAGTTGGTTAAAAAATTAAATGAGAAAATAAAGAAATAAAATGGAATATAACAAAATAGTAATAAAACATTTTTCGCACCCAAAAAATGTAGGGGAGATAAAAAATGCAGATGGCATTGGAAAAGTTGGGAACCCTGTATGCGGAGATGTTATGCATGTTTATATAAAAATTGGGAAGAAAAAAATGAAGGGGAAAGAAAAGGAATTTGTCAAAGATATTAAATTCAAGACAATGGGATGTGCAGCGGCTATTGCCACATCTTCAATGATTACAGCGATTGCTAAAGGCAAATCATTAGAAGATGTTGAAAAAATTACTAGAAATGACGTTGCGGAATCTTTGGGAGGATTGCCCCCAATAAAGATGCATTGCTCAAACCTTGCTGCAGATGCACTAAGAGAGGCGATTAAAAATTACAGGAAGAAAAGGGGGGTGAAAAATGACTAGAAAAACAAGCAAAATTTTATCAGAGGAGCATAAGAATATACTAAAAGTAATTGACGCTTTGAATGCAGAATGCAATGAACTTGAAAATGGAGCAGAGATAGACAAAGAATTCTTCATTAAAGCAATAGATTTCATAAGAAATTATGCTGATAAGTTCCATCATGCAAAAGAAGAAGATATTTTATTTAAAGAGTTATGCAAGCCTGAAGCAAAAATGCACTGCAACCCTACAGAACAGATGCTTTATGAGCATGACTTGGGAAGAGGGTTTGTTAAAGAGATGGAAAAAGCAGTATTAGAGGGAGATAAGGAAAAATTAATTGAAAATTCCAGAAGTTATGCTCAACTTTTGAGGGAGCATATATACAAGGAAGATAATATTCTTTATCCTATGGCAGATGAGTCTTTGAGTTATAAAACTGAAAAGTCTATGATAGCAAGGTTTGATAAAGTTGAAAAATCTAAGGCTGCGGATAAAAAGAAATACACAAAATTTGCAGGGGGCTTGAAATGAATTTAGAGATAAAAAAGTTGATTGAATACCCCAAGAAAGGAGTGCTAAGCAAGGTTATAGAAAAAACAAAAAAAGCAGATATAACTTTATTTTGCATGGCAGAGGGAACAGAAATTTCAGAGCATACATCAACAAGGCAGGGAATAATCTATGTTATTGAAGGAAATGGAATTTTTCATCTTGAAGGAAAGGATATAAAGATGGAAGAAGGGAGACTTATACTGATGAAGGAAAATGCGGTTCATTCTTTAAAAGCGGAAAAAAATACTGCTTTCTTACTTATACTGAACTAGAAACTAGTTTCATAAGGTTTTTATATCAATAAATTAAAGTTATAAGGTAAAACTCAAGATGAAAAATAAAAATGTTGGATTGTTAGTTGTTGGAATTGCAGTTATAATTGGGATTATTATCTTAATCTTCAATGTTGGAATGAAAGAAATAGTCAACACTTCCTGCTCTCATGGACCCGAATGCACTATGTATGACAGTATAAGAGTACAAACATGGATTAGCTTTTCTATTGCAGTGCTTGTTATGATTATTGGAGTTTTTCTTTATTTTTCACAGCCAGAAGAGAGAGTAGTAATAAGACAGATTAAAGACAGGAAGAAGAAAATTAGCCTGGAGGGATTAGAACAAGATGAGAAACAAGTTATAAAACTTCTTGAAGAAGAGAATGGAGCAGTATTCCAAAGCAGTTTAATGGAAAAACTAGAGATTGGAAAAGTTAAAGCTACAAGACTTCTTGATAAATTAGAAGCAAAACAGCTTATAGAGAGAAAGAGACGGGGAATGAATAATATTATTGTGATGAAGAACTGAAACTAGTTACACCAAAGCGGTTATAATGGGGGTTTTCTATGATTTTACATGAATAATAAAAAGATATTTGAAATTAAAGGGATGCATTGCGATTCTTGTGCAAAGATAATAGAACTAGAATTAAAAGATAAAGTTAACAATATTAAAGTAGATATAAAGAAAGGAAATGCTGAAATGGAATTTGATGAGAGCAAAATTTCTGAATCAAAAATAAAAGAGATAATAAATGGTTTAGGGTACAAAATATGACAAAAAAAATATTTAAGATTAAAGGAATGAACTGCAATTCTTGTGCAATGCTTATAGAAAAAGAATTGAAAGATAAAGTAAATAGCGTAAAAGCCAGCTATGCTAATGAGAATGCTGAAATGGAATTTGATGAGAGCAAAATTTCTGAAGATGAGATAAAGCAGGCAATAGAAAAGCTAGGGTATGAAGCAGAAAGCATAGAAGAAAATCCTAAAGAAGAGAAGGATTATGAGAAAGAATTAGTTGCAAAAGAAAATGACGCGGAGGATAACCCTCTGATAATCTTAAAAAAGCCAGAAGTGAAACCTTATAATAAGAAATATGGTTTATCAGATAAAATAGGAGTTATTTTTGCTATAATCTCAATTATTTTATTATTATTTGTGTTATATCACTTTGTTTTAGGGCATATTAATATCCCAAAAGTTTCATTGCCAGAATTAGGAGACAGAGCAGGGCTTGGGCTGCTTTTTCTTGTTGGAGTGCTAACAGGATTTCATTGTATTTCTATGTGCGGGGGATTTGTTGTTTCTTATACTGCAAAGAATGCCATTAAGGGTCATAAGAGTTATAAGCAGCATATTGTTTATGGCGGAGCTAAATTAATTTCGTATACAATAATTGGAGGGATATTTGGCTTAATTGGAGGGATAATTGCATTTAGTGTAGGATTAAGAGCATGGGTCGCAATTCTTGCGGGAATCTTTATGATCTTCTATGCATTAAGCATGTTGGGATTAAAATTTTTCAGGAAATTTCAGATTAATCCTAAATTTCTTACAAAGTTTACAATGAGCGCTTCTGCAAATGCAAAAGGTCCTTATAAAGGTCCGATTGTAACTGGATTGTTAAATGGGTTGTTTATTGCTTGCGGACCCTTGCAGGCAATGTATTTATATGCTGCAGGGACAGGAAGCTTTTTTTCTGGAGCCAGCAGTTTGGCTGCATTTGGCTTAGGAACCCTACCAATAATGATTGGGTTTGGAACATTTGCATCTGCTATCAGCCATAAAACAACACAAAAGATTTTAAAATTATCTGCAATAATTGTGCTTGTACTGGGAATAATAATGTTGAACAGAGGGTTAGCAATGAAAGGCAGCCAGTATAGCATTTCAGCTCTACAATCAAGAATTACTGGAAATTCAATAGCAGATGGTGCAGCAGGAGTTATAAAAGATGGAATTCAGGAAATTAATATGGATGTTTCTAGTTCAGGATATTCTCCAAATTCTTTTGTACTAAAAAAAGGAATTCCTGTGAAATGGAATATTAATGTTAAGCAATTAACCGGGTGCAATCAAGAACTGGTGGTAAATGAGTATAATATAGACAAAAACCTTAAACAAGGATTGAATGTTATAGAGTTTACCCCGGATAAAGAAGGAACAATCAGCTTTAGTTGTGGAATGGGGATGTTAAGAGGAAGTTTTATTATAACTGAAACAGGGCAGGCAAGCCAAGAGCAGGTGAATGCTGCAACTCCTCCCAAAGGAATGCAATGCGGCGGAGGTTCTGGTGGAGGATGCGGCTGTGGGGGGTAAAATGAATTGCTTGTTGTGCCATAAAGAAGTTTACAGCGAATTTGGAAAATCTTGCAAAATGTGCGGGATGATATTGGAAGACAAAGGAAAAGATTTTTGCTCTTCTTTATGCAAGAAAAATTATAAAAAAATCAACACAGAAAAATTTGATATTGAAAATGAAAATGATTAGAATATTAGTTGTTGGAATTGTTGCAATTATAATATTGGGGGGATTTTTATTGATTAAGTCATTTACAGGAAATACTATTATCAATAATAAAGAGTTGAATGGAACAGAAATTTTGATTTTAAAAGTCAGCATTCCCTGTCCGGGGCATGCTGGATTGATAATGAGAGAATTAGAAAAAATAAATGGGGTAGTAAAAGAAGTATTTATAATGCCAAATATGTTTAAAGTGTATTATAATCCTGAAGAAACATCTCAAGAAGAAATATTAAATTTGGATATTTTTAAAGAATATTCTGCTGAAATTGTAAAATGATTAATAAAAAGATATTTAAAATTGAAGGGATGCATTGCGATTCTTGCGCAAAGATAATTGAAATGGAACTAGAAGGAAAAGTTAAAAATGCGAGAATTGACAGCAAAACCGGAATTGCAGAGATAGAATTTGATGAGAACAAAATTTCTGAAAATGAGATAAGAAAAATAATTGAGAAAGCAGGATATAAAACTAAATAAAATGGAAACAACCAAAATACTAGTATTAGCATTAATCACAGGAATATTAGCGGGAAGCATCTCAGGGTATTTTTTCTCGAATCAAGAAGATTCTGAAGAAGAAATGATAAAAGAGTTTTATCTTCAACAAAATGCAGTTTATGCAAGCCCCCATAGCTTAAGGCTGAAGATGGATAAAGGAAGCGAGGATTATGTTCTTGTGGATTTAAGAAGTGCAGAAGAATATGAAAAAGAACATATTATAGGGGCAATTAGCATTCCAGCTTATAAAGACAAGAAAACCTCTGCTTATGATGATGTTGACAGAATTGTTGGAGAGTTTTCAAAACTTTCTAAAGATAAAGAGGTTATTGTTTATTGTTACAGCACTCCGTGTATGAGCGGGAGAAAAATAGGAAAATTGCTGGCTGAAAATGATATATATGTCAAGCATCTTGGAATAGGGTGGAATGAATGGAGATATTTCTGGAATTTATGGAATCACGAATATGAATGGAATGAAACTGATGTTTTGGATTATGTTTCAATTGGAAAAGAACCAGGAATTCCGAAGATTAAAGAGAATACTGGAGTATGCACTGTAGAGGGGGGATGTTAAAAATAAAGAAATTGCCTTATAACTATGCAATTTCAGTCTTTCAAAATCTGGCGTGTCAGAAATGTTGTGTATCTCATGCATTTCTGAGCACTTCAGAAATTTTTAATTTCTGATAGTCGTCAAAATTTTCGATTTTTGATGACTCTCAAAGTTAGAAAACTTTGAAGTCGCAAAATTTTGAGATGCTCAAGAACCCCAGCATGTTTTGAGCTTTAGCAGGGTTCTTGACACAGCAAGATGTGGGGTATTAACCCAGATTTAGAAATAAAATGGAGATTTATATATGGAAAATAAAAAACTAGGAATTGTTTTAATTGCTATTTCGCTTATAGTCGGAGGATTCTTTATCTATTTTATAAACCTGCTTTCTAAGCAAGCCTTGGAAACTGGATGTTTAAATAATTCTGGTTGTTTTGCTATTGAACGGGGTTTATCAATTTCTCATGCAGCAATAGGGGTTTTTTCTTTTATGCTCGCTTTAGGTTTTTATTTATTATTCTTTAATAAAACAGAAAAAGCCATATTAAAAAAACTTGAAGATGAAAAAAATAAAAAAATAGAAGATTCAAAATTAGAATATATTCTAAAAGCTCTCGACCCTTATGAAAAAAAAGTTATCATAGCGGCAAAAGAGCAGGAAGGGATAACACAGAATACACTAAGATTACGGACAGATATGTCCAAAGCAAAACTTAGTTATGTTCTTCAAGAATTAGAAAGAAGGGGGATTATAAAAAGAATTCCGAAAGGAAAAACTCTTGCGGTTTATTTAAAGATATAAAATGGCTTTATGAACGTTCTAAAGCCAATATTTTGGCTTTTTAACCCTTTTATATGCTATCGTTCATACCCAAAATTTAATATAAACAGGTTTAATTAATAAATTAGAATGGCAGAAAAAACGAGATGCGAAATTTGTGATAGAACATTCAAGGATGAAGAAGGTTTAGCAATGCATAATTCAGCTAAACATCCAAGCAGTTTAGAGCAGGAAAAAAGCCCTAAGAAAATGAGATCAATATGGGCAATAGCAATAATTGCATTATTGCTGATTGGCGGAGGGTTTATATTCTTTAATGACAAATCAATAAACGGAAATTCTGTTCAAGACAGCGAAATACAAAAAATAACTCTAAGCTTTAAAAATAATTACTATCCAAATACTATCAATGTGAAATCTGGAATTCCTGTGGAAATTGAATTAGATAATAGTGTTAGAGGGTGTTTTAGATCTTTTAATATACCTAAATTAGGGGTGTCTAAACGCTCTTCCAGCCCCGAAGATACAATTAAATTTACACCAAATCAAAAAGGAACTTTTAAATTCCAATGCGGCATGGGTATGGGAACAGGAACTATTATTGTTGAATAAAAAATTTGAGAATAGAAAACAAAATGGAACATCAAAATCATGAATATAAGGCAAATCAAGAACATCTTGATAACAAAAAGAAAATCCCGCTAAATAATACTTGGAAGATTTCTGCGGTTATATTAGGTATTGTTGCAGCAATACTATTAGTTATATTATTTACCGGAAAAACAATGGGGAACACTGTTCCTGGGAATGAAGCAGGAAAAGGATTAGTTCAATACTTAAATCAAAAAACAAACGGCGGGGTTGAATTTATTTCTTCAGCTGATAAAGGCTATTTATATGAGATTAAAGTAAGATATCAAGGCAAAGAAATACCTGTTTATTCAACAAAAGATGGAAAATATTTTGTTCAAAGTGCAATTCCTTTAACAGATCAGCAGGTTATGGGAAATAATGCAGCTAGTGTCAATACTCCTCAAGAGGTTGTTAAATCTGACAAGCCTGTTGCAGAAGCCTTTATTTTTTCATATTGCCCTTATGGTTTGCAGTTTGAAAAAGCTCTTTTTTCAGCTTATGAGCTGCTTAAAGATAAAGTAGATTTTAAAATAGTTGCAATAGGGGCAATGCATGGCGAATTTGAGAAAGTAGAAACATTAAGGCAGATAAGCATTGAACAAATATATGGAAAAGATAAGTTATTCTCTTATTTAAAAGAATTTGATAAAAATACCGACATAGGAAACTGCAGGGGAGATGACGGCTGTTTGAATAAATATCTTCTGGATATTTACAATAAATTATCTATAGATAAGACTAAGATTGAAAATTATATGAAAAGTGATGCTGAAAAGATTTACAATGAACAGAATGCAAGGGCTAATAACCTTGGAGTTGGGGGCTCTCCTACCTTTGTTATAAATGGAGTCCAAGTGCAAGTCAATAGAGATTCGAATTCAATAAAAGAAGTTGTTTGTGAAGCATTTAATACTAAACCCAGCGAATGTTCACAATCTCTTTCAGCACAATCTGCTAGTGCAGGGTTTGGATAGTCAAATCAAAATTGAGTATTGAAAGGAGGTTAAAATGAAAAAAATAATAGTAACAGCAGTAGTAGTATTGATATTAGCAATTGCTTTAATGTTTATATTGAATGGCAGTGCGAATAGCAATGTTGTAAAAAATGAGGAGAATAACATAAAAGAATTTACTCTTGATGCTACAAGATTCAAATATTCTCCTGATACAATAACTGTGAATAAGGGAGACAAAGTTAAAATAAGTATTAATAATATAGATACTACTCATGGAATAAGAATTCCTAATTTTAATGTCAAAGACAATGAAAAAGTTGAATTTATTGCAGATAAGCAGGGGGAATTTGATTTTTACTGCACAGTTTATTGCGGAGACAAACATAAAGAAATGAAAGGGAAGCTTATTGTAAAATGATTTTGATTTTTGGATTTGGGATAATTTATTTGACAGGAATACTGGCAGGATTCCTGTTTATTCTCTCCTTTTTGGGGTGCTGCAGCCATATTAATTCTAAAATATGCAATTTTATGGCAATTAAATTTTTGCAGAAGAATCATAAAAAGATAATTTATTCTGCATTAATAATGGCATTGATACATGCCAGCCTGGCGGTTCTTTCCAGATTTGGATTGATTATATAACCTATATACTGAAGAATAGAAAGATTTAAATAGTTGAGCAATTGTTCAAGTATAGATAACTTTATATTTAGTTCATTTTTCAGTTATCTATCTGTCTAACTGCAGCAGAAATAATGCAAATCATGCAGTTATACATAATATGAAAAATAAAAAAAATATAATTAAAATAGAGCAAGACGAGAATGTAAATAGAAGAGTCATGAACTTTTTTTCCGGATTTTCTGACGAAACAAAGCTGAAAATACTGCTAAGTCTAATGGAAAAGCCGAGAAGTGTAAATGAGATATATAATTATGTTGGAAAAGAAAAGATGACTTTATCTGCAATTTCGCATCAGTTAAGGCAATTAAGCGATACTGGAATAGTTTTTAGTGAAAGAAATGGAAAAGAAAAAATATTTCAGCTTTCAAATGATTTTTGCTGGTGTATTATACGGGATGCTTACAAACATTTTTCTGGAGAGAAAAATGTCGAGTGCGAGGCATGTAATAAAATAAAGTTTAATGACAAAAATAAAAGGAGAAAAATATGAAAAATATAACCCTAGACATAACAGGAATGCACTGCCAGAGCTGTGTAACCCTACTTACAAAGGCACTTTCAAATCAAATTGGAGTTAAATCTGCAAATGTTAATTTTGCCACTGAAAAAGCGACAGTTGAATTTGATGAAGAAAAGACAAATGAAAATCAGCTTATAAGAGTGATAAAAGGGTTGAACTATGATGCAAAAGTTTCTACTGGAAATAATCCTAAAGATGAAGAAATAAAAAGAAAAAGACAGCTGAAAAAATTGAAAGATTTATTCTTTTTCAGCCTTATTTTTGCAATTCCGGCATTTTTAATCGGAATGGTTTTTATGTGGATTGGGCTGGAAATTCCTTATGCAAATTATATTTTATGGGTGTTGGCAACTCCTGTTCAGTTTATTGTTGGCTGGGGGATGTATAAAAGTGCTTTTTCTGCGATAAAAAATAAGACCGCAAATATGGATAGTTTAATAGCATTAGGAACAAGTGCAGCTTATTTTTATTCGGTTTATGTAATATTTTTTCTTCCTATGGGAGACCAATATTTTGAAGCAGCTGCAATTTTGATTACTTTTGTAGTTCTAGGAAGATATTTAGAAGCAATTGCAAAGGGCAAAACATCAGAAGCAATAAAAAAATTAATGAATTTATCTCCTAAAATAGCAACAGTAATCAGAGATGGGAAAGAGATTAAAATTAAAGTTGATGAGGTTGTTGTTGGAGATATTGTCATTGTAAAGCCGGGAGAAAGAATTCCTGTTGATGGAATTATTATTGAAGGCGAGAGTGCTATAGATGAAAGCATGATTACAGGAGAGAGTATGCCTGTTGAAAAGAAGAAAAATGATTTAGTTATTGGAGCTACTATAAATAAATTCGGAACTTTTAAATTTAAGACTACAAAAGTCGGATCTAATACCACTTTATCTCAGATTATAAAGCTGATTGAAGATGCACAGGGAAGGAAGGCTCCTATTCAGAGATTTGCAGACAGAATTTCTGCTTACTTTGTTCCTGCGGTTATTGGAATTGCGATTTTATCTTTTTTAATATGGTATTTTGTTGTCGGACAGGAATTTTCATTTTCTCTTATTATTGCAGTTTCTATATTGGTTATTGCCTGCCCGTGTGCTCTGGGATTAGCAACTCCTACTGCAATAATGGTTGGAACAGGAATGGGAGCTGAAAGGGGAATATTAATCAAAGGGGGAGATGCTTTAGAAACCGCACATAAACTCTATGCTGTTATTTTTGACAAAACAGGAACTTTAACTCAAGGAAAGCCAGAAGTTACAGATATTATTTCAGAGAAGATTGAAGAAAATGAATTATTAAGATTATCAGCCAGTATTGAGAATAGTTCAGAGCATCCTTTAGCTCAAGCTGTGGTTAATAAAGCAAAAGAAAAAAATCTTAAATTAGAAGAGATAAAAAGTTTCAAGGCCATTCCTGGAAAGGGTGTTGAAGGAGTTTATAGAAATAAGAAGTTGATTGTGGCAAAGCCCGAATATATTAAAGAAATATGCAATATAAGTTCTTATCAAGCCAAGATTGAAGAATTAGAAGGGCAGGGAAAGACTGTGGTTGTAACTTGCTATAATAAGAAAATCTTAGGAATACTTGCTATTGCAGATACTCCTAGAAAAGATTCTGTTTTTGCTGTGAAGGCATTGCAGAAGCAGGGGATTTATGTTTATATGATTACCGGAGATAATAAGAGAACTGCTAATGCTATTGCAAAACAACTTGGAATAAATCATGTTCTTGCAGAGGTTATGCCAGAAGATAAGGCAAATAAAGTTAAAGAGCTTCAGAAGAATGGAGCAAGGAAAATAGCAATGGTTGGAGACGGCATAAATGATGCTCCTGCTCTTGCTCAAGCAGATATTGGGATTGCTATTGGCTCTGGAACAGATGTGGCTATGGAGACTGGAAATGTTGTTCTTATGAATAATTCAACTTTGGATGTGGCGAGGGCAATAAGATTAAGCAAGATAACTATAACCAAGATTAAGCAGAACATGTTTTGGGCTTTGTTTTACAACACTCTTGGAATTCCTGTTGCTGCGGGCTTGCTTTATCCTTTTACCGGCTGGCTTTTATCTCCGATAATTGCAGGAGGAGCTATGGCTTTATCTTCTGTTTCTGTTGTATTGAATACTCTTTTGATGAAGAAAAAGAGATTCTAAGGAGGTAAAAAAATGGCACTGGAAAATTTTGCAAACTGCCCTATGGGCGGGATGATGTATGGCGGCTATGGCTCTGGAGTTATGATTTTTAGCTGGCTCTTTGGCTTGTTGTCTCTTGCTGCATTAGTCCTGCTTATTGTGTGGCTGATGAAACAAATACAGAATAAGAAATAATAATTTTAAATGTTAATTTATAAGGTTTACTTAACATCTAAGAAAAGTATATAAACTAAATAGGATTTGTTTTTTAGATGGAAGAACAATTTAAAAAAATATGGGGGGAAAAAGATGAATCTGGATTTAAAGAGAAACATGCTCCTGTTTTAAGTATAGATGAAAAAGAGATGAAAATTAGTGTTGCTGTTGGAAAAGTGGAGCATCCTTCTGAAACAAGTCATTTTATACAATGGATTGAATTATTGGATGAAGAGATATCTCTTGAAAAAATTTATTTGTCTCCTTTTTCAAAGCCAAAAGCCGTATTCTATGTCAAAGAGATGCCAAGAAATATGAAAGTTAGAATTTTCTGCAATCTTCACGGAACCTGGCAAAGTTTATAAGAACATTTAAATAATACAAAGGGCTTAGAGATACATGAAAAAGAGAAGAGCAAGATTAGCTGTTTTTTTGTCGTTGTTAGTTTTAGTAGTATTAACTCTTTCTTTTGCTAATGAAAATACTGGGAGAGCAGTTCAGATAAAATTATGCACTGACAAAGATGGAGGAATGGATTATTATACTGCAAGTTCTGCTGTTAGTTCTAATCCTGGAAAGAATAACCCTAACTATGCAGATAACTGCACTCTGGATAAAAAGTCTGTTAAAGAAGCTTATTGTTCTGAGAACACTCCTGGAATAAGAACGCCTTTTCTCTGCCCGAATGGATGCGAGAATGGAGCCTGCATTAAAGGAAGCGAACCTTATTGCACAAAAATTGGAACAGAAAATGAGGGATGGTATAACAAAGAAGGAGAGGTTCTGAAAAAAATAAAATGCAACAGCCAGATGGCGTTGTGCTTAAGAAGTTATGATTCTGCAAGCAAAACTAATGTTGTTGGATGGTTTGCTTCTGGTGTTCTGATAAAGAAAGAGAATTGCCTGTAATTATTGGGTTATTTGTTTTGGAGATCTTCTTTTGAAAACATTTTGAAGA
>JACPLT010000027.1 GCA_016186365.1 Candidatus Pacearchaeota archaeon | reverse complement strand
TCTATTCAGTCAAACTTATCTTTCAAGAGCATTGGGATAACTATCTCAAAACTCATAATGTAAGAGAAGTGGAAAGGATAGAAGTAGAAAAGATGCTCTCATGCAAGGGATTAGAAAGGGGATGTTTCTTATTTTACTGCATTCACTGCAAAAAAGATATTCTTGTTCCATTCGGATGCAACTCAAGAATATGCTCTTGCTGTGGCAAGAGATATACTGACAAATGGGCAGATATTCTCTCTAACAGGATTATGAAGTGGATTATTCATAGGCATCTGGTATTTGGAATTCCAGATATGCTCTGGAAATTTTTTAAGGATAATAGAAAACTAAGAAGAATTTTTATGAATGCAGTGTACAAAACAATAAAGAAAATGTTTTCTAAAATCGCCAAGAAAAATATAGAGCCTGGATGCATCGAAGCAATGCATCCATTCGGAAGAAATATTCAATTCCAACCTCACACTCATGTAATTGCAACACAAGGCGGCTTCGATAATCTAGGAAAATTTATTTCAATAAAAGATTATATTGATTATGATTCTTTGCATAGAATTTGGCAGTATGAAATACTAAACGCATTAAAAAAACATCTGCCAAATTCTATAATCGATGAAGCATTCAGAAAATATCCTGATGGATTTTGTGCATATGTAAAACCAGAAAAAATAAAGACAAGCAAAGGTTTGATAAGATACATTGGGAGATATGTACGACATCCAGCAATAGCAAATTCAAGGATAATTGCTTATAATGGAGAAGCAGTAAAATTTTATTGGAAAGACAATCAAGAAGTTATTCATTATAAAATCCTGCTTGTCCATGATTTTATTTCTGCAATTATACAGCATATTCCCGAAAAGAATGAAAGATTAGTAAGATATTATGGATGCTATTCGAGAAAGAAAGTTAGAAAGTCTTTGAATAGTGTTAAGCAGTCATTTATACAATCAAAATTATTTCCAAAAGTGAAAAAAAATAGAATAGTTTTATGCCCGAAATGTTCTCAGGAAGCAGTATTCGTTGCTTATCTGCCTAAACCTCCTCCGAAGAATAAAAATATTCTTGATTATTGGATGTAACTATTAGTTGGGGCTATGAGCGAAGCGAATTAACTTTTTGAGGCAACAGTCACTTTCTTTATGTCCCAAAATATGTTAAGATGATATGAAATTTAGCATCACATAAAGATTTTTAAATGTAAATAAACTAAAATATTCAAGATGAAATTCGAGCATTATTTAAAAAGAGTTGAAGAAAGTCCTGAATTTAAGAAATTTAAGCAGGAGCATAAGAAAGCTTATTTGTGTGCGGGATTTTTTGTTATAGATTTGGAACAGAATAAAAATACTCACCAGATTGATTATACTCTTCCTGACGGAAGAATAATGACTTTTTCTTTGGATGAAGGTGTTAACTGCAAACTTTCTGATAAATCTAACAAAAAGAAAGAGTCTCTTCCTGAATTAAGCGGAGAATCAAAAACTGATTTAGAAGAAATTCCTGGGATTGTTCAGGATGAAATGAAAAATAGAGTTGTTACAGACAAGATGAATAAGATAATTGCGGTTTTTCATGTTCATGACGGAAAGAAAATATGGAATTTGCAGTGCATAACCGCAGGATTGGGAATATTAAATATTCATATTGATGATTCTGACAAGACTATCCTTAGATTTGATAAGCATTCTTTATTTGATATAATTAAGAGAGTATAATCTTTTATCACAATCATCTTTTTATATCCCTATTTTGTCTGAATATTATGAAAAAAGTGGTAACTATTGGAGGAGGCACAGGGCATCATACTCTGCTTAGAGGTCTGAAAGATTATGATATTGAGCTGACTGCGATTGTTTCTATTGTTGACAATGGCGGAAGTTCAGGAAGATTAAGAGAAGAGTTAGTTAAAATAGGAGTGTTGTCTCCTGGAGATTTAAGAAACTGCTTCTTGGCTTTGACAGATGAAGCAGAACTTCCTGAAATAGTTAGATTATTTAATTATAGATTTGATACAGAAGGAGAGTTATCAGGGCATAACTTAGGGAATATTCTTCTTTCTGTTGCCCAGCACGAGTTTGGAAAGACAGAGGGAATAAAAATAATATCTCAAATGCTTAAAATTAAAGGAAGAGTTCTTCCTGTTTCTGTTGATTCAACTCATGTTCATGCTGAAACTTATTCTGGAAAGAAATTATCCGGGCAGGTAGAAGTCAGCTATCCTGAAAAAAAGGAAAAAATAAAAAATATCTGGCTTGAACCAGAAGCTTTTATTTATAAAGAAGCAGCAAAGGCTATAAGAGAGGCGGATTTAATAGTAATCTGCCCTGGAGATTTGTATGGAAGTATTATTCCAAGCTTTTTAGTAAGGGGGTTTGAGGAAGCATTGCGCGAGTCAAAAGCGAAACTCGTTTATGTATGCAATCTTGTAACAAAACAGGGAACTCATGAATTTAAGGCAAGTGATTTTGTAAATGAAATAGAAAAGTATGCCGAGAAAAAGCTGGATTATGTGATTCTCAATTCTAAGAAGCCAGACATAATGATTGTTGATAAATATAAACAGGAAGAGTCTTATTTTGTTATTCCGGATATAGAAGATTCAAGAGCAATAAAAAAAGAGCTTTTGGAAGAATCTGAAATAGGAAATAAGACAATTGCCAGGCATAATTCTTCAGAAACTGCGAGATTGATTATGAGTTTGTTGTGATTATTTCTAAATCTGGATTTAATGTCCCGCGACTTGTTGTGCCAGATTTTGAAAGACTGAAATTTTAGGCAATTTCTTTATTCTTTCTTTGGAGTTTGAGGAGTTACACTATAAACTATTCTGTCTCCTTTTATAGAATACATTATTCGTTTTCCATCAGGAGTTACCCCTTCAAATGTTAATATATCTCCTTTTCTTCTAAATTCTCCCCATCTGCATACTTCATTAAATAAAGGTTTTTCATTAAGAGGGGTTCCATCTTCAGATCTAACATGAGGTTTGTTAGCATCGTAAATCATTACTCTTTGCGGATTTCCGAAACATCCGCCAAAACTTTGTTCATCTTGAGCAACGTTGTAATTAGTGGTTCCACATCCATGTAATGCTAATATTGCTGGAGTTGAAGCAATTGCAATTCCTATTCTTTGTAGTAAACTTGGTGTTTTCATATTATTTTATGCAAATTACGGTTTATAAATCTTTCGCTTTTTACTACTACAAAATGATACTTATTATTCTCCCTCAAACTTTACAATCGAGAAAACGTTATAATTATTTTTTTCAAGTTTTTCCCTGCCCTTTAAGTCTGGCAAGTCAATTACAAAAGAGCATTCTACTATCTCCCCGCCTAATTTTTTAATTAAATTACAGGCAGCTAAACAAGTTCCTCCTGTAGCAATCAAATCGTCAATTAAAAGAATTTTATCTCCCTGTTTTATTGCATCTCTGTGAATTTCAATAGCGTCTTTTCCATATTCTAAATCATACTCTTCCCTTACTTTGTCTGCTGGGAGTTTGTTGGGCTTTCTTAATAAAATCATCCCCTTGTTTAGTTTTGAAGCCAGCGCGCTTGCTATGATAAATCCTCTGCTTTCTATTCCTGCAATAGCAGTTATATCTCTGTTTTTGTATCTCTCTTCCAGTATTTTTATTATTCTTGCAAATCCCTCTTTATCTTTGATTAAAGTGGTTATATCCCTGAACATTATTCCTGGCTTTGGAAAATTTGGGACTGTTCTTATCCTGCTCTTTATGAAATCTTCATTAATCGATATACCCCACAGCTTGCTGTGGGGATAAACTAAGAAAAACAATTAAACTGCGAATTCTTAAAATATAAATGGAAAATGAATTATGCAGAGCCAGTCATAAGGTTTTCAGAATAAAATACCATTTTGTAATCT
>JACPLT010000026.1 GCA_016186365.1 Candidatus Pacearchaeota archaeon | reverse complement strand
TGTATAAAAGCCCTTGTCTCTCTTATCGCCCTCCTTTACGATCCATTTTATCTTTTTGGTATTTAGTTTCTTCATAAGCTCTAATGGTTTTTTAGAGCTTATCTGTGTTATCGAGAGGACATTATTTCTGGATAACACACAAAATTTCCAGAACAAAAAAGTTTATAAAGTAAGATATCAGTTAAATTGCATAGATAAAGTAAGATATCATTTCATATCATTAATCATTGTCAAATTCAATAATCGAGCAGGTTTAATTTAAGGCTTTAATTGAATGCGCATAGTTTAATTGACAAAGCGTAATATCTTTCTTTATTTGGTTAAATCAAAAAAACAATGATGCGCCTATCTTAAAAGATAGGTTTGTAAAGCTCTTTGTTTTTAGGACCTCAAAATCGCAAGATTTTGATGGTGCTCAGAATTCGGGGGAATTCTGACGTGGTCAGGAATGCAAAAATAAATAGGCATTCCTGACATAACAAATTAACAGAAAAATGGCAAAAATAAGCCCAGTATCAATAAAATACATGATTTATGCAACTTTTGAGGCAGAAGGAACTATAGAAAAGCCTGATGTAATCGGAGCTATATTTGGACAGACTGAGGGGCTGTTAGGAACTGATTTGGAGTTAAGAGATTTGCAGAAAGAGGGAAAAATAGGAAGAATTGATGTTGAAACAGAATCCAGGAATGGGAAAACTTATGGAAAGATAATGATTCCTTCTGCTTTGGACAAGACAGAAACAACACTAATTGCAGCTTCAATTGAGACAATTGAAAGAGTCGGGCCAAGCAATGCGAAGATAATAACTGAAAAAATAGAGGATGTGAGAGAGAACAAGAGAGAGTATATTCTTGAAAGAGCAAAAAAGCTGCTTGAAGGAGTTGAAGAAAAGATGTCAAAATCAAGAGAGATAGTGGAGAATATCAAGACTGAATCAAGAGCAGGAAAAATTAAGGATTATGGGGAAGAAAAGCTTTCTTCAGGAGATATTTCTGGGAATGAAATTATTGTTGTTGAGGGGAGAGCAGATGTTGTAAATTTATTGAGAAATAATGTTGAAAATGTTATAAGCATGAATGGAACGATACTTCCAGAAGCAATAAAATCTCTTGGAAAAACCAAGAGTATAACTTTATTTTTAGACGGAGACAGAGGTGGAAAATTAATTGCAAGGAATGTTATAAGCAATACAAAAGTAGATTATGTTGCATTTGCTCCTGATGGAAAAGAGGTTGAAGAGCTGTCTGGAAAAGAGATATTGATGTCATTAAGAAAGAAAATAAGTGCAAGCGAATTTTTAGATATAGAATCAAGAAATAATAATGGAAGATTTGAGAGAAGAGAAAAGAGAGAAGAAGTTACAGACGGAAAAAGTGTTGAGGAGAGTATGGGAAAGCTTAAAGAAATGATAAAAGAAGTTGAAAATACTAAAGACGCTCTTATTCTTGATAAAAATCTGGAGATTATGGATAAGATTTCAACTTCAAGGAACTTATTTAGTGTGCTGAATGACATGAAGAAAAGAGTTTATGCGATTATAGTTGACAAAGCAACACCTACAATAATAAGGGCTGCTGAAGATTTGGATGTAAAACATATTATTGCAAAGAATTTTGCATATTCTGAAGAGACAAAAGTTAATCTTGTCAGCTTGTGATTATAGTTTAAAATTTCAGGATTCTTATTTTTAGGTGCAACAAAATGCAAATGTCTCTCTCTGTTCCGGAGCAGGTAGTCATTTCAGGCTCGCCAATAGATCTCAAATCTAAATGCAAACAAGAAGTATGGGCTATTTTATCCTTCTTTGTCTTTCTCTTCTTGCTTCTTTTTGTTTAGTGTTTTCTCTTTCTCTATATTAAGCATAAGTATGTGATTTCCCATGGGAGTGAGATTTCTTATTATTATCAAGAAATAATGCATAATTACCGGATTCTTTTGCTTAAATATGTTCAATATTTCATCAAACATAGCTTGCCTGCTCTCAAAGCATACTCTTGTCTTTTCAACATTAGTATTCTGATAAGCTATAAGTAATTCATAATACATTTCCCTTGTCTTCTGAACAAGATTAAATTCATCTTCCGTTAGTTTAAGTTTTCCCTCTTTTACGATATAATCGTAGCTATATTTAATGTAAAGAGATATTTCAATTAGACCATTAATAAAATCGTAAGCATAACGCGAGTTTATTGAGTCATAGATGTGCCTTTTATTGATAAGTCTTCTGCAAACATTGCATAATTTGCGGAATGTATTAAATATTTCTTTTACTTCTTCATGATTTGTAGTCTTCTCATTTTTACAATCTTCTATAAAATAATCAAATTGAGAAAGGATTAACCACAAAACTCTTTTAATTAGAGTATCATATTCAGATTCATCTACTGAAATAGTGCATTTTAACTTGCAGTAATTAGGTTTACTTTCTATGACTTCAAGACCAGTAAGAAAACCTAGATCTTTTCTAATAAGGGCTAACTGATTTGGCTTAGAATAATGGATCGTTATCTCGTCATAGCCAGAGGTATATAGATGTCGAATTATACGACCAATGTACCATTCCTCATTTTCAGACAAATCCGTTTCTATGCTGTCAAAATATTTGCTTTTTGGAGAGATAATTATATTATCTTTTATAGTTTCAATATTTAGTTGCTGCCCGCTCTTTAGATTATTTACTTTCGCCCATTTAGCTGGCAAAGAAATAGTTAATGTGCTATTTCCATGCCTCACTATCTTTCTCTGCATATGTTTAGTTCTTCATATTAGTATATAAATTTTACTAAAATACACATATTGGTAAAAATGTATGAATTAACCCCAAAAAGTATATAACAAATTCTAGCTATTAATAAGAATGAAACTAAAAATAGCACAGATTTTGGAAAGATTCCCTCTTAGAGTAGCAGTTACAGATTTTTGTAATGTTAGATGTTTCTTTTGTTCCAATGAAGGAATGACTTGTGAACAGAAAAACACAATGCACACAGAAGTGAGAGATTTAGGCTATCTTTTAGAAACCCTTACTAAAATGGGTTTGGCTCAAATATCCATTACAGGTGGAGAGCCAACTTTGCATCCCCATTTAGGTGAAATTCTCCAAATGGTAAATGCAACTAGCACAAGACAGAGATTCTTCCACACAAATGGAATAGAAATGGAAAAAGCATTAGAAAGCGGCGAATTAGACTATTTTAGCAAGATTGCTGTGTCTACACATGCCTTTGAATATGACATTTGGAGCAAGATAAATCATGGAACACAGGCACAATATGAAAGACTTATGAAAAATCTTAGAGAGCTTGGTCGGAGAGGGCTAAACAATAAAGTTGAGATAAAGCATGTCCCAATGGCTGGAATAAATGATTCTCGGGAGATGTTAAGGAAAACTCTTGATGTGTGCTCGAAATATGGTTTCAAGTTTAAATTCTTAAACTTTGAGCCAATTGAAAGAACTCAAGGGCATCTTGTAATCCCAATAAATCGTGTTTCAAAAACTTTAGAACAATTAGGATGTGAACCTATTCAAGATGATTATATATTTAGGGGGCAATCTGATTATCTTCCAATAAAACGATATGGCTATAAAGGAGCTATGGGAGTAGTTATTGAAATTGGCTGTGGTGATCCAGAAGTATGTAAAGCATGTTATAAATCAAATGAGATTTTTGTCACCCCTACCTTAGATTTAAAACCTTGCCATACAAATGATCAAACTATTCCCCTTCTTCCAGCTATTAGAAACAAAGACAAAGCAGGAATATTAAAAAGAATTGTGAAATCAAGAGAATTTTTATATAGGAGACCTGGCGAAAATTCAGCATATTGGCGTCAGAAAACAGCATGAACAATAATGTTTTGATTATCTTTGCTAAATGGCTAGAATTGGGAAAATGCAAAACTAGGATTGCTAAAAAGACGAGTGCCCAGTTTGCTTTGGACTTTAGCCATGCCTGCCTTTCAGACTTGGTGAGTCATTTGAGGGATTCTACTGGCTTTGACATTGTATTTGGAGTAGATAATGAAAAAGAAGCAAAACTATTTAATGAAGCTTATGGTTTTAGGGGAGTTCTAACAACAGATGCTACTGGAAACTATCCTATTTACCAAAGTGATAAATTTAACAATCTATTTGTAAAACTTTTGAAGAAACAATATATGAAAGTAGTACTTATTCCCATGGATTTGCCTTTCTTAGAAGAAAAAGACATTAATGTTGCATTTGGGACGCTAGAGAATAAACCCTATTCGCTTGGACCAGAACACAATGGAGGAATTTATCTGATGGGCGTTCGTTCCCCATATTCCAAGAACATATTTAGCGGAGTCAGGTGGAGCACCCCCAACTCTTCCGCAGATTTCATCACAAACTGCGGGTCAGAAAATACATCAGTTCTTTCTAGAAGAAATGATTTGAACACTTTAGAAGAAGTAATGGCTGCAAGAGGAGGAATATTGCGTCATTGTCCAAGGCTCTTTGAATTGCTTAGTAGAAACGGATTTTATGAAAGGGGGGTACTATCTCAGCAGTTAGAGGCGACCACATGAAAATTATTGAATTTTTAGGAATGTCAAGAGCAGGCAAATCCACTCAGCAAAAAATACTTTTAGATATTTTTCAGAAAGAGGGATACTCTAGTGTTCCTTTTGTAAGACCTCAAATAAGCTTCAAGCAAACTGGAAGTGCCGAAAACTTTCACAGAATGTTTTTTAATGAGATGAAAAAGGCTTATGAAGAAGGAAACCAAATGGGCATAGATTATCTCCTTTATGATAGAGGGTTCCATGATAGAATGGGTATGCTGATAAAGGACACATCTTCTGGAATAATTTCTCCATCATTTAGTTTTAGTCTGGCAAAAGAATTGGGAATTTATACTCCCAAAGTAGATTACCCCATGCTCTTCTTGGTATCACCAAAAATATCTTATGTAAGATGGGCACAGCAAATAAGAGAGGGTGGAGATAATTCTGTTCTTTGTGAAGGATTAGAACCAAAAGAAAATATTGCTGCATTAAAAGAATCTTATGCACTTTATGCCGCTCTTAAGAAAAGGTATCCTTACCTTATAGAAATAAATGCCGAGTTGCCAAGGGAGGCAGTAACTTTTCAACTAATTAGGGTCTTAGAATCTAAAAGAGAAAATAATATAAATGGCGGAGGTCAATCCATACTATGCACGAGATAGAAGTAAAACTAAAATTTGAGGATAAAGAAAAAATAGTATCTAAACTTAAGTCTCTGGGAGCAAAGTTTAGAGAGAAGTATGAATTGACGGATATCTACTTCAGTTTAAAGCACAATGATATGAAAAACGCACATGATCTGATCAGAATAAGAAAGAAAGGAGATAAAGCAGAACTGACATTCAAGGGAAAGTGTGAGACAGAATCTCATATATGGAAGAGAATAGAACTGACAACAAATTTAGGCGATTCAGAAGCAATGCTTCAAATATTGGGCTATTTGAAATTTAACAAAATATTGGAGAACAAATCGCTAAGAGAATATTGGGATTTGGCAGATACTGAAATTGCGTTTATTTCTTTAATCTATCCTGCAAAAATAGATTTTATTGAGATAGAAGCTCTCTCAGAAGAGAAAGTTCAAAAAGTTCTTGATGAATTAAAAGGTCTAGCAGAAGTTGTTGGAGAAGACTATTTCAAGAAACTTGATGAAGTTCGTGAAAAAGCTAAAGCCGAATCTTAACATGGTGCTCAAAAATCCGAATGAAAGGCAGAAAGGAAAGACCCTAGTTTTCTTTGTTAGGCATGGCGACAGATTGTTTATTCCAGAAGATAAAAATGCGGGCATGAGAGCGGGAGGTCCAGGTTTAAGTCATTTAGGAAAAAGGCAGGCTAAAGAGGTTGCTAAAAAATTCTCAAAAATAAAAGACCAAGTAGATGTTCTTTATTGCAGCAGCATGAATCGTGCAGTGGAAACTGCAAGAGAAGTCTCAAAGACACTAAACAAAAAGCCGATTGTAAAAGATGAATTGTGCGAGTTTAATCACATAGTTTGGACAAAGAAGTTCTATTACCTAAAGTATTGGAAACATCTGATTAAGCATAAATTATCCTTGAGAGAATTAGATAAAATCCTTGATAAACACAATGGGAGGGTTATTGTTATCGTTGCCCACGGCAATGTAATAAAAGGTTTAATCGGCAAAAAAATGCATCTTCCATTCGAGCAATTAGGCAAGTTTGATCACGGAAATTGTTATATAACTTTGGCAAGATTCAAGGGAATAAAATTAGATTATTTGTATTACTTTAATAGTAAAGAACTGGTGATGCCCCAATAATTTCCACAACATGAAAAAATTAATGACCTCTAGGGGCTAAGAAATCAAATTGATAAAATTAATCGGGGCATTAGCATTGCAGATAAGAGAATTAATCAATTACAATGAACTATCTCAAATCAACGAATTGAATACCAAGAAACAAATTGCTGACATTAATAGAGTTTATTGCATCTCTAGGATATCACTAAAAGTCGATAATATCAACTAATAGATGTAGTGTTGCATAATTCTGTCAATAACTCTCTTCTTATCCTCATTATCTAATCTCTGATAAATCTCTCTAATCTCCTTATACACTTTCCTTGCTTCTTCTTTCTTATGATTAATTAATAATTTTTCAGCTTTTTTTATCAGCCTTAAAACTTTCTCTAAATCACTCTCTTTTCTTCTTAATAAAAATAAAGCAAATAAACATGCTAAAAGAAGGAATAAAAGAGCGAATTTAGCAATTAATATCAAATTGTTATTCCTATGAGCAAGATTCATATTGTTATTATTAAAAATCAAATTCTCTCTGTTAATGCTGACACTGCATGCCTGACAATTCCCGCCGCAATCAATTCCTGCCTCATCAAAATCCTGAATGCTGTCATAACAATAATTGCAATACCCGCTAAAATTAATAATATCAAATCTAATTTCAGCACTATAGAAAATTCTTTTGATTGCATCACGTTTTTGGATGAATTTTCTATCTGGATAATTCTGTAACGATGTGCTAGGATTAACAGAATTATCCATATTCAAATCAAGCTCGCTCGTCTTCACTCTGCTGATTAAAATTCCTGTATTTGTATTATATAATTCAGTATAACTTTCATTGCACCATTCAGCAGTTCTGGCAGAAACAGGAAGGTATGTCTGGCATTCCTGCTTCTCAATTCTAGAATTCTCGCATAAATTAACATCATCGCAAACTCTTTCCTGCTGGCTTAAAAGAGGTTTTATATTATTAGTTATATCTGAAAGAGTATAACTAGTTAAACACTCTCCCCATTCTGAACAATTAAATTGAGCAGTGCAATTAGTTATATTTACATTTCCGCATTCCATCTTTGAAGGAATATTAAACTCGCTTCCGCAGCTATTTAAGTCAGAGCAGTCATAAGCAAAAGAATAAAATGTTTTGTCCTC
>JACPLT010000024.1 GCA_016186365.1 Candidatus Pacearchaeota archaeon | reverse complement strand
ACCGCATAGAAGTTTAACAAATGGAAAGCTTAGAACTCCTTATCAAGCTTTCCTTGAGAAAGCAAGAAAATAAACAAAAGTTATATAAATAATGAGGAACTTAAATCACCGAGAGGACGTTAATAGCGGACTACACAATTTAGCAATTTTCGCATAAAAGCTTTCCATCACTCTGAAAAAGCGCCCCATAACTCCCGCACTCCTCACACAGCCCGCTCTTAATAAAAATTCTTTTCCCTAATTTTTTCAGTCTTTTATACTTCTGCTGCTCCTCTCTTATCTGCATAATTTCTCTTACTGCTTCAAATAAATTTGGCTCTATTCTCAATATATCTTTTAAAGTTAAAAATCCTAAAACTTTGTTGTTAACAGCGACAGGCAGCCACCTATATTTTGTCTTTTTCATTTTTTTCAGTGCTTCATCCAAATCTGCAGAGGGTTTTATCTTAACGACTTTTTTTCTCGCAAGAGATTTTGCCTGGATTTTATCCAGTTCTTTTGGTTTTTTAGTGAATGCATAAACAATATCCCGCTCAGTCAGAACTCCAAATAACTTGCCCTTATCCTGAATAACTAAACTCCCTACTTTTTGCTGTATCATCCTCTTTGCACATTCCCTCAAAGAGCTTTCCGGACTAGCGAATATAAAATCCCTAGTCATAATATCACCTACTTTTATTCCAGTATCCATATTCCGTTTAGTTAAATTTGTTTTATAAATAATATAATTCTGTAATATAGTATATTTAGATATATATTTTATAGTATATAATATATATTTTATAACTCAAGATAAAAAATAAAGAAATTGCCATATAACCGCAATTTCAGTCTTTCAAAATCTGACATGTCAGAAATGCTGTATGTCTCATGCATTTCTGAGCACCTCAGAAATTTTTAATTTCTGATAGTCGTCAAAATCTTGCGACTTCAAAGTTTTCTAACTTTGAGAGTCATCAAAAATCGAAGATTTTTGAGATTTTGAGATGCTCAAGAACCCAAGCACGTTTTGAGCTTTAGCAAGGTTCTTGACACAGTAAGCTGTAAAGTATTAATTCAGATTTAGAAATAAAAAAGTCAGCGAGGGATCCAGCCACGCCTCGCTGTAAAAATTAAAGACTGCAAAACTATAAAACTTTAGTGCAGATACAATATATAAAGTATATATCTAAAAAATACAAAGATATAATAAGGAGTATATACTAATATATATAATAAAATATATACTTTGCACTATCATAGCATATTTAAGGCATATTTTCCCCTATATTAAAGGACATTAATAATTGACCATTTTCGGTCATTTAATAGATAGAAAAAGCAAAAATCTGATTAAAAATTTTTGTCTTTTACTATATCATCCATAAAAAAATAGAGTATCCGGCCAAAATGGAGCAAAGAAAACTAATAAGACTTGGAAATTCTAGTTTCGCAATAGCCCTGCCTAAAGATTGGGTTGACAAATCAGGACTAAAAAAAGGAGATAATATTTTTCTAGAAAAAAATAATAATGGGGAGATTGTAGTTTCTCCCAAGTTTAAAGAAATAAACGAAGAAAAAGAAACTACAATAAACCTCTCTGAAAAAGAGGAAAAGGAAATTGCGAGAGACATTATTTCCGCTTACACTTCAGGACATAAAATAATTAAAGTCCAAGGAGAAAAAAGCCAGATGAATATTGCAAAAGAGGTAACTAAAAGTTTCTTAAATCTAGAACTAATAGATGAAAACGAAAAAGAGGTAATGTTTAAGGAGTTACTAGATATCGAAAATATTGATATACAAAGATTCATTAAAAGAATGGACAATAACTTAAAAGAAATGTTTTCCATATTAAGAAGCATAAAGAAAAATAACAAAAATATAAAAGAAAAATATAAAGAAATAGAAGCAATAGACAAAGATGTTACAAAATTTTATTTTTTAATTTGGAGATTAATGAATATGGGGATAGATAATCCTGCAATACAATCCAATTTCAAGCTGGACTCAAGGTCATTTTTTGTATTTTTCTGGATATCTTACAATTTAGAACAAATAGGAGATGAAATAAAAAGGATAGCAAGAAAAGTTGAAAAATTCGATGATGAAGGTTTAGCAGTATATGAGAATACCTTGTTACTAACAATAGAAAATTATGAAAAGTCTTCACAATCATTTTTTCAAAAAGATAAGACTCTATCAAAAGAGATAATTTTAAAAAAGGGGGATATAGTGAAAATATGCGATAGACTCTCTGAATTTAAAAGTTTTGGAGCAGTAGCAGAAAAGTTTCATAGAATAAATGACAATATTTACAACAATTCAAAAATGATATTTTACCAGCTTTAAAATGAAAAACGGAACATCCTTGCCAAAAGAAAAAAGAAAGTTATATGAAGATTGTTGTTCCGAAGTGTTCAGAAGAAATTTCGGAGCAGTAGATGTAACTATAGTTAATCCAATGCCATTTGGGCATGCGAGAAAGACAAGAATTCTATGTGCAGAAGTTCAAGCAAAAGGTTCTCCAGATACGCCCACGGTAAACATACCAAATAAAGTAGTTATAAAAAGATATATCCCTGGAGTGGCGGGAGTTTCTGACACAGGAGATGCCAGTGAAGCTCAATATAGGATGGAAAGATATTTTTTGAGATTTGACATAAGTGTCCCTGAAAATGGTGGGCGAAGAAGAGTATACCCCCGGCTGTATAATGATTTTGATTCTGGATTATTAGATAATAACTTAGTAATTTTAAGAGAGTATGTTCCAAAAGCCAACTTAGAATCAATGGCAAGAGAAGAAGGAGATCAAAAAGTTAGCTGGGAGTCTGGGGTAGATAGACCTGCAATTAGCTCTGCACTATATCCTATCGCCCTGCTGCACGTAAAAACTCCCGATATAGAGACCACAATGAAAGATTTGGGGCTGCTAAAATTTGGAAAACCTCAAGAAGTAGATATAGAAAAATTAACTGAAGAAGAAGCATTAAGATTTATTAGAAGATTTGAAAAATTATCTCAATTCTTTGGGTATACCCTGTCAAAACAAGAAAAAGGAAAACTAGAAGAAGCGGTTCAGTGGCTGCATCTCAATTATATTTCCCGAAGAGAACAACTGACAATAGTCGATGGAGAATTAGATGTATTCCCCCATCATGCAATGCTTACTCGGCTATTGGACGCAGGGGGGATAGAAGTCGGCGGGATTGCAAGAGATTTAGCAATATATAGTTCTCCAGTATTTAAGAAATACTGGGACAGCCCTGAACAAATGGCAAAAGTAGTAGTCGAGGCTTATTTTAGAAAAAGAGGCATTTTTGAAGAAGCTCTTAAAAGAAGAGAATTAACAATAAACAAAGATTCTTTAGCAGAATCTCTTCTTTTAACTTCCGGATTAGGAAATATAAGGGCGGCAGCTGCAGGAGCATATTACAACCCAGATACAGCAGAAAGGGAAATAAAAGAAAACGTTGCGAATTCTGTAAAATATTTAGAAGCGTTTTCAGAATCTCATCCCAAAACAGCAGGAGATCCTGTAAGAGAAATATTAAGAATAATTGAAAAAAGAATAATAGATAAAACTCCAGTCTGCCTCTCTTCTGGATAATAATCCCAAAATAATTCCAAAAAACCCAGAAATTTCACAATTGTCTATATTCTATCACAACAATACTTAAAAATACCAGAATAAATTTTATATGTAATTATTACAGACAAACAATTTAAATTTCAGGAGAAATTTAAAATCTTTGAGATTTTTAAATCCCAAAGCTTTCAAACTCCTGACAGAGATTTGAAATGACAGAAAAACAACCCATCTACATACTTCCAGAAAATGCTTCTCGCATCTTAGGAAGAGACGCCCAAAGAAATAACATTCTAGCAGCAAGGATTATTGCAGATACCATAAAAACTACTCTAGGTCCGAAAGGAATGGATAAAATGCTGGTCTCTTCTACAGGAGATATAACAGTTACAAATGACGGAGTAACAATCTTAGAAGAAATGGAAATAGAACATCCTGCTGCAAAAATGATGGTGGAAATAGCTAAAACACAGGATAAAGAAGTGGGAGACGGAACAACAAGCGCAGTAATGATTGCAGGAAAATTGCTAGAAAATGCAGAAAAACTGCTCGACAGCAAGATACATCCAACTGTCATAACAAAAGGATATCGCCTCGCAGCTGAAAAATCACAGGAGCTAATTAATTCTCTAGCCATTAACATCAACGAAGATAATAAAATACTGACAGAATTAGTTTACACCTCTCTTGCTTCAAAAAATGCCTCTTCTAAAAAAGAAAAATTCGCAAGTATTTTAGTCAAAGCAGTCAAGCAGATTTCGGATAATGGAAAAATTGATTTGAATAACATCAAAATTGAAAAAGTCAGGGGAGAGGGGATAGAAGATACAGAATTAATCGAAGGAATTGTCCTGGATAAAGAAAAAGTTTCGATGGATATGCCTTCAAAAATTACAGACGCAAAAATAGCATTAATTGAAAGCGCACTAGAGATAAAAGGTCCAGAAACAGAAGCAAAGATATCTATTTCCACTCCAGAACAGCTTCAGTCTTTCATTAATCAGGAAGAAAAAACACTGAAAGAAATGGTTTCTAAAATTATAGAGTCAGGCGCAAATGTCATATTCTGCCAGAAAGGCATAGATGAAATTGCCCAATACTATCTTTCAAAATACAAAATATATGCCTGCAGAAGAATAAGCAAAAGTGATATGGAAAAACTTGCAATGGCTACAGGAGGAAAAATAATATCAAAGATAGCAGAACTCTCGCAAGAACATTTAGGGCACGCAGAAATTGTAGAAGAGGTAAAAAATAATGAAACTTCTTACACTTACATCCGAGGATGCAGAAACCCAAAAGCAATGACTATATTGATAAGGGGCGGAACAGAACATGTTATCTCTGAAATTGAGCGCGCACTAAAAGATGGAATGGGAGTTTTATCTTCTGTATTAAAAGACAAAAAAATACTTCCAGGAGCAGGGGCAATTGAAGTTGAGCTTGCAAGAAAATTAAGAGAATACGCAACAAGCATCGGAGGAAGAGAACAGCTTGCAATTGAAGAATTCGCTTCAGCTCTGGAATTTATTCCAATAACTCTGGCAGAAAACGCAGGATTCGACCCTATTGATACAATAACAGAACTAAGGGCAAGGCACGGAAGAGGCGAATCAAATGCAGGAATAAACTTGATTTCAGGAAAAATAGAAGATTCTATCCTTGCAGGAGTTATCGAGCCAATTAAAATAAAACAGCAGGCAATTAATTCTGCTTCTGAAGTAGCAGTGATGATTTTAAGAATTGATGACGTCATAAGTTCAGGCAAAGGCAGAGCCAACTCTCCAAGAATGAACGAGATGTCTGGGATGGAATAACTCTATTATCTGTCAAGTAAATCCTAGGAATTAACATCCCCCGATTAAATATTATTGACAGAGAATTTAATTTTGTCAGAAATGCTATTTGCCTCGTGCATTTCTGATCAGCCAGAAAATCTTTCGGATTTTCTGGATTCTCTCTCATTTATAGGGGGGAATAAATAAAATTCCTGCGATACTATAAATCCTACACTGGGCGGGAAATGTCAAGTTTGATTCTTTACTTAACACCATAGAAATATTTATAACTCTGTTTTCTCTTGATAATTCAATGAAAAGAGGAATAATTATAGTCAGTTTAGTTTTAGTATTTCTTAGCTTGAATTTAGCTCTTGGAATAAAATATTTTACTCCGAGCTGCGGTTATTCTAGCACAAACCAACAAGAGTGCGAACAATATTTTACCAATGTAAATAATGCAAATAATCAGATTGAAAAAAGAAACTGCCAGTGGAATAATGTTCAAGTAAAATGCAACAAATATAATATCGCTGGCGGCTCTCCTTGTAGTTCAGTGGACATGCTAGTTGCAAACCAAGCAGGAATCCAACTAGACTTCAACTTAAAAGAAGACTACTGCAAAGAAGCTTATGAGCTAACATCAGGAAAAAGATATAACTGTGTATGGAATGGACAACAATGTTTAAGTTCTGGAGCGGAATGTCAGCTTTCCTGCACTGCTTCTTCAGCTATCTGCCAAAATTGTAATGAAAATGATATCTCACCAATTCCATGTGGAAAAAACATAACTGCAACAACCTGTTCTGTTGAAAATTGCATTGGAAACTATCAGCTAGAAAATCCTCAAATTTTAGGCTCACCATTCAAAGAATGTATTCCTGAAATAGCTGCCCAATGCGGTTATGAAAGTAACTGGTGGGGTCCCTGTGTAAAATGTCAAGCAGGTGGAAGAAGTTTCTTAACAAATTCTGTTGCAGAAAATCGTCCCGGCTGCACAACTTATTATTACGACCAAGACGGAGATAACCATGGAACAAATCCTCCAGTAAGCACTCCTCCATCGCCTCAATCAAGATGTCTGTGTTCTGCTCAAGATTTATACAGGGCTACCAATTTAGGAGACTGCCAAGATTCAAACAATCTGGTATGGAATTTAAGGGGGAATATTTTCATTGATTCAGATAGAGATGGAGCAGGTATCGGAACTTCTATCTCTATGTGTTTTCCAGAAACTCTCCCAGCAGGATACAGCAGTGTGGGAGGAGACTGCGACGATAATAATGCTAATATAAAACCTGAAGATACAGAAACAAACTGCAATGATGGAATTGATAATAACTGCAAAAATGGAGCAGACTGCGCAGATGAAACTTGCGGGGCAAAATCCTGTAATATAAATAATCAGCAGGGATTTTGTTTTAATTCAATGTGTGTAACCCCCTTCTCTCTTTATCTTGATGTTGACAGAGACGATTTATTATCAAGAAGAATAAATTATGATGAATATACAAAAAAAACAAATTTAAAGGGATTCAATGAACAATATTTAATCGTTGACCCCAACGCTCAATTACAAGTTTTAGCATTTTATTATGGTTATTTCACCAGCGCTTCTTCAAATATAAACACAAATAGAGAATTTCAACTTAAAATTGAAAGAACAGACAATCCAACACTAAAAGGAGAGATAAACTGCAAAAAATATGCCCAGGATTCAGAAAAAATAATGTATAAATGCATGACAGATACTAAAAATGATTTTTTGGATTTGCAAAAAACAGGAGCAATAAAAAGTTCACGAGGAAAACTAATAAGAATTAAAGCAACTCCAAAAGTAAATAATAAAGAGAGTGAGACAATAATGACAAGAGAATCAACTGACATCGCAGTTGCAAATAATGTTCATTATTTTGTCAGAGTAAATCAACAGGAATGGGGAAATGCAAAACAGCAGTATGAAACTTATGTAAGAACAGATGAAAAAGTTAATTTAGATGTTGCTTCCTCCTCAAAAGATATCTGGATAGACTGGAAAACAGACATTAATATTAATGATTATATCATAAAATCTCCAAAACCTCCTATAACTCCTGCTTCTGGAAGAGGATGGGGCGGAGTATGTGGCAGTGATAGTGATTGCAGACAGGATGTTATAAGAACAACTGATACAACCTCTCCTTGGTATAATACCAAACTTGCTTGTGTAAGAGACGACAGCACTCTCGGAAGATATCGATGTTGCTGGCGTGGTCAGATACTAAAATATGAATCATCAGCAGGGAACTATGAATGTTTTGATTCCTCAAGTCCAAATGACAACTCTGCCTTGCATGACTTATGGCTTAATACAATCTTAGCTGCAGAAACTCCTCCCACTCCTGACAAACAGCCCTGCAATCTAGTAATGGGATTTATAGAGCAGGATATTTATGGAAAATTCTTAACAAATACCAATACAAAACTTTCAAATCAGTTAGATTTATCAAAAGATACCTTCACCGCAGTTTCAGATGATATTGTAGATAAATTATACAACTGCCAGAATAACGCTGCAGACTTCTTAGAAAAACAACTTTCAGCTCAAGGAAGAGATATTGGTTATGTTTCAAGTTATATCTTATTATTCGGATTTTTAAATAGAAGAAATCCTCGAGATGCAGCAAATTTCGTCGGCTGGGTTTTCTCAATTCCAGCCCGCGCCCTAAAATCACTAATCCATCTAGGGAATATGGCAACAGGCGGAGCAGTTGAATCAGTTATAGAATTTGTATTTGATTCTCTTTCTGATTTAAAAAAATTCCTGTTAGGAGCTTATAAAAAAGAGATTTCCTGGATAGGCAGTCCATTTTCTGTTATTCGGGCAGAAACTTCTTCTATCGCACCAGAATACACTCCATATAGAGATGACGAATATGCATTCAGTAAAGCAATGTCCAGCTATAACAGATTCTGCAGCACTCAATCTTTAATAGAATATGAACAGGCAGTTCAGCTAGCTTCAACAAAATGTAATTGCAAGTATGACGGCTTACTAGCCCAAGGAGCAACTGGCGGGGATTGCAGAAGCATAGTTACAAAACCTCATCCTCAAGATTCTAACTGCGTAAATATTGTTGGAGGTTTTCCAGAGTGTTGTTATGATACCATACTCACAAGAATAAAAAGGTTAGCTATATCTGCTTCAAGTAATGTAATTCCAATACCTTATGCAGGAACCCCTATTGCTTTCTTAGCTAATAATGTACTTCTAACAGATTATTTAACTAATAGAGCTCAAGGAAAATGCGGAACAGAAGCGATGTGCCCTGGCTGGCCTAAAGAATATATAGAAACAATCGAAAAGAATGAAAACTCTGTATGTGTTATTCAAGATTACAGCCCTAAACCCTTCATTCAAAATTTCCATCATTCAGGCTTTCCTGATACAACATACCAAGATAAATATATGTGGGGAACTGCATAAAAATGAATAAAAAAATCATAGGGATTATTGCAATAATTATAGTTTTGTCTCTATCTTTAGCATCAGCAAAAAGAATAAGTTTAGGATTAAATATAAGTTTAGAAAATGATTTGCAAAACCCCATCAAAGTAGGTTTTACAGATGTCAAATTAGATAATCTCTCCCCATTTACCTATCCTGATGCTCTTGAACATCTGCAGCTAAGAATGTATGATTCTTCAGGAAAACTAGTAAGGATAGGAACAGCAGGATTTGACTTTTTCATTCATGGAACAGGATTCATCTCTCCTATCGCAACAACAAGAATAGATTTTGATTATTCTCCGGAAATAAAAACACTCAAAGTTTTTTATGATAACAGCCCAATCTTAAATCAAGAAGTTGCAAGCTTATTATGCAATAACAACGCCCAGTGTGAAGCTAATGAAAACTATCTCTCTTGTCCTGCAGACTGCAACTGGAAAGACGATGGAGAATGTCAGACAGTTCAGGAGATGTCAGGATTAACTATAGATTATAAACACGATTATTATTGCGATGTTAATTGTGATGAAGATTCAGATTGTTCAAATACTAATAACTGCAACAACAATCCCAATCAGCCAGTCTGTTCTCTTATATTTGAATGCAATTTTGACAGCATCTGTGAATATAAAGAAAGCACAAACACTGCCTGCACTGACTGCAGGCAGGGAAATATTGACGACGGAATTTGCAACTTGGGAGAATTTAATGATCAGACAAATGACTGCTTAAACTTAAGATGCGGAGACGGAACCTGTGAGAGTGAAGAAAGTCCAATTTTCTGTCCTAAAGACTGCAGTTATAAAACAGGAGACTCCTGCAATCCCAATGAACCTGAAAAAATTCCAACCTGCGAAGATTTAAATTTGCTGGGAACAGCAAGTTCTACTTCCTGCTCCTGTTCTAATCACTACACTCCCCAGCAAGGATGCAGATGCAATGATGTAAATTGCCAGGAAAGCTTATGTCCTGTAATTCAAAATTCAGTTAGAACAACAAAATGGAAATTCACAAGAAACAATGTTCAATACGACTGCACTCTTAATCCAGATATGAGCCTCACTTGTAATAATAATGTCTATGCTTATAATTGCAATTACGCCAACACTCAATATAACGACATTCTCTGCCCAAGAATAGCAAGAATTATTTCAGTTACAGGAAGGATTATAGGATTTGTTACCTCTTCCAGCTCTTCTTCTGGCTGGAATGTGGATAATGCTCATCTCTATCCTAGAGAGCAATATTGTGTTATTCAGCAAAGCCCAACAACAAGACAATTTTCTAATGTCTGCTATCCTAAACTATACGAAGCAATAACAGGATGTGAATGTGAAACTCCCTCGTGCGAGAGAAGCAAGTGTTACACTCAAGCTGCTCCCTCTATAGTAGAAGAAATCTGTTCATTAAATATTAATTGTATCAGTTGCGGGAATAATGTCTGCGATAAAACAGCAGGAGAAAATTTGATAAGCTGTGCTCAAGATTGCAGTGTTTGCGGAGATGGAATTAAGTCAGGAAGCGAAGAATGCGAGATTAACAATATTCCTGTTTCATGCCAGCAGACAGGAACAGATACAGGAAAAGTAGATTGTTATAATTGCAAGATTATCAATAATTGCAACACTCCTCTTGTAAATATTCCAAGTGTTTTTGCAAATCCCGAGATTATTGCTCCTGCTCCAACAGAAGAGATAGAAATTCCAGAAAGTTTCGCAATAGAATTAAAAGAGGATATTCTCGCAGAATCTTTAACTAATTCTGCCGGGCTAAAACTGAAAATAGGGGGGAAAAATACTAAAAATTATTTATGGAATGTTGAACTTCAGTATATCTCCAAATCAGGAGAAACAGCCGGCAGAAAAACCTATATTGGAACAAAGACTATGATTAATTTTGATGTTTCTGATTTAGACTGCAATTCTGTTTCAAGTGTTATGATAACTGTAAAAAATGAACTATATAGCAGAATAAGAAGCAAACCAATAAAATGCGAAAAAATAAAAGCAAAGACAAGCAAGGGGAAGATTTACTCGCAGACTCTCACTCCTAAACAGCAGATAAAGAAAAACTATAAAGTTATATGCAAAATACAATCTAATGGAATATTTGACAGGATAGGCAATCCTGCTGAAATAAAAGATTCTTATTGCGGGTTTTATGAAAAAACAACAGGAAAATTAGCAGGAATAACCAAGGAAGGAGATTTCATAAATCTGCCTGCAAAAACATTTAATGTGTTATCCCAAGCAGCAGGCTATCAGCAGAAAGTAATAGAATTAGATGTCCGGGATATTTTAAGAACCAAAGCTAAACAGCTTGAAACTAGAACTTATTTAGATACGGATAATTCTGTTAATTAGAACACTTCATTTAGTACACTACTTCTTAAATAATCCCCCTAATGCCTTGCTGAATACAAAAATTATTCTTTTACAATTAAAACGACAATACCCCTGAGATTGCCAAATTTATTTTTTCATTTTTTGAAATTGTAACCAATAACCAATTTTCAGAAACTTTATCAATAGAATAATAATTAAAATATAACTTTATCGAATATAAAATTAATTCAACCCTGCTTCTCTTCTCAACATTGAAGCCTTATCTGTCTGCTCCCAGGTAAATTCTGCCTCGTTTCTCCCAAAATGCCCATAAGCTGCAGTTTTCCTGAATATCGGCCTTCTCAGATAAAGAGAATTAATTATTCCTTTGGGTGTTAAGTCAAAATGTTTCAAAACTAATTCCAATATTTTTTCATCTGGAATTTTATTTGTTCCAAAACACTCAATAAAAACAGAGGTAGGTTTTGCAATTCCAATTGCATAACTTATCTGTATCTCACATCTTTCAGCAATCCCAGATGCAACAATATTCTTGGCAACATATCTTGCAACATATGCTCCGCTTCTATCAACTTTAGAAGGATCTTTCCCAGAATTATGAACAACAAACCCATTTGCAGTAAAAGTATGTGCTCCAGGAACAGTGATATCAAATACCTGAGCAGAAGACTCTTTTATTTCTCTGGCTTTAGTATAATAATGATTCATTAAATATAATGTCCTCAAATATTCAAAATCTAAGTCACCTTCAAAAAAGTTAGCATAACCATCTAAAAAGCTTTTTAATTTATCATATGTAAGTTCTTTTGTTGCTTTCTCATTATGGCTTCTTGCAAATCTTCCTATTTTAAACTCGTCTGCCTGTTTTATTTTAGAAGAAAGCTTATTCCATAATCTCGTTATTCTTTGAGTTTGATTAGGAATAGCTAATTTGTCAGTTTTGAATGATAAATCTACAGAGTTCAAAATATTATTTTTTCTCAGCAATCCAAAACCAATTTTTTCTTTAAATATTTTAGAACTTTCAAATCCTTTAATTCTTAGATGATATAAATCTCTGCAAGAAATTACTTTTCTTCCATTTATTTCAGATATCTTTCCAGCACACGCAACAGTTTGAATATTAGAAACAATTCCAAAATTCAATAAAAGTTGTTGCACTTCTTCAGCAAGGTTATGGGAGGTTGTTGCAAGTTTTATGTCTAGAGAATTATTATTTCTTCCTGTTCTTCGGACTGTTCCGTCTGTATCAAATAAACCTCTCAAAAATGCTGCGACAACTTCTTGAGGAGATTCAAAAATAGATTTTGGCACTTCTTTTTGCCAAGCTCGTTGTTTTTTCAATCCAAGATACTCCAAATATGCTCTCAATTCAATTCCCCCAAAAAATGCCCAGTGCCCAAAAATATTCCCCTTTCTTCCAAATAATTTTTTATACAAGCGAGCGATATTATTCTTCATGCCTTCCTCACATGCACAAATTGCAATTCCCCCGTCCATCATGCAGTTGCCATCTCCAATTAATAAACCCATTAGATAGCCATAATCTTCGGTTAGTTTACTAGGAAAAATAAAAAAATTTCTTCTATAAGTGTTTTTCTTATGATTAAAAGAAAATCCAGAACAATCAAATCCTTTTCCAAAAAGCCGGTTTTTCTTTTGGATAGAAATCCAGTCAGAATTCTTTAATTCATCCATTCTTCTCCATATATAATCTCCATGTTCATCAATTACTCTCAGACACTGATTTTTTGTTCCTTCAATAGAATAACCATCTTTCGTCAATAATTTCAGAGTCTCCATTTTCCCATTATTTAGCCATAATTCTGCTTTTGTTGGAGAGATATCTGTTTTAATAGTCAAATTTTGTGTAAATGATTCTAAATTTTGCAGGGGAAGCAAACCTCTTTCAGTATTAATTTTTGAATTCCCAGTTAAACAAAAGGCACCCCCGCCATGTCTCCCCACTCCCCCATAACTATCTACTATTATTTTTCTCCCTGTAACTCCTGTATCTCCTTCAGGTCCGCCAACTACAAACCTGCCTGTCGCATTAATATGAATTTTTGTTTTATTATCCATAAGATTAGAACAGACAGGGAGAACTACTTTTTCTAAAATTTCTTTTCTTAATACTTCCTCATTTATAGTGCTTCTATGCTGTTGTGCAATAACAATAGTATCAATTCTTTTTGGCTTGTTATTTTCATATTCTACACTTACTTGAGATTTTCCGTCAGGCCCGATATCTGCAATTATTCCTTTTTTTCTGACTTCAGCCATTCTCCTAGTCAGTTTATGCGCCAAAACAATAGGCATAGGCATCAACTCTTCTGTTTCATTGCAGGCAAAACCATACATCATTCCCTGGTCGCCAGCTCCCTGCTCCTTATCATCACTCTCATTTACTCCCATAGCAATATCTGGAGACTGCCCATGAATAGAAACCCAGACACCTGCATCTTCATAATCCATTCCAAATTCAGGATGAACATACCCAATATCTTTCAAAACTTTTCTTACTAAACTTTGATAGTCTATAGTTGCTCGGGTAGTAACCTCTCCAGCTATATGGACGCTTCCAGTTGTAACCATAGTTTCAACAGCCACCCTAGAATACGGATCCTGCATCAGCAAAGCATCTAAAATTGCATCGCTCACCTGGTCGCAGATTTTATCAGGATGTCCTTCAGTTACGCTTTCAGATGTTATAAAATAATTTTTCATTCTCTTTTGTATATTTCGATTTATTTCTGGCTTTTTATATCTTTATTCTTTTCAATATATATTTCCGAAAGTAGTATTTCTGTTTTAACTGGAAAATAACTTTTGCAAAAAGTTTAAATATATTAAAGGACATTGATAATTAACCATTTTCAGTCATTTAATAGATAGGAAAAGCAAAAATTGGGTTAAAAATTTTTGTCTTTTACTATACTGGCATATTTTAATTCCACAAGTATAAAAAATGGAAGAAAGAAAATTTGGGCTTGGAGCAATAGTATGCATTTTTAATAGAGACTTCTCTAAAATACTCCTTTTGAAGAGAAATGAAGAAAAAAGAAATAGAAATAAAGCAGATTGGGGAAATGTTGGAGGAAAAGTAGAATTAGGAGAAAAACTAATTGATGCTTGTTTAAGGGAAGTAAAAGAGGAGATTGGAGTAACACTAAATTCTAAAAAATTAAAGCTTATAGAAATAAAAGAAAATCCTTATATTTCAGAAGTATTTCACGCAATTCATTTTGTTTATGCGGCTATACTTAATGAAAAAGAAAAAATTATACTTAATGAAGAATCTGATGACTACAAATGGTTTGATTTAAGCTCGCTCCCTGATAAAATGTTAGACTCAAAAGAAGAGATTATTAAATTAAGTGTACTTGCAAAAAAAGAGTTATCAAAATAAAATCACTTCTTCAAATTTAAATTCTTCAATTCCTGCCTTATTATCTCCCTAATTTCATCCCTGATTGATTTTCCTTTCTGAATATTTCCCCTCTTGATATTTTCTTGTTTTCCCGGTTTTGCCTGCAAAATTATTTTCTTATTTTCTGGTTTTTTTCCAGTTATTATTTTTTTCTCTTTCACATTTTTAGTATTTATTTCTAAATCTGGGTTTAATATCCCGCAGCTTGCTGTGCCAGATTTAGAAAGACTGAAATTGCTGGGCAATTTCTTTATTCCAGCTTCAATTACTGCTTGTGCAGCAGCTAAAATAGCAATAGGAACTCTGTAAGGCGAACAGGAAACATTTGACAATCCGATTTTATGGCAGAACTTCACACTTGCAGGGTCTCCCCCATGCTCCCCGCATATCCCAATATCGATATTTTTCTTTACACTTCTTGCTTTAGACACAGTCATCTTCATTATTTTTCCCACCCCTTCTATATCAATTGTTTGAAAAGGATCCTTGTCAAATATTCCCCGCTGGACATAATTAGGAATAAATCTTCCTGCATCATCTCTTGAAAATCCGAGAGTAGTTTGAGTTAAATCATTTGTTCCAAAAGACATAAAATCTGCCTCTTTTGCAAGCTCGTCTGCAGTCAAAGCCGCTCTAGGAAATTCTATCATTGTCCCAATTTTATACGGGATAATTCCTTCTGCCCCTGTCTCTTTTGCAACTTTTTTTATTAAATTTTTAATATACATAAATTCTCTAAGATGAATAATATTTGGAATCTCAATTTCAGGAACAGGGACTATCCCCTCTTTCTTAACTTTTAAAGCTGCCTGGAAAACTGCTCTCGCCTGCATCTCGCTTATTTCAGGATAAACAATCCCTAATCTGCACCCTCTAAATCCGAGCATGGGATTAAACTCGTGCAGTTCAGAAATTCTATTATAAATTTTTTCTTCAGGAACACAGATTAGTTTAGACAGCTCTTTAATTTCTTCTGCTTCTTTAGGAAGGAATTCATGCAAAGGCGGATCTAAAAATCTTATGATCACAGGCAGCTTGTCCATAACCCTGAATATTCCTGCAAAATCTTCAACCTGATATGGAAGAAGCTTATTCAATGCTTTTTTTCTGTCTTCATCACTATCCGCAAGAATCATCTCTCTCACTGAATTTATTCTGTCGCCTTCAAAAAACATATGTTCTGTTCTGCATAATCCAATACCCTTTGCTCCGAAATCTCTTGCAATCTTGGCATCTTTTGGAGTGTCTGCGTTTGTTCTTATTTCTAATCTTTTTATTTTTTCAGCCCAATCCATTATCACTGCAAACTCTCCTGCCAATTCAGGGTCAATAACAGGTAGCTGTCCTGCGAAAACCTCTCCAGTCGCCCCGTCTAAAGTAATATAATCTCCCTCGTTAAAAAGTTTATTTTTTATTTTAAGAGTTTTATTTTTCTCGTCTATAACTAAATCAGAACATCCTGCTACACAGCATTTCCCCATTCCTCTCGCAACAACTGCCGCGTGACTGGTCATTCCGCCTCGCGCAGTTAATATTCCCTGTGAAACATGCATTCCTTTGATATCTTCAGGAGAGGTTTCCAATCTTACTAAAACTACTTTCTCATTTTTTTCAGCTGATTGATATTCTGCGTCTTCTGCATTAAAAACTATCTTGCCAACCGCTGCTCCCGGAGATGCAGGCAGTCCTCTCGCAATCACTTCATTCTTAGTTTTAGAGATAGGATCAATTCTTTTATGTAAAAGCTGATTAATTTGATTTGGGTCAATCTTCATTAATGCCTCTTCTTTAGTTAGCAATCCCTCTTTAACTAAATCCACTGCCACCCTGACTGCTGCCAGCCCTGTCCTCTTGCCATTTCTTGTCTGAAGCATAAACAACTTCCCTTTCTGAACAGTAAATTCAATATCCTGCATATCCTTATAGTTATTTTCTAATTTTTTTCTTATTTCCAGCAGTTGAGTGTAAATAACAGGCATATCTTTTTCTAAATTTTGAACAGGCTGGGGCGTCCTTATCCCTGCAACTACATCTTCTCCCTGTGCATTGATTAAATACTCTCCATAAAATTTATTTTCTCCTGTTGAGGGATTTCTCGTAAAAGCCACTCCTGTTCCAGAGTCTTCTCCCATATTTCCAAAAACCATTGCCTGAACATTTACTGCTGTTCCCAATAACCCTTTTATATCATTTAACTGTCGATAAGTTATTGCCCTGGGATTATTCCAGGAAGAAAAAACTGCGTTTATCGCCATTTTAAGCTGTTCTTTAACATCAGAAGGAAACTCTTTTCCTGTTTCTTTTCTGACAAGGAGTTTATATTCGCTTACAATCTGCTTCAAATCCTGAACATTTAATTGAGTGTCTAACTCTATTCCTCTAGTTTTCTTCACTCTATCAAGTATTTCTTCAAATTTTTTATGTTCTACCCCCAAGACAACATCTCCGAACATCTGCATAAATCTTCGGTAAGAATCATAAGCCAGTCTTTCATTGCTGGTATTTTCAGCTAATCCCATTATTGTCTGCTCATTTAACCCCAGATTAAGTATAGTATCCATCATTCCAGGCATACTTGCTGCTGCCCCGCTTCTTACTGAAACTAAAAGAGGATTTTTTCTGTCCCCAAATTTCATGCCTATTTTTTTCTCCAGCTTTTCTAATGCTAAATCAATCTGTTTTTGCAATTCAGCAGGATATTTATTTCCATTTTTATAATAGTAATCACAAACTTCGGTAGTTATAGTGAATCCTGGAGGAACAGGCAGTCCAATTGAAGTCATGTCAGCAAGATTAGCTCCTTTGCCTCCTAGCAGCTCTTTCATGTTTTTGTTCCCTTCTTCAAATCCATATACCCATTTTTTCTCTTGCATACTAGATTTGAAAAAAATTAGTTTATAAATTTATTTGTGTTTGGTTATATGTATCATTTTTTAAGTATGAAAAAACAAAAGCGTTTATAAACCAAAAAAAATTTATTATTTCATGAAACTCATTTTTCTAGGAATACAAGGAAGCGGAAAAGGAACCCAAGCAAAAGTGATATCAGAAAAATTAAAGATATGCCATATTTCAACAGGAGATTTGTTAAGAAATGCTCCTGCTAATTTAAAGCAAAAAATAGATTCATATGTTAATTCCGGAAAGTTAGTTCCAGACGAGCTGATTATTGAAATATTAAAAACAAAGTTGAATAATGAAGACTGCAAAAATGGTTTTATTCTAGACGGATTTCCTAGAAATTTGAATCAGGCTCTTGAACTTGATAAAATAATAAAAATTGACAAGGTTATAGAAATAGCTATCTCGGATAATGAAGCTCTAAAAAGACTGACAGGAAGATGGAATTGCAAAAAATGCAATTTAATTTATAATGTTAATACTTCTCCAAAGCCAAAAGTTGCAGGAAAATGCGATGTTTGCTATTCAGGATTATATCAGAGAGAAGATGACAAAGAAGAAGCAATTAAAAAAAGAATAGAAACCTATCATAAGGAGACTTTCCCATTAATCAGGTATTATAATGCAATGGATAATTCTGTTAATCCTAGCCCGTCATCCCAGAATTATCCAGATAGAAAATTCTGCAGAGAAAGTGACTCAATTAAAAGAATTTTCTATATAAAGATAAACGGCGAGCAGGAAATAGAAAAAGTAACTGAAGATATATTCAAGGACATATTTAATTGAACAAGTTTTGTGCCTTGAATAGATAGGATAAGAACTAAAAACTGCTCAAATATTTAGTTCTTAGACTATATTTTGAACTCATTGAAAAACTAGCTCTCTATCAGCAGGAGCGCTTACAAAATTTGTATAGACTGTTCTTCTCCCTCCAAATGTAGGCAGATTATTAGAAACCCACGATAACACTCTTTTTCCAAAATATCTGCCAATTTCATACCCTTTTGGAAAAAAGGTTTTTATAGTAAAATCTGGAAAAAGAATATCATGAGATAATGCAAAAATATCTCCGTTAGAATCCTTATTAGTATCTCTAGGGATTGCAACTACCATTTGTCCAACACGATATTCATTAAAAGTTCTCAAATATTCTCGAGGTATTCTATCACAAGGAACATGAACAGGGTCTGAATCTCTAGCCCTTCTTAATGCTCTAAGCATCAGTTGAGAAGAGCCTTTTTTCCCAGGGCTAGTGCTGAGAATTTCCAAAATATATTCTAATCCCTCCCCAAGTTTTGCGAATAGAACACAAGAAGAATCCACTCTTCCCATAATCACCTGATAACTATACCTAAGATTGGGAGAGGTAGTTCCTGAAATCTGCAAAAAATCTGGGAAAGGATAGTTTTTTTGAAAAATTCTAGCCCTGACCAAATCTCCTTCATTAATGCCAATATCTCCATCATTACCCATAATTCAATTTAAAAGTGAATATTTATAAACTAAATTGTTCTGTAATATATAATGAGAGTGATATATCCAATATTAATAATAGTAATAGCGATTCTGCTTTTCGGGGCAGTTTACTATATTTATTCAAATAATTCTTTAGTAGACCAAGCTCCGCCAACAGGGGCATCTGGAAACAGCCAATACAATGTAGAAATTAAAGAATCTTCTTTTAATCCTTCAGAGATAACAATAAACAAGGGAGAAACAATCACCTGGACAAATTATGATTCTGCTCCACACACAATTACTTCTGATTCAAATAAAGCTCTGGATTCTCCAACACTAAATCAAGGTGAAACATTTTCTTACACTTTTGAAACATCAGGAAACTACAACTATCACTGCAGTTTTCATTCTTCAATGAAAGGCAAGATAATTGTAAGGGAATAAAAGAGTACAGGTTAAGGATATAAGCAAAGAGGAAGGTAAAGAAAGTTTATTTTGGAACTGGACTAATTGTTATAGAAACAGGTTTTATGTTATTAACTTTCATAAAATGATGTCAAGAATAATGTAGAGAATTAAGTTATTAACAGAATAAATAACCTGTTAGTGCTATTTATCAGGCATGCTTCATTTTTAGTTTAACAATTTGAGGGTTTTATTTCCATCTCTATCCACGCTTGATGAATCTCTCCTCCACAATCAGATGGTACAGAAATTGTTAATGTATTTCTTCCGTTGTGAAATGCGTTTATACATTGTGCAGGCAACTCATAATAGACTGAATTGCTATTTTTGGGTATGCTGCCACAGCTAACACCATTAATGAGATATAGGCAGTTAGACTCGCATATGCCACATTCTAAAAGAACCGCGCCGCTTATAACATTTATAGAATTATAAACAATATCATGAGGTAGTTGGATTGAAGAGTTGAGACTATGAAACCCACAACAACCAAAATTTTCACTAACTTCTAGACTATACTGTTGATTTAACTTCTCCCACTTACACTCTCTTTCAGGAAAGGTGATATTTGGGTTTACTATAATGTTTGGTTCAATAGTAATGGGCGCAGGTTCAACATTAACTTGAATAGTTGCATTCTTTTCAGCAATTATAGTCAATTTTCCTAGCATATTATTTAGAACACTATTAATATCTGACAATTTCTCAACTATTTTTCTAAAAGGAGTAGTTATATCTTGAATATCTCTGGGGTATGGAATTGTTTTATTATACCATTCTTCTGCACCAAGGGTTATTGTTGAAACAATAACCATCGCAAATATTATTGCAAAAATCTTTTTCATTGAATTGTGGATTAATTCTTCTATTTAAGCATTCATATACTCTGAAATAAATATTTTTTCCCTACCAACTCGTAGGTAAAAATCACTACTTTCTATTGATACAATACATGTGACATCCTCCGTCCCCTAAAGGTTTGCCTAACGGCAAATCCACCTTCGGTGGAGGACGGCGTCCTAACTGAAAAAATGATGTTGTTTCTGATTTTGAACATAACTCAATGCTCTTTCAAAATCACTTCCACAACCCTCGCAAAAATATCCTTCACTCCAAAAATGCCCTTTTGGGTATCTCTTTCTCAAATTAGGGCAGAGTCTGAAAATAATATACGCAGATAATCCTTTGATTATCTGCATCATCTCTGCCTGAGATAATGTTCTCGGACAATTCACAATTATGTGCACATGCTCTTTAAGAACTTCAATGATTACTATTTCAATTTTATGTTTTTTGCATGCTTCTTCTATTGCAATCCTGCAATAAGTTTCAATTATTTCTTTTTGCATCATTGCATATCGGCATTTAGTTGTTATTTGTATTACCTGCAAATTATTTCCAACTGAATTTTCATAATGTTTATATTCTATTATTTTTGTTTCCATTTTTTCTCCATAGCTTTCGCCAAGCGAAAGCAAAAGTTTATTTAGTTTGAGAAAGTTCTAACTATTGTTTTTGTTCAATGAGTTAAAATCTAACTCATTGTTTATAATCATTCGAAGAATAAATATTTAGCGATTATACCCCGCAATTCATCCGCCCACTAAAGTGGGCACAAGGATTTCTTGCGGAAACTTTAAATAAAAGTTATTCTGTTATTTTTCATGAGAAAAGGGGGATATTTAGTATTATTATTGATTTTTATGGTTCAGAATATAAATGCAGAAACCATAATAGGAACTATCGATGGAAACAAAACTATTTTCCCATTTTATAACGAGGAATTATCAATTAGTTCTCTTAACCAAAATGACGGGAATATACAAGTTTTATTATCAAATTGGCAAGTAAGTAATCTAAAGATTAATCCTGAAAATTTAAGTATAAACTTTTCTGATTGGTCAAATCATGGGATTCCTTCACAATTTATGGAGGTTGAAGCAGATTTTAATTATTCCTTAAGAGATATCAACAATCTGTATTCTGCTAATTCTATTAATAATAAAGGAAACCTATTTATTAGATTTCTAGAGAATAGCCATCTTCGTTTAGCTTGTTATTTATATCAATCAAATCAATATGAAAGGACACTTTCAGCTAGAATGAATTCTATGTTTGGGGGGCAGGGGTTTAGATTTATAGATAATGACGGGTTAGTCTACTATGGTTATATCTCAGGAGTTAGGGAAACAGGGATAGACATGGTTTGCAGACCCGCAATTCACTATATTTCAAATTTTGAAGCTATTTCCGTGAACCAGAAGAAAAGATTTTCTGGAAGCTTATTTTTAACTCTTTCTTCAGACAGTTTTGACAATCAAACAATAAATAGTGCAGATTTACGTGTAGACGGTTTCATAGAAGATTATGAAAAAAGAGATTTAGATATTTTAGAACAAATAGATGAAATAAAAGAAGATATTTCTCAATTAGAAAACACAAATTATACTTGTACTTCATCATGCGATAATCAATCAACAAACTCAAGATATGAATTTTATATCCAATATTTGAGTTATAGCGATAGAAAAAATATGGTTTGTGGATATGGAAAAGAGACCCATGCTTATAACATTATTGATCTAGGAGTAAATTGTACTATTCTATATCCTCTTAGAAATAAGTATAACTCTACTTCTAGGACTTATTATCAAGTTGAAGTTCCTTCTTGCAGTTGTAGAGAAATAAAAGTATAACTAATCATTTAAAAGTCTTATCCAGCTTGCAGTATCTCCGAAATAACAGACAAAATGAGATGGGCATAGCCATCTCATTTTCAGAATTAAAATAATGCTCGCCCCATTCACAGAACCCAATATCTCTGCAAAAAGATTATTCTTTATCCTGAACCTTTGTCCATTTTCTT
>JACPLT010000005.1 GCA_016186365.1 Candidatus Pacearchaeota archaeon | reverse complement strand
TTGTAGAATAATTTTGTATTGACTTCTGGATTTCCCTTTATCTCTATGAATGTAACTCGAGGAAAGCTTAAATCATAGGGCAGAAAATCAGGGGGATTTATTAATTCTTTATATTTTGCTTTAACCTTATCGAAAGAACGAAAACTGGCAAATGCAGAGGGGACACCAGCAGGAGATTGTACGAGAGTTATCAACCCTCCATCGCTGTGAGTATCATCAATTAAAATTGCGTCTGGAGAGAAATTTCTAATCCCTGCTTTGAAATCTTTGCCCTCCTCTAAACTATAAGTTAGGGGGATATAGCTCCAAACACGCCCCTCTTGCTTATGCTGCTCGATTGCAAATCTTAAAGAGCGAACAATTTCAGCGGAAGAAAAATGACTTGCAACATGAAGCAATTGTAGCATGATTAATTAGGGTTTTTGAGGTTTATAAGTATATGTGTCAAGAACTCCGGAATAAATTCCGGAGCGTGTTGAGTTCTTGAGCACAGTCAAAAATGCCTTTGTTTTCTGCGAGTTAAAACAGGTAGCTTACACAAAGAGTATTTTTGATGTGTTAAATTTTATCTTCATTTCTTTTTTCTTTTTTTGCTTGTAATAATTTCTTTTTCATTCAAATTTATCTTTGAAAATAAAAATATATAAAGAATTTCAAGGATTCCTAAAGTATTTACTACAAACAAAATTATAAACCAAATGAAATTATTTTTTCTTGCTGCTTTCCAGCAGGCTACAATTTTCCAGATTAAGCTCCATAAAAGAGCGAGAGCAAAAAACCAGAGATACTTTTCTGAAACTCCTAGAATTTGAGAGAGCTGAACATAGTCTATTGCCATAAATAGTAATCGCAAAGAATATATATAAATGTTTCTCATGTGTTAAGTAAAGAACCAAACTTAGCATCCCCTGCTTAGCGTTAAATTAATAGTATCGCCGGAATTTTATTTGTTCACCCCTAATTAATGAGGGGGAAAAATCAAATTCTCGGTCAATAATATTCAATCTGAGGGGATGTTAATTTACAAAGTTTACTTAACATCATAAACAAAATGGAAAAAAACCCTATAGATATACTGAAAGAAGAGCACGAAATAATTGAAAGAGAACTGCTTGAGATGGAGACGATTTCTAAGCTGGAAGAGATAAATTATCCTAACCTAGTGCATATAGATAAATGACTTAATTTTGTTACATCTGGCAGTCATTTATCTATCTGGAGAACTGACAAAAACGTCACATAATCAAGTCAGTTGTCCATATTTTCAGAAATTTGCATAACATTTGGAACAAGCATGAAGACAAAGAGGAAAGAGTATTCCCTCTTGTAGAGAATAAAAATATTATAATTCTTGTCAAGAAGATGCAGTTTGAACATAGAGAGTTAAAAAAACATAAAGAAGCAATGATTGATGCGATAAATTCTGGAAGCGAGATAAAAATTAAAGAAGCATTAAATAAAAATGGGAGAATAATAATAGAAAAATTAAGAAATCATATTAAAGATGAAGATGAGGTGTTGTATAGAATTGTTTTGAGAGATTTTAAAGAAGAAGAACTGCAAAAAATGTTCGCTCTTCTTTAAGTTGTTATTCATTTTATCAGAGTAGCAGTAAAATATTTGACAAAAAATATTTTATTTTTTTGTCAATAAACTATATTCTTCAGCATAGAAATATTTAAATAGTATAATATTTTTAATTAGCTATTATATACAATAGCTTGTATCGTTTCTTATGAGATATACAACAGATTGTAGTAACTAAAAGATTACAAAAGAGGTAAAAAGTTAATATAATTCCATGTTATGGTTCGCATCTTCACTCGTAAATAAAATAAAAACAAAACGCTCGTAAAAATGCTCTGGTTCGCACTTTCGTTTCAAAATAATAAATAAACAAAACTAAAACAAAAATGCTCTGCCCCTACTGCTCAAATGAAGAAACAAAGGTTACAGATAAAAGAGACAGCAAGAACGAAACAAGAAGAAGGAGAGAGTGCCTGAAATGCGGGAAAAGGTTTACAACTTATGAAAAAGTAGAGGTTTTAGAGATTTTTGTAATTAAAAAAGACGGAAGAAGAGAGATTTTTTCAAGAGAAAAGCTTAAAACAGGGATATTAAAAGCCTGCGAGAAAAGACAGGTTTCAATTGAAAGTATTGATATGATTGTAAGCAAGATTGAAGAAAGATTAAAACAACATGGAATAGAAGTAAAGAGTGCAATGATTGGAGAGTTGGTTATGAGAGCATTAAAAAAATTGGATAAAGTAGCTTACATAAGGTTCGCATCAGTTTACCGGGATTTTAAGGATATAAAAGACTTCAAAGAAGCTGTTAAAGAGGTATAAATAACACAAATGAACGAAAAAATAAATAGTGCACTGGAAAAAATAGAAATAGAAGATTTCAAGATAAAAGACAGGGGAAAAATCAATTTCTGGCTGTCCATGGTTGAGAGATATGACTATGATAAAATTGTTTCTATCTGCTTGAGGTCTGGAACAACTCCCGAAATAGCGGAAAGAATTGCAAATGAAATTGATTCTAATTTTGATGAAGACGATAAAAAAGCGATTTTAATGTCAGAAGTCAGGAAACTTATTTTTGCGCTGTTATACAAATATGATTGGGCATCTGCTAAAAGATTCAAAACTGATGAAATCTATATAAGGACGAGCTCTGAAAAATTTGAGGTATTTGACAGAAGCAAAATTTCAAGAAGTTTGATAAAAGAAACAGGCATAAAAGAAGAGCAGGCAGACGGAATTGCAATGGAAGCTGAAAAATTCATCAAAAATCTTAATTTAAGCTTTATTTCTTCTCCTTTGATAAGAGAGATAGTTAATGTGAAACTTCTTGAATATGGATTGGAAGAAGCCAGAAAGAAATATACAAGACTGGGGTTGCCCATTTATGATATTGAACAAATGCTTTCTCAAGGAACTTCAACAGATATTAAAAGGGAAAATGCAAATCTCCAGCACACTCCAGAGACGATAAACTGGATTATTTCAGGAGAAACTCTTGAACAATATGCTATGCTTAAACTGTTTCCTCAAAATTTAGTTGACCCTCATATTTCTGGAGATTATCATATTCATATTTTATCCAATGCAGCAACAAGACCAAACTGCATACAACATGTTCCTGCGATATTCTTCAAGCACGGATTAAAAGTAGACGGAACTGGAACTCATACTAGTGTTGCTGGACCTGCAAAACATTTATCAGTTGCAATACAGCATTCTGCAAAAATATTATTGGCAGCTCAAACTCAAATGGCGGGCGGGCAATCAATAGACTGCTTTAATGTCTGGCTTGCTCCCTTTGCAAGAGGATTAAAAGATGAAGAAATCAAGCAAGCTGTTCAAGAATTTATCTACGAATTAAATCAGAGTTATGTTGCCAGAGGCGGGCAAGTAGTATTCAGCAATATAAACTGGGAATTAGGAATTCCTAACTGGCTGAAAAATGTTCCTGCAATAGGTCCTGAAGGAAAAGAAGTCGGAGTATATGGAGATTATGAAGAAGAAAGCTTGAAAATTTTAAGAGAGTATACAAAAGTCAAGATTAAGGGAGATTATTCAGGAAAACAGCATATGTGGCCTAATGATGTCTATAAAGTCAGACCAGGAGATTTTGAAAAATATCCAGAAGAGCTTAAATTAATTCATGAATTTGCAGCAAAATACGGAACTCCCTATATTGCAAATGGTTTCCCAGAATGGCAGACAGAAAATTTCAACTACATGGGCTGCAGGACAAGATTAGACAGCAAATATGCAGGAGTATGGGGAAGTTTGAGAACAGGAAATGATATTTATATAACCCTTAATTTGCCTAGAATAGCTTATGAATCAAAAGGAAATGATGATAAATTCTTTGAATTGCTAAACAGAAGATTAGAAAAAATGAAAGAAATTCTTTTGATAAAACATAAGATAAGCGATGATTTGCTTCACCGCCAGAATTTGCTGAAATTTTTAACTCAAAAATTTGATGGGGAAGAATACTATCAGTTTATGAATACTACAAAAACTTTTGGTTATGCCGGCTTGACAGAAGCAATGAAAGTTCATACAGGAAATCATCTTCATGAAAATCCAGATGCTCAAAAATTTGGAATAAGTGTTATTCAGAGAATGAGAGATTATGCTAATCAGTGTGTTAAGGATTATGGGCTAAGATTTTCAGTTATTGCCTCTCCTGCAGAAACCTGTGCAGCAAGATTGTCTAAACTGGATATTTCAAAGTTCGGAAATAATGTTATCTTTTCTGGGACAAAAGAAGCTCCCTATTATACTAACAGCCACATGGTAAAAATGGATGCCAACTTTCCTATGGCAGAAAAGATTAAGATTGAAGAGAAATATCATCCTATAACTAATGGCGGGCATATTATGCATCTCTGGCTTGGGGAACAGTCTCCTAGTGCAGAAAGTATGCTTGAGCTGACAAAGAAGATATGCAAGAGAGATATTGGATTTTGGGGATACACAAGAGATTATAGTGTATGCAATTCATGTGGAAATTTTGAGTATGGATTAAAAAATAAATGCAGCAACTGCGGAAGCGAGGGTTTATCAAGATATTCGAGAATTACAGGATATTATCAAAAAGTTGAGGGCTGGAATCCCAGCAAGAAGCAGGAATTGAAAGATAGATTTAGATATAATGCTCCTGCTTGCGGTTGCGATTAGGAATTTAAAAAATAGGAGGAAAATAAATTATGAGAAATGATAAATGCGGATATGGGCGTGCAGAAGTAATAGGGATAAATTCCTATTTTGAGATTGAACATCATAAGGAACATGAAGGTGAAGAAATTGGAGAGATAACTCGGAATTTAGAGGCACGAGGGTTAGAGGTATTTTTAAATGGGGTAAAAGTCAGAAGAGAAGACACAACTGCAAGAGTAGATTGATAGATTAAAAAATAATTTGATTATTATATTAAGAGGAATTAATAAATTTCACAAAAATGCTAGATTTAACAGAACTTAAAAAATTGAATTTTCCAATAGCTGATTTTGCTATTTTTGGCTCTGCTCCTCTTTCAATAAGGGGAATAAGAGAAAGTAAGGATATTGATTTAATTGTAAGAGAAAGTTTATGGAAAGAATTAAGTAAAAAATATCCGGTTATCGGAGAAAAAAAGAATAAAATAGAAATAGGAAATATTGAATTATGGAAAGATTGGCTTCCTTGGTTTGATAATTCAGATAAATTAATAGATGATGCTGAAATTATCCAAAGATTGCCTTTTATTAAGTTAAAATATATAATTGAATGGAAGAAAAAATATAACAGGGAGAAAGACAGACAGGATTTAAAATTGATTGAAAAATATCTAAAATTAAAACATGAAAATTTATGAACAAATCAAAGGTCTAGTCCCAAGCTCTCTTGTAGACTGGGATGGAAAAGTTGTTTCTGTAATTTTTCTTGCTGGATGTAATTTTAAATGCAAATTCTGCTCAAATAAAGATTTAGTTCTGAATCCTGATAAACTAAAAACTATCCCCTTTAAAGAAATAGAAAAATATTTCAAAGAAAATAAAGAATTTATAGATGGAGTAGTAATCACAGGAGGAGAGCCTACTATCTATGAATATTTTCCTGCTTTATGCAGGAAAATCAAAGAGCTCGGATTTAAAGTTAAGATTGACACTAATGGTACAAATCCAGAAATGCTGAAAGAATTATTAGATGAAAAATTAGTGGATTTTGCAGCAATGGATATTAAAACCAGTTTTGAAAATTATTCCGAGATTATAGGAGCAGAAGCAGATTTGGAAAATATAAAAAAATCCATAGAAATAATAAGCAAATTTCCAGAATACGAATTCAGAACAACCATCTATCCTGAAATTAAAAAGCAGGATTTAATAAAAATTGCAGTTTATCTAAAAGAGAAAAATGCCAATCAGGCATTTTTCTTACAGCAGTTCAGAAATGATGTTTGTATAGAGGAAAATTCGGAAAAAATCCCTCCGTATAAAAAAGAAGAAGTTCAAGCTTTATTAGAAGAAATAAAGCCATATTTTATAAATGCAGGAGTTAGAAATATTTAAAAAGGACATCGGGTTTAGTAATAAATGAAAGGGTTGACAATTGCGATTATATTAATATTTTTAGTTTTAATAGGTATTGGCTCATACTTTTTATTTAATTCTTTGTCTTCTAATCTTCCTGCTGATTTTGCTATCAATCTCGGCAGTTGGCAAAATTTTAGCAGAGATCAGACAACTAATCCAATCTCGATTTACGTTGCATATTTAGTATTTAAAAATAATTTACTAGAAGAGGGGAATGTAACATATATTTCTCATAATCCTGGGAAAAGATGTTTAGATAGCTTTAATCCTATAGCTCAAATTTGGGAAAATAAGATAAACCAAGAAGGAAAAATAAATGAATATGGCAATGAAACAATCTGGATTAATGTAACAAGCTTCTCCTGTTCTAGCTTCTTTTCTGAATATTTTACGAAAGAAGAAATAGAAGAAGCAATTAAAAATAAAAAAATATTTAAAAAACCTGAGTGGAAACAAGGAGAAATACCGGAAATTAAAAAGATTTATTTTTCAATTGTTGAATAGTCTTATAAAAATAATTTTTTATACTTATTTTTAATAAAAATGGTTCAAATAAAAATCAAGAAAATCAAAAATTTTCAGGCTTTTTATTTTAAAAGCTGAAATACATGAAAATAAAAATAAAAAGATTAAACAAAGAAATAGAACTTCCAAAACACCAAAGAAAAGGAGATGCAGCCATAGACATAAGAGCTTCTGAAAATGTTATAATAAAATCAGGAGAGAGAAAAGTTGTAAAATCGGGAATCGCAATCGAACTGCCAGAAGGTTATGCCGGCTTGGTGTGGGACAGAGGAGGAATGGCTGCAAATCATGGGATTCATACCATGGCAGGAGTTCTTGATTCTAATTATCGCGGAGAGTTGATGATAGTTTTAAAGAATTTATCTGAAAAAGATTTCGAAATAAAAATGGGGGATAGAATTGCGCAACTTCTGGTTCAAAAAGTTGAAAATGTTGAAGTAGAAGAAGTTGAAAATTTAAGCGAGAGTGAAAGAAACGAAGCAAGATTCATGTCTTCAGGAAAGTAATATTCTTCTTGCTTCTTCATACACATCTTGGGCAATATCTTTTTTATCTCTGAGTGTTTTTAGTGTTCCGTCTCTTGTGCAGGGAATTATTGGATATTTTTTACCTCTGATGTATTCTAAATAAGCGGTTTCTGTGTTTTTCAAATGTTCTGCATTTTCATGCCCGTCTGCAACTCCTTGCCTTGATTTTCTTAACTCTAAAGCAACCTGCCAGGGCATATGCAAGAATATTAGCCCGTCTGGGCGAGGAAGTCCTAATAAATCATATTCAAGAGTTTCAATTAAAAAAGCAAGAGTTCTTCTTTCACCAGAATCTTTCAGCTTTCCTGATTGATGCCCAATATTTGATTCTACATATCGATTAAAAACAAGATGCTGTCCTGAATTAAGAATTCTTCTAATTTCTGGAGCGAGAGCTTGTCTGTCAGCAGCATAATAAAGAGAGGCAATAATTGGTTGGACAGAATTGGGATTTCCAAACCAGCAATAATCTCCTTTCCAGCCAAGTTGCTCTCCTAAATCTGTTTTTCCCAGATAACACTGCCCGATTATTCTTCCTGTTGGAGTGTCATATTGAGGAAAAGATATCGTTCCGCATAGAATTCCTTCGGAATGAAGCCGATTTACTAATAAAGCAGACTGCGTTTCTTTTCCTGAACAGTCTCCGCCTTCAATTACTACCAGTTTTCCCTTTTTCATTTTTTAAGTGGATTATTTTCCAAGAAGTTTAGAAGAGCCTTTTGTTAATCCCTCTTTTCTAGCATATTTTGCATCTTGTTCTGCTATTTTTCCTGGAATCATTTTTCTTGCCTCTTCAAATGAAGCCACAACAACAGGCGAATCAGAACGCCAGGTTCTTGCATTGCTATCGTAGTCTTCTGTTTCTAAAAAATGTCTTGTTGCGAGGCTTCTTCCAAATCTGTTTAAGAATGTTTCATAATCTTTTCCATAGATATGATAAGAATCACTAATATCCACAGATCTTCCTAATATTACTTCTTCTCCTCTTATTCTTGAAATTTCTGCAGTCATCATCTGCCCAAAGTCTATTAAAGCAAAATTATTCATAAATGCTGCACCATATGCGTCCCTGCTTCTAAATCTCCAGTTAAGATTTAGTTTGGGTTTTCCTGTTTGCTCATCTGAATACATTGCGAATTGTGCTTGAGGGTTGTCTCTTAATATTCTTCCCCAAATTGATTGCAGACAGGCAGGGTCAGATATAACTGCATCTTCCCAGGGCTGCCAGGTGACTACTTGAGCTCGTCTAGTTATTGGGCCTCTGGCAAGATTTTCTGTCATTAGTTTAAACTGATTGATTGTATTCTCTAATCCTGGAATTTTATATTTGAAAATTCTTTCATGATAAGTATACTCCCATCTTTTATCAGCAGGATTTGTTTTATCTCTTATCCATCCATCTTTAATTCCATCTAACATCTCCTGGCGATATTCTTCCAGAGCATCCAATCCTCCAGGGAATTCACGATGAATTCTGGGTTCAGACAGGGGAGCTTGAATAACTGTAATCATTGTAGAATCTTTGCTTGGAGGATGTATATAATCTCCTGAACTATTTCTATCATCATATTGAGTTCTTACAAATATCCCTTTTGTCCAAAGAGTAATTAAAGAATTTTCCCAAGCCTCTGCAAGTGACAGCCCATTTGCAAATAAAACTGGAATATTGCCCATTCCTACCGCATCTATAACTCCAACTTTCCCTTGTTTTTGCAGTTCTAAGAATTTTTCAGTGAATATGGGATTATCTCTTTGCAATTCAGCACAATGTTCAAGCATCTCTTTTTCGTTCATAAAATAAAGATTATGCTGAAGTTTAAAAAGATTATATCAATAGAAAATAGATATTAAAATATAATGTTGTTTATAAATCAAAAAAATTTCTTTTTTGAAAAATGAGGCAAATATGATTATAGGATTAACTGGAACTAAGGCAAGCGGAAAAGGCGAAGTGGCAGATTTTCTTGGAAGGAGGGGATTTGAATACAAATCTCTGTCAGATGTAGTAAGAGAAGAAGCAAAAAAAAGAGGAATTCCAAATTATACAGATACAGATTTGCAAGATATTGGTAATGACTTAAGAGAAAAGAATGGGGGAGGAGTTTTAGCACGAATGGTTATGGAAAATCATAGCCCTAACCAAGAGTATGTTATTGATGGAATAAGAAATCCTGAAGAAATTCGAGTTTTAAAGGATATTGCTGGAAACAAATTTTTTCTTGTGGGGGTTGATGCTCCTCAAGATTTAAGATATACAAGATTAGTCGAAAGAGCAAGAGGAGAATATACTAAAACAAGAGAAGAATTTGAAAAAATGGAGGCTAGGGATTTGGGCAAGGGGGAGAATGAAAGCGGTCAGCAGGTTTCTGCTTGTTTAAAAGAAGCAGATTATTTTGTCTGGAACAATTATGAAAAAAGGGGATGGCTCACATATTTTTTGACTAACAGCAAAGAAAATCTTGTCGGGCTTATTAGCGAGAAAAGAAGGCTGCCTAGTTTTAAAGAGAAATATAAAAGACAGGCATATGAATGGGGGTTAAGGTCACCTTGTTTAAGAAGAAAAGTTGGGGCAATGATTACTACACAAGACAATATTTCTCTATCCCAAGGATATAACGGACCTCCGAGAGGAGTTTCGCATTGTGATAAAAGAGGAGGATGTGAAAGAGCAAAACGGAATGTTCCTTCTGGAGAGAGGCATGAATTATGCTGGGCAGCGCATGCAGAAGCGAATGCTATAATTAATGCCGGAAGAAACAAAGCAAGTATAGTGGGGGGAATTATTTATGTGGATGCATTTCCCTGCTCTGGTTGTGCTAAGTTAATAATTAATGCTGGGATTGCAAGAATAATTTTCGCAGAAGACTATAATGATGTTTTAGCAAAAATAATGTTAAAAGAAACAGAAGTAAAATTAGAAAGATTCCAGGGAGTAACTCCTTCGGGTTTTGTGAGATTTTGGAGCTAAAGAAAATTCTGTTAATTGAATCACATTTTCTGCAGAATTTTCTGTCTGGATAATTCTTGAATGATGTGCTGGGATTAACAGAATTATCCATAGAAAATAACTTTTGTCTGCCTTGCTTTTGCTATTCTCGTTCCTTTTTGGTTGTAGGTTTCTTCATCAATAGATTTTCTTGCTTTTGCAAAAGCTATGCCCACTCTTTTAATCTCTCCAGCTTCATCTATAACTACATCTCTTCTATGATATATAATTTCTGCTTGATAATAATGATTTGCCTGCACATTTTGAATTCCCCCTTCTTTTATTTTTATAAATCCATCATAATTTAGAAATCTAAAACATGGGTCTATTTTCTGCTGGGGTTTTATCTTAACACTAATTCTGTCACCCGCCTCTAATCTGGGCTCTAAGTATATAGTATAACCATTATCTCTAAGATTTGTAATCCACAACCTTGCATTTACACCTCTCTCAACATCGGGAAAATCTTTCACGTAACAGGCATGTTCTGTTCCATGTTCATCTAAAATTGCAAAGGTTCCATTTCTTTCTTGAACTTTTCCGCCTTTTTGTGTTTCTTTATTCATTCCAGAAATTCTTGCATTTACAAAAGTTCCAAGAGTTAGCTCTGAAAGGGGGATAAACCTTCCGTTTATTGAATAAAACAAGTCAGTTAAATCTGTGAGTATAGGTTTTCTCTGGGGCATCTGCTCTGGAAAATTATGGCTGAAAAGATAAATCATTTTCAAACAAGCCAGCCTTGCTCTTTGAAAATCTTCATTGGCTAAAGCTTCTTCTATTTCTTCTTGTTTTTCTTGAATTAAGTGCTGGATTCCTTTATCTTTTAATTCACATTGGACTGCCAGCAATGAATCAATTGTCATAATTTTAGTGAATTCGAAAGCTTTATTAATGCTTCTATTGATTAGGGATTATATGAGGATGAAAATGGCAAGCAACAGCGTTGATGAAATAAATGAAAAACAGTTCGATGAGAAGATTTCTAAAAAAATAGTTCTTGTTGATTTTTTTGCTGAATGGTGCATGCCCTGCCTGATGATGTCCCCAATAATAGAAGAAATGGCAGATTATTTCAGAGGCAAGATTGAATTTGCAAAAGTAAATATAGATGACAACCAAAAACTTGCTGGAAGATTTAATGTTATGTCTATCCCTACTCTTATAATATTCAAGGATGGCAAGGAAGCGGATAGAATTGTCGGGGCAGTGCAAGCAGAACAGCTTGAAGAAAAGCTAAAAAAATATTCGCATTAAAATCCGAAACATTCCTTGTATTTCATCATTCCGGAATATCTCACATAAAATTTGCTTCTTCCGATATTTAATGTCTGGGCAAAATCATTATTTTCCCTTGCGTCCTGAATTACTTCACAAATATTTCCCGGAGCTATCTGGCTGACATAATCAGAAAGAATAATTATATCAACATCTGCATTTGAATTTTTTTCTTCAATATTATTTTTAGTTAAAGTGTAAGTCTTGTCCCATCTCCTGCATCCTGCGGAAAAATGAAAAAACATAATTTTTAGCGAGCCTTCTGAAGGCAGGTCTTTTAATAATTGTTCGTTCTGAATTACTGATTTAAAATTATTGAAATCAGGAAGGGCATAATCGTCTGGCAAAAGCTCCCTGCATTCATCCGGATAGTATTGAGATGAGGGAGAGAGTGAAGAATTTTGTGTTATCCCTGTATCCTGAACTGATGTTTGTGAGGGTTTTTGCAAAAAGTTGAATAATAAGTAGCCAAATACTGACATGGAAATAATTAGGATAATTATCAGAAAGATGATTATGAAAGAGGTTAATTTTCCCATTATTTTAGATATTTTTTTTGTTTATTAATGTTTTGAATAAACCTCTTAATTAGTAATGCCTGTAAAGATTTTTAAATCAGTAATAATTGAAATAACCATGGCTCCGTAGCTCAGCCTGGTTAGAGCACTGGCCTTTTACAGGAAGACAAGTTTCCAGTCTTTAAAAAAGACAGCTTGTTTGAAGTAAGCCAGTTGTCGTGGGTTCAAATCCCATCGGGGTCACTTCATGATTAGCAAAACACTAATTATTTCTGACATACATTCAGCACCTTTGACTTACGCACTTGAACTGGCAAGAGAGGAAAAAGTTGACAGAATTTTGTGCTTGGGAGACTTTGACCATCCTGAAAGAGCAAGAGAGCTAAGAAATTGCGGGATAGATTTTATGCTTGCCATAGGAAATCACGACTGCTGGTTTATTACCTTAATTTCCCCTAGTTTTTATACACAACACCTATTTCTTTGAGTATCTTTTTCTGTTTGGGCTCAAGCGGAACATAAATTCCCCACTCAAAACCAGAAGAAGAATCTTTTAGATTTACCTTATATCCAAATTTTAGT
>JACPLT010000028.1 GCA_016186365.1 Candidatus Pacearchaeota archaeon | reverse complement strand
TAATGTAGGGAATAATTATTTCAAGGGGCTTGGTTCCAAACACTATCCCTTGCCCGGAGCTTTTTTCATCATCTGTTTTGTACTGAACGATATCCGTCGGACAGATTCTCTTTCCCTTTTTATAGTTTTCCTGTTAAATTCTATAGTTGGCTTAAATATTTGTATAATTATCTTCTTACTTTTGCAGTGAGGGCATATAAGGTTTTTTATAATATGCTCATGTACCCGAAGTATATAAAACAGGTTTATTATACCGCCCGGATTTATAATGATAGAGTATATTATATTTTTGTCGTCGGTATAATTAACCGCCCATATTTGGACAACACAAAAGATTTAAATAGTCTATTTTCTATGATATATTATGGTCTGGGCAAGATTAAAGTATAGTAAAAAAGAGATAAATTGGGCAGGTAAGATGTTAACAGAAAATCATTCTTCTAAAGAGGATATCGAAAAAGCTTTTGAAATATTAGAAAATTGGAGAGCCGTACATGCCTATCCCTTACATGTTTTTCAGATAACTTTAAAACGAAAGGCATCTAAGTTCGATAGAGAAGCCCTCATCTCACAAAGATTAAAGCGAGCCCCAGCAATTATATATAAATTAACTCGTATTTATCATGGAAGAAGTAGAGCAAGTATGAAACTTTTTCAAATGCAAGATATTGGGGGATGCAGGGCGGTTATGAAAGATCTAGCTTCTGCTAGAAAGCTTTATGTTGATGGATATTTAAGAGGAGATTTAAAACACAGACTAATAAATAAAAAAAATTATGTAGATGTTAAAAATGAAAAAGAAAGAATTGATGGTCCCAAATCGGATGGTTATAGGGGATTTCATTTAGTCTATGCTTATAAAACCCCCAGGGGTATGAAAAGATATAATAATCTTCTAACTGAAATTCAAATAAGAACTAAATTACAACACCTTTGGGCGACGGCAGTAGAAACCGCAGGTTTTTTCACAAGACAAGCAATAAAATCAAATGAAGCCGAACAACCATGGTTAGATTTTTTTAGATTAATGAGCTCGGTGTTTGCTCAAATGGAAAATTGCCCATCTGTGCCGAATACGCCTGAAGATGAAAGAGAACTTTATCTTAAAATAAAAGAAAAAGAGAAAGAATTAAACTTTATTGAAAAGATGACTAATTGGGCTAAAGTAATCCCCCATATTGATAGGCAAATAAAAACAAAGGGAAAGGGTCAAGCCAAATTCTTCTTACTTGAACTAGATATCCTAAGAAAAACAACAAGAATCACTACTTTTACAGAGAAAGAAGAAAAAACTGCAATTGAAAAGTATTCAGAATTGGAGAAAAGTTATCCTGTAGGAAAAGATTATGATATTGTTCTTGTAGGTGCAGAGAATACTACCGATTTAGAAAAAGCATACCCTAGCTATTTTTTAGATACAGAAGAATTTTTAAAACATCTGAAAGAGATAGTCTCAAAATATAATAACTAGCTACTTTCTTTTCAAACAAGTCTTGTTGTCTCTATTCGCATCTTTAACTCTTCACCAAGAAGGTTTGATTTTTGTGTAGTATCTTTAGGAAGGATAATCCTCTGTGCCCATACTCAATATTTTCAACTTTTTTGTTAATTACTTCTAGGGTTTTCATAAGCTAGTCTAGCACATGAAGTTTAAATATTTTTTATGCTTGGCTAAAAAAAAGTGGATGTTTAAGACTACTTAATGCATCAGAGGAAACATTTTCCAAACATTTTAAAAACATCTCTTTCTTTTGTTTTATATGAAATCTCAGTCTATAAAATTGCAGGTAGCAGAGAACTCTATTTGGAATTTTTTAATGATGTTCTTCACCAAAGTTGGCGGGCTTCTTTTTGTTATAATACTTGCAAGGATACTCCTGCCGGAAAAATACGGGCTTTACTCTCTTGCAACTTCTATTGCCCTTCTTATACTTTCAATTACAGGAGGAGGAACAATCCTCACTCTTTCAAGGTATGTTTCGGAAGCACTAAAAAACAAGGATTATAAGAAAGCCGCCGCCTATTACAAATTTTTGTCTAAAACCGAGCTTATTTTTTCAGGAATTTCTGCACTCGCTCTTTTAATTCTCGCTTATCCTATCTCTTTTTTTATTTTCAAAAAACCAGATTTATTTTATCCTTTAATCCTCGCAAGCTTTTATTTATTTGTGCTCTACTATCAAAGCTTTCATGAATTTTTATTCTTCACAATAAAAAAGGTTAAATATCTTTTTGTAAAAGAAGCGATACTTCAGATGATTAAACTGCTTCTTGTTCTTCTTCTCCCAATCCTAATCATCTCCAAATATCAGGTCAGTGCTTCTATTGCTATTCTCTTAATTTCTTCTTTCATTGCCCTGCTTTTTGTCATGGCTCTCTTAAGAAAAAAGATGGGCTATTTGTTCAACCAGCCAGAGGAAAAGATAGACAAACTAAAAATCAGGACATTTTTAAAACAGCTTATTTTTTCTGATATCTCCACCACTATATTAGGATATACTGATATGATCATTATTGGGATATTTTTAGCTCCAGAATATGCCGGATATTATTTTGCTGCTTTTACTATTGTAGGAGGATTATACGCCTTTCTATCAATTTCTAATCTTCTGCTTCCTGTTTTTACTCAAATGAAGAAAAACCAGCTTTCAGAAGCGTTTAGTCTTATTTTTAGATACACCTCGATAATCAGCATTCCTATAATATTTGGGACATTCATTTTAGGAAAATATGTCTTAAGGATAGTTTATGGTTATGAATATCTCCCTGCCGCTCTCCCTCTTTTCTTTCTTTCAATTCTAATTTTTGAATTCCCGCTTACAAGCAGTCTCAAATCCCTGTTTTTCGCAAGAGACAAAGCAAAACCCACAATAAAACTTACAATTTATGCAACAATAATCAGTCTTATCCTTAATATCACCCTTTTCTTTTTTCTTTCTAAAATTTCAGCCATCTGGGCTGTAACTGGAATTGCAATAGGCACAGTCTTAAGCAGGATGTTTATATTTTTAGGGCTAACTTTCATAGCTAGAAAAGAGCTTAAACTATTTTACCGATTTAGTTCAGTAATAAAGCCCCTAATTTCAGCTTTGTTAATGGCAATAATTTTAGCTCTAATCAATTTAAACATCTCAAATATGACGCTATTATTGGGAATATCTGAAATTATTTTTGGAGCAATTATTTATTTTGTTCTCCTTCTGCTAATGAAAGGGATAAAAAAAGAAGATTATTTTTTATTTCATTTAATACGTTCTAAATTCAGATAGCTTTCCTGTCTTGTATTTTGATAGAAATTCCGCAACTTTCTCAAATAGTTTAAAATTATCCAGAACTTTCATTGTTTCAGGATGTATTAATAGCACGCTATTTTTCTTTTCTTTTTCATTCTTTATTATTCTCTTTTTAAGTATATCCAACCATTCATCAGGACTGATTCTCCCCTTTGTACAGCTTGCAAAAACATCTTTATTTTCTGGCTTCAATAATCCATAGGCAATTGTATTCTGGTCTACTGGAATATTAATAGGAATATGTATTATCCCGTTCTCCTCATGAGCCCTCTCTCCTCCAACAAAATCAGAAACAAATTTAACCTCATTTTCTTTTAGTATTTTAAATGTTTCTTCATTTGAACCAAAGGCGTGAGTTCTCCAGGAGCTCATTTTCAGTCCCATTTTTTCAAACTCCTCTTTTGTTTTTGTTATATCTTTATTTTGATAGCCCCTGCTCCCATAGATGCATCCATAAAATTTTCTGCGAAAATAACTCTTAAATATGCTCATCCTTCCAAAATTGTTATAAGTATGCCCTCCAAGCTCAACATCAAATTCAAGAATTTTTTTAACTTTTTCAGACTCTTCTTTTAGGCTTATTCCGTTCATAAAAAGAGTAGTTTTTATCTTATGCTTCTTTAATATCTCTAAATATCTGATTGCAGCATCTAACTCGCTTCCGCCTGCTTCCTGCTCCCAATTTCCTTCTATCCTTGCGTGAACATCCCCAGTTAGATATATCATGTTTATCTCATTAATTCTTCATATAAAAACTTTTACACCCTATACTATTTTTACATAAATATAAAAAGAAGAAACCTATCTTATTTATTATGGATATAGAAAAGTTAGGAATAAAAATCTCAACAAACGAAGAGTATAGGGTGTTGCTTAAAGACTGTTATATATACTCCAGAAAAAGCAATCATCCCTCGACACATAATGCTGCTTTCCTTTTAGCTAAAGAAAAAATGGTTCTTGCAGGAGTAAATATTCTTCCTCCAGGAGTAGAAGAGAAAAAAGAAAGATTTGAGGGAGAGAATAAACACCTCTATCCTAATCATGCAGAGAGGGATGTCATCTATAAGGCAGCAAAACAAGGAGTTTCTACTAATGGTTTAACTATGGTTATGCCTTGGTTGCCCTGCATTCCTTGTGCTAACGCTATAATTAGTTCGGGAATAAAAATCCTTATTGTTCATAAACAAATGGTAGAAAGAACAAGAGAAGGCTGGCAAGAAGAACTTAAAAATGCCGTGGAAATAATGAAAGAAGCAGGAGTAGAGATTATAGCTTATGATGGACTGATAGGAGTAAAAGCATATATGCATAGTCAAGAGTGGGATGCTTAATTTTATTAGAACAATCGACCCTTGCAATATTTTATCTATATATTTATAAATATTACATCAAATAAAAAGTTATGAATAAGCTGCTAAAAACAAAAAAAGCCATGGTAATCGCTTCAGATTGTGAAGACAAGCGAGACCAGGAATTTGCATACAAAAATTTCTTTCTGCCAATGCAGAAAATATTTCAGGAAGTTGTCCCTTTTGACTTGAGAAAGAGATATTTTATTTATGGAAAAAGAAAGATGAACCAGGATTTGCTGAAAACAATTGAAAAAGTTAAGCCAGATTACATTCTTTTCAGCATGAGTTATGATGAAGTTTTCTTTAAAACACTGGAAACTATAAGAAAAAAATACCCTAACACTGCCCTGCTTCAATGGTTTGGAGATGATACCTGGAGATTTGATGACTGGTCCAGGCACATTGTCCTCTTCTTTGATTATATCTTGAGTTCTGAAAAAAATGAGCACGACTATAAAAAAGACGGGATAAATACTGCTCATTTTTTAAATGGAGCAAATCAGGATGTTTTCAAGCCGATGGATACTGAAAAAAAATATGATGTAACTTTTGTAGGAGGAGCAATAAGGGACAGACCAGATTTTTCCAGGTTTCTTAAGCAGAATAATATTAACATAAGAGTTTTCGGAATGGGATGGGAAAAATATCCTGATTTAAAAGATATTTATGGAGGGTATAAATCTACTGAAGAATGTGTTGAAATAATGAACCAGACAAAAATAAACTTGAGTTATTCAAAAACCCCAATTCCAGAAAAAGTTGATACTCATGTTAAGGCAAAAATTTTTGAAGTCCCTGCCTGCAAATCCTTCTTGCTGATGGAGCACTTTCCAAGAGTAGAAGAGTTATTCAAAAATTCTTCCAAATTGACATTCAAAACAAAAGAAGAGCTATTAGAAAAAGTAAGATACTATCTCTCTCATGAAAAAGAAAGAGAAAAATTAACCCTTGAGTTATATAAAGAAACAATGAAAAAATTCTTATGGGATAGGCAGTTTGAGAATGTCTTCTCTCAAATATCTAAAAAGAAAGTTTATCATAAGCCCCTCCCAAAAATAAAAAAGAAGATAATCTGCATTTCAGAGCAGGATTTTTCTTCTGAAGAACAGCTCAAACAAAAAGCAAGTAATTCAGATTATGTCTATTTCAACAAAGGAGAATATCAAAACTCTCCAAGAAGGGTCTTTTTCCAGGCTTACTCTCTTGAAAAATCCAAAAAACAGATAAGCTGCTGTGATTATTATATACACTCCAAATCCGTTGGAGATTATATGCTTTTCACGGCTAAAAAAGCCTATAGATCTATAACTAGAGAAGCTTTCAATTCACTAGTCAACATTAATGAGCTGATGGTGACTAAAAAATACTTTCTGGAAAATTATGATAAATTTAAGTCTGTTTTTAATGGAAGCCAGGTAAATTTTATTGATGATAATAACACTATTTTTGTTTCTATTCCTCTTGTCAGGATAAGCCAGTTAAACACTGCAGATTATAATAGCATGAAAAAAGCTTTTAGGATGAAATTTCTTGACAGATTATTCTATCTCTCATCACAAAAAAAGATATTTTTTTCAAAATATCCTTACAAGCTTCTCTTATTTGGAATTTTAGGCAGATTCTTCATAATAAAGCATCTTTATTCCTCTATTATAACAAAAGAAAACTTCCTGAAAATAAAGATGCTGTTCAAAAAATAAGTTTGTTTTCTTCTATATATTGGAGAATATATTTGTTTATAAATTATGGAATTTTTCAATTTTCATGAGAAAAGAATTCGGAAAACTCATGGCAGAACTCGTGAGAAATGATAAGCGAGTTTATGTAATCGCTATGGACTTCTGTTATGGCATATTTAATGATTTAGAAAAAGAGAATCCCTCGCATTTAATTAATACTGGAATAACCGAGCAGGCAAGCGTAAATTTAGCTACAGGGATGGCTTTAGAAGGGCTTAAACCTTATGTATTTTCAATTGTCCCTTTTGTATTAGAGCGGCCGTTTGAGCAGATAAAAATGCTTATGGAACATAAGGCAGATGTCAAGCTAATCGGTTATTGGGACTATCCAGAAGCCGGCCCCACTCACTTTACAAAAGATGTCCCAAAAATCTGCGAATGTCTTGGAATAAAATTGTATGAGCCGAAAGATTCAGAAGAAACAAGAAAACTGCTTTTAGAAACCTACAATACTAATGAGCCCGCATTTTTCTATCTTAGAAAAAATAAACCCCAACAAATTCAAAATGGAACTGCTAAATAAAGATTTAAGAAAAAAAATACTTGAAAAAGGAAGCGAGAAGAATCTTGGTCATTTTGGCTCTGCTCTCTCTTGCGTAGACGCGATAAAATATCTTTATGATAATGTCCTGACAGAGGAAGATATCTTTATTCTTTCTAAAGGGCATGCAGCAATGGCTCTTTATTCTGTTTTAGAATCAAAAGGAAAAAAAGTAGACTGGACCACTCATCCTGAATTCAATCCAGAACAGGGAATTCATGCAACAACCGGCAGTTTAGGCCATGGTCTTCCAATAGCCCTAGGAAGAGCTCTCGGAAAAAAGCTTAACAATAAATCTGGAAGAGTTTATGTTTTAGTAGGGGACGGAGAAATTCAGGAGGGAAGCAACTGGGAAGCAATGATGATAGCTTCAAAATTAGGAGTTAATTTTAACATACTAGTAGATTATAATAAATATCAAGCATTAGGTTGTGTAAAAAATATACTCAACATAGATTTAATCTCTCTAGTAGAAAAACTCCGGGCCTTTAACTGCAATGTTATTGTAATAGACGGCCATGATATAAACGAGCTTTCAAAGCTAAAAAATATAAGAAATGGGGTAAACGCCATAGTTCTTGACACAATAAAAGGCAAGGGCTGTCCTCTTTTGGAGAAAACTCACGACCATGTAGTTTATTGGAAAGACTATCAGGAAGAATATAAAAGAACTCTGGATATGTTATCATCGTAAGTATTTTAAACAGCTATTTTCTCCCTAAATCATGATTAAAAAAATCTGTCTTTTTAGCACAAGTTTTGCATTTAACCGCCAGGTTGTAGTCGATTACATAGAAAAAATATTTCCCCAAGATGTAGAAATATTTATTTTTGTTCCTAAAAAATACCAGTCTAGTTATACTGTGAAGCGGGCAAAAATTGTTGAAACTAACTGCACTAAATATACCTCTTTTTTTGCGCTAAGAAAATTCTGCCTGAAAAACAACATAGACAGGATAATCAATCTGGGATGCCTCCCTCAAGAAGGTTTTGCAATGGCATTTGCTTCAATTTTTACTAATACTGATTTTATCTGCCACTATCTTGGAAATCCCATAGCTTCTTTAAAATTTAGGTTTGATAAATGGGGCATCAAGGGATTTTTTGAAACTCTTTTCCTAATTCCCATGTCTTTTTTTCCAAAAAGAATACTTATTCCTAGCAAAGATATACTGGAGTTCTGCAGGAGATACTTGTTTTTAGCCAGAGAAAAAATCAGCTGGCTTCCTGTAACAATTAATACCTCTCTCTTCTCTCCATTAAATAAAGAAAAAATAAGAAAAAAATTAAACCTTTCTTCAAAAAAGATAGTTATTTTTGTTGGGAGAATAGAATATCTTAAGGGAGCAGATATACTCTATGAGCTCGCAGAAAGAAATAAGGATATTCTCTTTCTTTTAGTGGGCAAGTTAGACTATTTTGAAAAAAATCTTCTCGAGCTTCCAAATATAAAAATCTTAAGCGCTCTCTCTTCAAAAGAGCTTGCTGAATATTATAATGCTTCAGACTTAAATATCCAGCCGAGCAGGCTGGAAAGTTATGGCATAGTTCCAAGAGAGGCAATGGCTTGCGGGACCCCTTCTATTGTTAGTGATATAATCGGGCTAAAAATGATTCAGCATTCAATAAAAACTCCAATAGACGCAGATAAAATAGAACAAGAAATGAAAAACTTCTTTAATCTTTCAAAAAAGGAAAAAGAAACCCTCTCTAAAGCTTCAAGAGAGTTTGTTGTCAATGAATCCAGTGATATAAAGGCAAAGGATTTATATATAAAAGAAATTCTCAATTAAAATGACAGAAAACGAAGTGAGCTTAGAGAGATGGAACATCGCCCAAAATTCAGAAAAAGAAATGTGGGCTCAATATGACACAAAATTTCTGTCAGATTATACGCAAAAGTTTTACGCAAAAAAAGCCGAAGTTTTATTGGCTGAAATTAAACCCTATATTAAAATAACCAAGAAAAGCAGATTTCTGCAGATTGGTTGCGGACCTGCAGACATAATAAACTGCATAAAAGTAGGTGAAAAACATTCAATTGATCCCCTGGCAGGGTTTTATAAGCAGAGTTTTAAAATGAACTACAAACTTTCCCATTTAGTTCAGGGAAAAGGAGAAGAGCTTCCATATAAAGACAAATACTTTGATGTGGTTATACTTGCGAATGTTCTTGACCATACTCATAATCCTGATAAAGTCTTGTCTGAAATAAATCGCGTGTTAAAAGACAATGGAATTCTATATTTTGAAAACCACTTTTACCAAAAAAGCTTCTTATTGCTGGCAAAGATATTCGGATTTTTCAAGAGAGTATTCAGAGGAGAGATATTCAATATACATCACCCGCATATGTTTCCTTTAGATGTTTTAAAAAACAGGATTTCAACCCGCTTCACAATTCTTTCTGAAATAATCGGCAGGGATATAGAAGATAATGTTTATAATCTTCAAGATTTAAAAGAAAGAAGAAAAACAGAAAAATTTACAAGAAGATTTCCTGCAAAATTTGGGCTATTGGGAGTTATTAATTACACTTCCTATGTCAGAAATAAAAATCCTGTCCTCTAGGGTGCAAGTCGTAGTTTTGATTGTTTTCATTTCTGAGCACAAAAAATTGCTATTGATTTGTACAATTTTCTGTGCCCGGAAACCCGAGGTTTCCTTGGCATCCTAAAAATAAAGGGCTGTGACAAACTGCCCCATTTAGGGTGCAGTCGTTCTTTATTTTTTTGACTGCAAAAAATCTAAACAAGATTAATTATTCTGTTGAAAAATATATTTCTGGGATAGCAGTCCATGCTAGAACATAAGTTACATACATGAGTGCAGTCGCACCCATGAGCTTTTATTCGCTCGAATATCATTTTTGCTTCTTCTGATTTTAACAGCTCTTCAGGAGTTTTGTTTAACAAACTGCCAATTTTTGGCTGGAGCTCGCATATTCTAGCTGTTCCGTCGCTTTCTATAACTAAATCCGTTTTTCCAGCAGTGCATTCAAACGGCCACTTTTTATTTTTTAAAGCATTCAGCTGAATATTTATTATTTCTTTTTCTTTAGAGTTATAAAAAATTCTTTCCAAAAATGGCTTGTTTTTATTGTAATATTTTGCGGTTTTGTATCTTAATTTGTTGAGTTTTTTCAGCTGTTCTATTGTGGGCATGCCAAGAATATGCTGGTGCTCTCCCCTTATTATGTCAAAGGCATGGTTTGTAACAGGAAGGGTTTTTACAAATCCAATTAATTCTGGAATTTTTTCATAGTTATTATTTGTTATTACTGTATTCACTGTAAGAGCTTTAAAATTAGGATACCTCTTTTTTATCTCTCCAAGTTTATGAATCATCTGGACTGTCTTGTCAAATCCTCCAGGAACTCCTCTGACAAAATCGTGCTCCTCTCTCATTCCATCCAGCGAACAGACAATTGAAAAAGCAGTTTCAGGATTTTCTTCCAGCATTTTTTCCAGTTTGCCTGAAATATCTATCAGGCAGTTAGTAGGAATGTCGATAACTTTGGCATCAGTATATCTCACTATCATTCTTACTATTTTTTCAATATCCTTTCTTATGAACGGCTCCCCCCCTGATAGAGAAACAGAATAAATGTTCTGAAATTTTGATATAACTTTCTCAATATCTTCTAATGGGATGTCCCTTGCTTTTTTAAGCTCTCTCCAATAAAAACAATGCTTGCATTTTGAATTGCATCTTGTTGTTATAAAAAAAGTTAAATTCTTTAGGCTTCTAGAATTCATTTTTCTTATAAAAGAAGAAATCTTGCTCTCTTTTCCATAACCTCTTATTGTTTTAGGAAAATAAATGCTGTCAAACATTTCCCTGTCGCTTATTCTTTTCTTCTCCTGCACCTTTCTTCTCCACTCTTTAATCTTTCCAAAGTTAAGCATAATCCAGAAATACGCTTTTAGTGTCGCTATCGGCCTGTTTTTCATGCTCCCAATCAGAGAGAGAAAAATCAAAGGCAGATTGTGTATTATTGTATTTTTTTCAAAATTCTTTAGCAAGGTTAATACTCTGTTTCTTTTTATAAAAAATTCAAACCTATTTGTTCTTTTTTTATCAAATCCTGAAACAGTGGAGTGATATCCATGAATTCCCACTAAATCCGGATTATAAATAACCTTCCAGCCGGCAAAATTCGCTCTTAACCCATAATCAGAATCTTCAAACCCATAATAATAATCCTCATCAAATCCCCCAATCTCTTCAAACATTGCTCTTCTTATTATTGCGCCAGCAGTTGTCATCGCAGACATTCTCTTAAAATGATTATACTTTTCGCTGTCTTTCTCTCCATGTCCAATATCGCTTGCTCCCCCATTTTTAGCATATAACCCCCCAGCAAAATCAATCAATCCCTCTCTCCCAACTAGCTTTCCGCAGCATATTCCCACCTCTTTATGTTTATCCATATATTCTATTGCTTTTTCCAGCCAGTCCCTGCTCAAAACTGCATCACTATCCACTGTTATAATATACTCTGCCTTTGATTTTTCTATTGCATAATTTCTTTTCTTAGAAACTCCTTCAGACAAGCTGATGAAATTCACTTCAGGATAATTATCTTTAATGAATTCTTCACTCCCATCACTAGAATCGTTATCTACCATATAGACATCAAAATTCTTAAAAGACTGCTTTCTAAGTGCGTTTAAACATTCGGCTATTATCCCCTTGTTATTATGCGAAACAATAATTACGCTCGCCTTAGTTCTCTTATTTAATTTTGCCATATCTCTTACTGAATTTTTCAACTTTTAAATCTTTCAGAAGCAGATTATTCCACTTTTTTATCCTTGCATCCAAACTCTTCGCAAACTTTCTCATATTCTTCTAAATGCCCAATATCATAGATTTTTCCAGAATATTCAAAACCAAACACATTCCCCCCATTTTCCATAACTCTTCTGACAAGGGTGGGCATATCACAAAACTCATTCTCCTTAATTAATCCCAATACCAACGGATTAATCATATACATTCCTGCACTTATTTCTGAATCTATTTTAGGCTTTTCACTCCATTCAACTATTCTATCTGAATACTTTTTTAAAACTCCAAACTGAATTTGAGTCTCTATCTTTCTTGTAACAACAGTTATATCTGCCCTAATTTTTTTATGAAATTCTTCCAGCGCTTTTATATCCAACTCGCTTATAATATCCCCATTAGTCACAAAAAAACTCTCTTTTATCTCATCTTTAATAAAATACAACGAACCCGCAGTTCCTAACGGAACATTTTCTTTTATATATTTAATATTCATCCCAATTTCCTTGCCATCCCCATATATCATCTCAAATAACTTGGATTTATAATTGACAGACAAAAAAATGTCAACAATCCCCTGATGTTTTAATCTCTCTAAAACAATATCCAATATAGGCTTATCTTTAATTGGCAACAAGGGTTTCGGCAATACTAAAGTGTAGGGTCTTAACCTCTTCCCCTCCCCTCCCGCTAATATTACAACTTTCATTTCGAGTTCACTTCCACTCTCCCATGATGTCATGCTCTGTTTTGTTCTGTTTTACATATTCCAAAACCTCTCTTAATCCCTGCTCAAGTGAATATTGCGGAGCCCATCCAATCAAATTTTTAGCCTTGGTATTATCGCACAGCAATAATCTCACTTCGCTTTTTTCAGGCCTTATCTTTGTTCTGTCAAATTCAACAAGCTCTTCAGTATTTTTTCCTAATATCTCTCCTACCATCCTTACCACCTCTCTTATAGAATAAGTTTTTCCAGAGCCAATATTAATCACCTCTCCTATAGAATTTTCAGCTTCTGCAACTTTTATAAACCCCCTCACAGTATCCTTGACAAAATTAAAATCCCTTTTTGTTTCTAAATCTCCTAATCTTATTTTATCGCTAAATAAAGCTTGATAAGCAATAGTAGGTATTACTGCTCTTGTGGACTGCCTGGGCCCATAAGTATTGAACGGTCTTACAATCACAACAGGAACACCAAAAGATTTGTAAAAACTCTCTGCAATTTTTTCAGCTGCAATTTTAGAAGCAGAATATGGAGATTGCGCCTGCAATGGATGATTCTCATCAATAGGAGAATAAATCGCAGTTCCATAAACTTCAGAAGTTGAAGTTATTATCACTTTCCCTGTTCCCAACTCTCTCGCAGCCTGTAAAATATTAAAAGTTCCGAGGACATTTGTTTCCAAAAATTCCCTCGGATCATTATATGAATGAGGAATAGAAATTTGCGCCGCTAAGTGGAAAACTATCTCCTGATTTTTCATTATCTCTTTTACAAAATCAATATTTTTTAAATCTCCCCTGCATATTTTTATTTTGTTAAATGCTTCTTTCTTAATCTTAGCCAGATTTCCCAAATCTCCCTTAGAATTATATCTTATAAATGCAGTTACCTCTGCTCCTTTCTCAACAAGCTCTTCAACTAGATGGCTGGCTATAAATCCTGCAGCTCCAGTTACTAATACCTTTTTTCCATTAATATCCATCTAATTTCTTACTAATACTGCTTTTTAAGAATTGTTGTAGGAAAATATATACTAGAAATTGTACTCTTTTATTGTTTCCTTAACAATATCTCTCCATCGGTATCTCTCTGCATATTGTTGAACATTCTTGCTTTTCCAGCTTAATATTTCCTTTACCCCCCTCACAATTTCTTCACTCGATTTTGGCTTTATAACTACTCCCTCTCTTCCATTTTTCACCATTAGCGGAATTCCCCCAACATCTGTCACAACAACAGGAGTATTTCTCGCAAGAGCTTCCATTATTGTTACAGGCGCCCCCTCTTTAGCAGATGGAAGGACTAGGGCATCTGCAGCACTAAGATAGAGCATTTTTTCCTCTCCAAATTTTCCGCCTAAAAATTCCACATTTTCTAAATTCTTTTCTTTAGCGTAATCTTTGAATCTCTGGAGTTCCTGGCTAAACCCTATTATTTTAAGTTTAACTTCTTTCAGGCTTTCCATAGCGTCTATTAAATATTTTATCCCTTTTATTTCAGTCAGCCTTCCGATGTAAATTATTATTTTGTCTTTTTCTTTCAACTTCAGCTTTTTTCTAGCAGTTTTTTTCTCCTCTCTTTTAAAATATTCATCCTCAATTCCCATTGTCTGGAATTTTATTCTTGATTTTACTGCTCTTTCTTTTAAATAATCCATCTCATCTTCGCTCAATGCAAAAAAACAGCTTATATTTTTCAAAACTAAATTTTCCCATATCTGCCCTATCATAAACAGCGGAAAAACAAGTTTGTATTTTTTTGTCTGCATTATATGTTTTAAGGGCCAACTGCCTCCATGATGCTGTCCGATTATTTTTTCATTTTTAAAAAGAGTTGCAATCATCAGCCCATGAAAATTATGGTATTCGTGCATGTGTATTATTGTTTTTATCCCATTTTGCTTATTCTCTTTAATCTCTTTTTTTAATGCCCGCATCATGGGAATTGAAAAATCCAGGGCATAAACCGGAGAAAAACTAGTTGGAAATACTCTAAATTTTATTTTTTCAAACAAAAAATCTTCCTCTTTCTTATAATGTTTTTCAGGGCACCAGCACTCAACATTTATTTCAGGATTAAATTTTCTTAGCTGTCTTGCAACTTGCGAGAACCATCCACCCTTAATTATCTCTTTTGGGTCTCCCTTCCCATCACCTAAAAAATAGGAGTGGGATGCATGGGCAAGCATGATTATTTTTAAATTTTTCAAGCTCATTTTTTAAAAATTCTTTTTATTAAACTGAATATTGCTCTAGGATTTTCAATAACTCTCTTTATCGCTTTATGGGGATGCTTAATAGCAACCTTTAATAAATTTTTAGGACTCATCCCCGGATTATTCTCAAGAACAATATTCATAAACTCTTTATTTATCTCTTCCATTCTCTCCTTAGGAATATCATTTAATGCAAAAGTTAGCTGAGAAAGATTAAACTTTTTCCAGTCAATTTTGTCAGGTATCATTCCCCTCTCCTTGCACATATCCCAGAGTTTTGTCCCAGGAAAAGGAGTAGTTATGCTTACTCCAACTCCATCAAGCTTGTTTTCTATAATAAATCTCTTTGTATCTTCAATCTCTGCTTCTGTTTCAGTCGGGTTTCCTATCATAAAACTTCCGCAAGCTAAGATTCCCGCCTCTTTGACTAACCTTATTGCTTCTTTATTTTGCTCGACAGTTGTTTTGTTATTTTTCAGCATACTTAATATTCTCTGGTTTCCGGATTCTAGTCCAAATATAATCTGCCTGCATCCTGCCTCTTTAATCTCTTTTAGCAATTCTCTGTCTACAGAATTAACTCTTGTCTGACATCCCCATATTATTTTTAGATTATTTTCTTTATACAATTTGCAAAACTCTCTCATTCTTTGCTTGCTGAAAAGAAAGTCATCATCCATGAAAAAAACAGCCTCTGTTCCATACTTTCCTTCCAGCTCTTTCATCTCTTCAATTATATGTTTGGCAGAATTAATTCTTACAGGAAGTCCTCTCCAGCTGTTATGGCAGAATATGCAGTTATATGGGCAGCCCCTCGTTGCCAGTATGGAATTAAGCTTTGTATTTGGCGGGACAAAATGAAGATGAGTTCCAGGAGTTCTGTCTTTTCCCTTTTGATAATACTCTATGTTTATCATCTCCCTGTCAATTTTTGGTAGTTCATCCAAGTTCTTTATGCACTTTCCTATAATAATTCCTGGCTTTGCTTTTCCCTCCAAAATTCTGGCTAGAGCATCTTCCCCCTCTCCTTTTATAACATAATCTGAATGTTCTAATGCTTCTTCAGGCATAATTGTAACATGCACTCCTCCCATAACTACTTTATAATTATTTTTTCTGCTCCAGTCAGCTATCTCGTAAGCATCGCTTATAACTGCCGTAGTTCCAGTTATCCCAATAAAATCCGGATTAAACTTCTTTATTTTTTCAAAGATGTCTTCCCCTGCAATCTGGTCAGCAATTATTACTTCATGCCCCTTAGATTTAGCATATGCTGCAAGAACTAGCAAGTTCAGGGGCTCATGAACCCCATATTCATAATTTTTCCCTGCATTAACTAATACCAGTTTTGCCATTCTTATCTTTATTTTTGTCAATTTATAAATATGTGGGGCTTTTTGTTTATGTTTTGTGTTTTGTTTATCATTTTATTATAGACCTAATAAGTATATAAGATTTATATAGATTACAATAGTATAGTGTATAGATTGATAATAGTTAAATTAACATAGTCCAATATTATATATGCCAAAAAGTATATAAAGGAGTGTTACTTTAAAGTTTTGAGGAAAACTTATAAATATGAAAGAATGAAGTATTAATATGAGAAAAGAGTGCTGCGGTGTTAATGTTCTTATTTTAGGCCATAAATGCTACAGATGTGGTCATGCTTGGGTTCCTCGTGATATCGGAGAAATTCCAGAAATATGCCCTAAATGTAAATCGCCTTATTGGAAGAAAGCTAAAACTAAATTCAAAAAAGGAGAAAAAGAAAATGGAAAAACCTGATTACGCTTCTGCAATAAAGCTTCGTAATAAATCTTGGAAGAATAATAAAAATATTCCTAAATGGGTAAAAATGGAAGAAGTTGATTTAGATCATTATTGCACAAAACCCGCGATAGCTAAAGTTTGCTGGGAAATATTTTTAAAATATCTTGAAAAAGAAAACGTAGATATTTCTGGATATACTTTTATAGAACCATCCGCAGGGCAGGGGGCATTTTTTAATTTATTACCTAAAAATAGAAGAATAGGCATAGACATAGTAAAGGAGAATCCAGAATATATACAGCAAGATTTTCTTTCTTGGGAACCTGAAGATAAAAGTAAAAAATATATTTGTATTGGAAATCCCCCCTTTGGTTATCGGTCTTGGTTAGCTCTATCTTTTGTTAATCATGCAGGTAAATTTTCTGATTATATTGCTTTTATTGTTCCTATGGCTTTTCAGAGTAATGGTAAAAGTAATGTAAAAGATAGGATTAAGGGGTTTCATCTTACTCACCAATCATCAATACCAAAAGAAAGTTTTGTAGATATTGAAGGGAAGACAATAAAAGTTAATTCTCTATTTCAAATATGGAAAAAAGGAGAAGTAGCTAAGAAGCCAGAAAAGACTTGCGATAATTTTATAGAAATTTTTACAGTTGATTTAAGAAAAGAAAGGAAATGTGGTCATAATAAAATGCACAGAGCAGATTTCTTTTTACAAAGGTCTTTTTTTAATGAACCTCCTAAATTAGTAAAAAATTTTAATGAAGTTAAGTATGTATGTGGTTATGGGATTATTATAAAAAAGGATAAAGAAAAGGTTTTAGAGATATTAAATAATACGGATTGGAAAAAATTGAATAATCTTGCAGTTCATAATGTTAAACATATTAGTATGGAGCATATAAGGAAAGCTTTAATAAGAGCGGGATTAGTAGATAATAAGAGGGAAATTAAACAGCTTACCTTAAATGACAGACCCCATAAAAATACTACTCAAAGTTGCACGAGCGAAGCATATTGAAGAAAAGTGGAACAATCAACCTTTATATCTTATAAAAATTCTACCAAATACCAGCAAAGGAGATTTAGGAGAAGACTTTATTGAAGCATACGCTACTGAATTAGGTTTTAATGTTGAACACAAAGAGAGCAATAAAGGAGATTATGATAAAAAAATAAATGGTAAGAAATTTGAAATAAAGTTTGCGACAGAAGATCAAAGTGGAAATTTTCAATTTAACCATATAAGAATGGATTTTAAGTATGATTGGTTAATATGTGTTGGTTGTTCTCCTAATGACATATTCTTTGAAATATACCCTAAAGAAGATGTTGTCATGCAAAGAGCAGGAACTATGGTGCCTATGGGAAAAGGGCATAATGCAGATTGGAAACTTACAAAAAAGAAATCTGCTTTGTTACCCATTAGTAAATTTAAAGAAAAATTAGATAATTGTTTTAAATAAAAGCCACGTCACTTGACCGCATTATTCAAGCCACGATTTCTTGACAAAACTTATCTACCCCGCATACTTAAACTTGTAACTAAACCTCGCTACAGGACTCATCAACAGCTTCTCAAGTTTAGGGGAAACCTTATACAAAAACAGCGAGATATTGCTTAATACTACTAACCCTGAAGATATTCCCCAGCTTATTGCAGAATTTTTAAATCGTCTTTTTACTATAACTCTTAAGTTCCATTTTCCCATGCTTCTATATAATCTGTCAATTTCTCCCAAAACATTTTTATTCAAATTAAAAAAGTTATTCTGCATCTGCTCCCAGAATACATGATAATAACTCATAAAAAAAGGATGATAGTCTTCCCTGAAAATTGACTCTTTAGTCAGCCACCATTTCTCAAATTTGTATTGCTTTGCATATTGTTCATATATCTCTGTATTTGGCATTGGCTGCAATATCCCTCCACAAAATCCTTGAGTTACATAAACTTTAATTCTGTCAACATATTTTTGTATCTGTTTTATATCTTCAACACTATCCCACGGAAATCCAGTAAGAATATTTACTCCTGCCCTTATTCCTGCATCATAACACGCTTTTAATATTTCATCCGCTTGTTTGATATACCATTCAGGATTTCCTGTTTTTTTAATTTTAATAAGCGTTTCAGGAACACAGCTTTCAACTCCCAGAGAAATCATGACGCATCCTGCTTTTTTCATTTTGAATATCATCTCTCTATTAAGAAAATCAATTCTTGTGGCACATACCCACTCTATTGGAAGTCCTGCTTTAATAAACATCCCGCATAATTCCTCCAATCTTTCTTTATTTATTGTAAAAGCGTCATCAATAAAATTTATATGAGTTATTCCGTAATTATTATGCAAATATAAAACCTCTTTGAAAACATTTCCTGCGCTTCTGTATCTAAACCCTCTCCCAAATAGCGAGTGATAGCAATAAGTGCATCTTCCAGGGCATCCCCTGCTTGTAAGTATTCCCCCAAAATTATTTATTTCCTCTTTGATTTTTATATAATCTTCTTTTCTGAAAAACTCTTTATCAGGAATGGGAATTCTGTCAAGATTCAGGATAACCCCTGTCTCTTTATTTCTCTTTACCTTCCCATTTTCTTTATATGCAATTCCAGGAACTTTGTTTAATTTCTTATTTTTTGATATAACATCTAGAAAAATAGGAAATGAACTTTCCGCCTCTCCTATAAATGCGACATCTGCCCCCATCTCAAGAGCTTCTTCAGGATAGATAGTAATGTGAGGTCCGCCAGCAATAATCATTTTGCAGTAATTTTTTATCTTCTTTATAAGTTCATAAGAATCTCTCGCATAATTTGTAAAGATACTCACCCCAACTATTGCTGGCTGTTCCTTTTTAATCAATTCTATGATGTCTTCTGTTGTTTTGGTATTGTACTGGGCGTTTAAGTTTTCAATTAACACCTTAAATCCCCTATCCCTGGCAATTCTCCCCAAATAAGCAAATGCTAATGGCGGAGAGGGATCTTTCCAGCCAGTACTCGCTCTTAAAAATAATATCTTCTTTTCCATGTTTTGTGTTAAGTAAGTCCTGTAAATTAACCCCTTCTCGGATTGAATATTAATGACAGAGAATTTAATTTTTCTCCATTGTAAAAAGAACCCAAGGTTCTCCTTACGACCTCTCCTTTTATGGAATCAAATTCCTGCTATTTTGTTGCTTTCAATTGAAGGGGCAAAGGTTAAGTCTAATCAAATACTTAACATTTTAGCATGATTAAAAATCTTTATAAATGTATTTTTTTTATATAACTGATGCCTTCAATGTCTTTGAAACATAAATTGAAATTACTCTCTCATTATTTCTTTACTGGAAGATTCAGAGAGCTCTATAATATGTTTTGGATTTATCCTCTCTGGTGGAATCATAAAACTGCTGCTTTCTTGTTAAACAGGCTTTTTCCTGCAATAGGGATTGACTTATTCCCTCCATTTTTAGAAATAGAACATACTACTGTCTGTCCATTTCGCTGTAAAATTTGTGTTCCTGAAGATTCAGTTGTATTATGCCAAAACCCCAAGTCCATACAAAATGTGGATACTAATGATTTTGTTTTAGATAAAAATGGAAAAATTCAAAGAGTATTGGAGATATTTGAAAATAATTATGAAGGAGGATTAATAGAGTGCAAGGCGGAAGGGGTACTCCCATTTTCACTAACCCCCGAGCATAAAGTTCTTGTTGCAAAAAAACAATGGATAGATACTCCAAGACAAAGTAGAAGATACAAATACCATAATAATTTTGAATTTATAGAAGCTAAAAATTTAAATAAAAATTATGCCCTTGTTTTTCCTAAGTTAAAACAATCAAAAGAATATTGCGAAGAATTTCCATTGTCTAATGATTTACTAAAATTTTTAGGTATTTATGCCGCAGAAGGCTGCGTAGTAACTTCTTCAAGAAAAAAAAATAAAAAGATTATTGGAAATCATGGGATAATCTCCCTATACTTTGGTAAACATGAGTACAAGCTTGTCAATGAAACTTGTAGGCTAATAAAAAGTGTTTTTAATAAAAATGCGAATGTCCAAGAAACAAGAACTTCTATGAATATCATATTTCATTCTGTAAAAATAGCTAATTGGTTAAGAAAATTTGGTGTTCATGCCACAGAAAAAAAAATCCCTGAATTTATAATGTTTTTAGAAGATAAGAATTTAATTAAATCTTTTATTGATGGGTTTATAGAGGGAGACGGTTATGTAAACCCTAAATATATACAATTAACGACATCTTCTAAAGTATTGGGTTTGCAACTGCAAAAATTATTGTCAAAAATAGACATATTTGCCCGATTATATGTAAACAAAAGAAAAGGGGAGTCTTTCATAGAAGGCAGAAAAGTCTATATTAACGATTTATATAATCTAAGAATAACTGATAAAGATTTTTTTAAATTTTTTAATATAGAAAAGCAATCAAGAAGGCAGTATTATGGTGAAACGGATGATTATTTTTTATTGCCTATAAGGAGTATTAATGAAGTGAAGTACAAAGGCAGAGTTTATAATCTAGAAACTCCAGATAAAACATTTGAATTAAATAATATCTGTGTTCATAATTGTGAACATAGCTACTGGAAAGAACAGTCTAAAAATATGCCATTCGAACAATTCAAGCATATTTTTGACCAGTTTGGCAAATTAAAATGGATTGGCCTGACAGGAATAGGCTCCTCTTATCTTAATCCTGATTTTCATAAAATTGTCAGATATTGTAAATCTAAGGGAACAGTTGTTGAGCTGATGGATCACTTTGCAACCTTTAAAAATGATGAGCAGATAAAAGAGCTGCTCGAGATAGGTCCGGATTTTCAGTTTGTCTCAATTTACGGGGCAAAGAAAAAAACTTCTGAAGCAGTCTGCATAGGCAGCAATTATGACAGCGTAATAAAAAATGTAAAAACTTTTGTAAGGTTAAAAAAAGAGATGAAAAAACAGTTTCCAATACTAAACTTTCATTTTATTATCACAAGTTATTCCAAGGGCGAGCTTTTAGAATTCCTTGATTTTGTTCATTCACTTGATACAGAGGTAGGAGAAGTTTTAGTTACTCCTATGCTTCATGATTTTAAAGAAGCAAAAAATTATGCAGTAAGAATTGACAAAGAATATGTTGAAAAAGCTCAGGAAAAAGCAAAGCAGTATAAAATTCCTATGACTATCAACTGGGCAGCCCAGCAGGATGCTTCTGGTTCTTCTTCAAAACCCCCATTTTCTTGTTGTAAAGAATATATTATGCCATTTGTTTTTGTAACAGGAGAGGTAACTCCCTGCTGCGGGCAAAATGAAGCCAATGAAAGAGACTGGCAGAAGAAACTTTCATTTGGAAACACTCTTAAAGAGCATTTCAGGAAAATCTGGTATTCTCCAAGATATAAAACAATGAGAAAGCTATTAAGAAAAGATAAATGCCCTGCAGAGTGTAAATTATGCCCGGCGTATAACGTTCGCACTTGTCATTAGAAAAATTTATTTGATTATTATTAAAAAAGAAAATGAGCTGTAAACTTATAAGGGTTTATTGTCTGGATAATTCATATTGCTTAATTATCTCCCAGGGTGATATATAATATAAAAGGAGAGTTCATAACCGCGAAAACACTCGATGTGTTTTCGGGGCATACAGAAATCCGAGATTTCTGATGAGAGAACCATTGGTTCTTTTTATTTTTTATATCTTTTTCCAGGCATCTTTGTAAGCTTTTATCATTATGTCTGCAAATATCTCCCAGGAAAGATTTTTCTTTATCCATTCTGCCGCTTTTTCCGCCTGTTTTTTGTATTTATTTTTGTTATTTTTAATTTCTATCAAAGCAGAAGCATAATCTTTTGTTATTATTCCCAGACTATTCTCTTTTATTACACTCCCTGCCCCCAAATTTTCAGAAGCAATAATCGGAGTTCCAGCACATAAAATTTCAAAAGGAGCAAGCCATCCTCCTTGTTTTCCAGTTGGGAACAATCCGGCATCTGCAGCTTTATACAAATCTCTTAGTTCCTCTCTCTTTAAATTTGATGTGAATAAAATATATTTTTCCAGTTTATTTTTTTTAATATAATCATCTATCTTCTTTCTATATCCTTCATCTTCCCTTCCTGCCAATACTAACAGAGCATTAGGAATTTTATCTTTAACTTTTTCAATTGTTTTAACGCTTTCCAGCTGATTTTTAACCTCACACAATATCCCAGATTGAATAACTACAAACTTCCCATCTAACTTGAATTTTTTTCTTGCTTCATCAGCATTTCCCCCTGAAAAAAACTCATGATTAATCCCGCAATAAACAATTCTTGAGTTTCTTCCATACCTTTCCATTGCTCTTTCTTGATTGAATTTGTCAGATAGGGTTATAATATCCATGCTATTATTAATAACAAAAATATCAAAGAATATTCTAATCTTATTTAAAAATTTATATAAAAATCCTGCATCTGGCTTGCTCCATAGATTTGGAGGCTGGTTCATAAACCAAACTGCAGGCTTATTTTTAGGCCATAGCGTCCAGGTTACAGGGAAATCATGGAAATTAATAACATCATAATTCTTCACGATTTTTTTCAACTCTTTCCTATAAACTTTGATGAACTTTAGTATATCCTTTATATTCTTGAATCCAGGGGGCTGCAAATCAATATTATGCTTTGGAATAATTATATCTGTGTTTATTAATGCATCTTCTACCTCTTTTGATTTAGACAATGCAAGAATATCATTTTTTATTCCTTTCTTAGTCAGCTGATTTGCCAGCTCTACAATCAATAATTCTGCTCCTCCATAATATTTCATTTGAGTATGAACAATCAAAACTTTAGGATTTGCTTTTTTTAGCATCTCTCTAGCATTTTCATAATCCTCTTTTGTGTTAACATTTACATATCCCTTGCCTATAGGATAAACAAAAACTTTTTTGCCGTCATCTATTGCCACCTGTATTAAATCTACCATTTCTTTTTGCCCGCGAACAGCATTTATAGGAGTCCTTTCTATATAATCCAGAATCTCATTTTTTAATACGCAATGTCCTGTCCCTTTAATATTATTTATCTTTACTTTTGGCTTTTCAATCAGTCTGAATGCTCTTCCTTTTTCATTTATCATTGAAGTATAAGTCCTTCCTATGCTCGTTCTGTCTTCTTCATAAACTATCCCGCATACTCCAAATAGCTCCTCTTTCTTAAATTTTTTAATCATATCTTCTAATTGTGCATCAACTAAAATTTCATCAGCTAGCATAAGGAGAAAATCGCTTTTTCCTAATGCCTGTTTTGCACACTCAATCGCGTGAACAACCCCATTTCTCTCTTTTTGGAAGACATAGGTGATTTTAATGCCCCTATAATTATCTCCTAATTTTTTTATTATTTCTTCTTTTTTGTAGGACACTACAATTATTATCTCGCTTACTCCTGCCTGAACAGCATGTTCCAGATTATACTCAATTAATGGCTTTTCATAAAGGGGAATCATGCTTTTATTCCTGTCTTTTGTCCAATCTTCAAGTCTGTTTCCCCTTCCGCCTGCTAGTATTAAAGCTTTCATTTTGTATATGTTACCTTTGTATAATTGTAACAAATTACTTAATTTATAAATATGTCGGTGGCTATTTTTATTTCAAAATCTAGGGTAATCTCCCACAGCTCGATGTATTAGATTTTGAAAGACTGAAATTGCGGTTATAATGCAATTTCTTTATTCACCTTATGCTTCACATAAAACCTTAAAAATCTTCATATTTTAGTCTAAGCATGAAAATAACCTTAATCTCCACATCTACCTTTCCCTCTGACCAGGGAATAAGAACAATTTCAGCTGTCCTGAAAAAAGCAGGTTATGAAGTTAATCTGGTGTTTATGACTCTTAGTGAAGATTATTCTAAGTTTTATTCTCCTCAAGAATTAGAACAACTAGAAAAATTATGCTTTGGAAGCCAGCTGATAGGAATAAATGCCTACGCCTCAACCTCTAAGCGGGCTGTTCAGATAATTAATTTTCTTAAAAAAATGAATCTTCCCATAGTTTGGGGAGGAATTCATCCAACTATCTTTCCTCAAGAATGTATAAAATACTGCGATATTGTATGTGTAGGAGAGGCAGAGCAGACAATATTAGATTTGGCAAGGGCAGTTGAAAAGAAAAAAAGCATAGACAAAATAAAAAATCTCTGGCTAAAAAAGCAGGACAAAATCATAAAAAATCCTGTCCGCCCGCTAATTGACAATCTTGATTCAATTCCATTTCCTGACTTTGAAATTTCTAGTCAATTTATCCTGGAAAAAGGAAGAATAAGAAAATTTCAGGAAAAAGATTTGTCTGGGCAGATATTCTTCTTAACAGGACGGGGATGCCCTTATGGATGCGACTATTGCAGCAATAATTTTCTTAACGAGCTATATAAAGGAAAAAGAAAAAAAATAGTAAGATGGCACTCCGTAGACTATATCATAAATGGAATACTCTTCCTAAAACAAAAATTTCCAAATCTTGGCTATTTTGACATAAGAGACGATACTTTTTCTCTTCGCTCTCTTGAGAATATAAAAGAATTTTGCAAAAAATATAAGGAAAAAGTTCATATGCGGTTTAAATGTCTTGCAGACCCCCACACTGTCTCTGATGAAAAAATTGCTTTGTTAGTTGATGCGGGCTGCACAGATATAATTGTAGGAATACAGGGGGGTGAAAGAACAAATCTTGAGATATTTCACAGAAATCAGCGGGATATTGATGTGCTAAACTCTTCGTTTATTCTTAACAAATACAAAGAAAAGCTGGCAGTTATGTATGATGTTATCACCTGCAACCCTTATGAAAAGCCAGAAGATATCTTAAGTTTGATAAGACTGCTTCAAAAAATTCCAAAACCCTACTTTTTATCAGTTAATAATTTAGTTTTTTTTACAGGAACAAAATTATATGAAAGGGCAAAACAGGAAGGAATAATAAAAACAGAGAAAGATTCAGCAGCAGAGCTCAACTATTGGGACAGAAGCAAGCACATTCTTCTTAAAAGAAAAAATGTTTATCTTAATTTAATACTCAATTTGATGAGAGGGCCTGCAACTAACTCTCGTTTTGGAGTTATGCCTAACTTTCTGCTTAACTTTCTCCTAGAAGAAAAAAGAGTTGCAAGAAATACTCGCAATCAGTCCCTCGCAATCGCAGTTACCCATCTTCTCTCTGTTTCAGATTTAATAAGAGAGAGAATACTCAAGCCATTTTACCGCTCTCTGCCAACCTCCTTTAAAATATGGTATGATAAAACAAGGTATAAGGTTTAAAATTATTAGTTGAGGGGCATTAAATTATTTTCCCTGCTAATGATTATTCCCATTATGGATAACTGCAAAAAAGATGCCACAAAATTAGTGCAGTTATCTATATCATAAAAAATTGCTGCCCTGTCTGTAATCAGTTTTCTTATGTCAGAAATGAAAATTGCACCGTTTATGGTGCAGTCGTAATCTTTACTATTCTCATTTCTGAACATCCTAAAAACAAGGGGCTTTACAAACCCCCTTTTTAATGGGAGTGCCCCATTGTTTTTTTGATTAACAACTCAAACCAGCGCCGTCAAATTAACGTCCGGTAAAAATGGATAAAGTAAAAAAAGGCGAAGCATATAAACTAGTTTATTGGATTTAAATTGTCCCCCCTAGTCAACTCGTTTTTCCTATAACAACATCTGTCTGTTAAAAACTAAATTCTGGATACATGGCAACAATTTATTAGTGCATTATTCTTAAATAATTATCTAAATTACCTCTTATAGTCCTCCCCATTCAAATTTACAAAAGGTTTCTTTTTAACAACCTATTCACAATACAAACTCTTATCTTCAACCTCTGAAAATTTAAACCCCTTTTTCCTAGCTAAACATCCCGCACACTTTCCGCAGTGAATAGGAGTTTTGTCATTTACAATTTCTTTAAATCCTGCTCCAAGATAACAGCTGTAGCTTTTTTCCAGTTTCAATCCCATCTTTTTCCCTAGTTGAATTAGCTCTTCTTTATCTTTGTCTATGAAAGGAGCAAAAACCTCATACTCTCCAACTTGAGTGCAGCTCTTTGCAAGTTTATTCATTTCTTCAATATATTCTTTTGTAGTGTCATTAAACCTTATCTCCCCCTCAAATTTAATTCCAATATAAACATCATTTTCCTCTTTTTTTCCTATAAAGAGAGATTCAGCATAAGCCAGAGCAATTGACAAAAATATAGTATTCCTGCATGGAACATACCAATTAATTATATCTTCCTTGCTGTTGCTTTCATTTTTGTTAATAAGCGAAGTTGAAATCTCTCCTAAAAAATCTAAATTAACTATCTTCAGCTCGCAATTCATCTCTCTTGCGAGCTGTTTAACACAAAAAAGCTCTTCTTTTAGAGCTTTCTGCCCATAATCAAAAAAAATAAGCCGCACCTCTTTTTTTAGCGTATTCTTGACATACCAGCTTAAGACATAACTATCTAACCCTCCTGATGCGAGTATTATTGCGTTTCCCATCCTAATTCCAAATTCGAAAGATATATATATATATCCTTTAATAAAATAGATTTTCCCGATGGAAAATCTATAATGATGAAATGAAAGGAGGTAAATAAAATGAAAACAAAATATTTGATTGCAGGGTTTCTAGTATGCGTAACTCTGGTAGTGTTATTGTCTTCCGGAGTTTTTGGAAAACTAGTGGATAATGTAAGATTTGATAGAAGTTTAGAATGGTATGGAAATTATGAAACAAGCGAGATCTATGAAAGATCACCTTTAGGAGGAGTTTATTCTAACGGAGATGCCATTTATCCAGACCAGCAGTTTAAAATAACCATAAGTATTCCGAAGAAAGTATTTTCTAAATCTAGATACTTTAAAGTTATTGGAGATTTATTTGTTTTTCCTGAAGGACTAGCCAAAAATGCGGCAATTTATGATAAGAAGACAAAAACTTATGCATTGGAAATAACTCTCAGTGCTCCAAATAAAGACTCTATCGGAATTGCTTACTTGGAGATTTATGATAAGAACTTCAAATTATTACAATCCGTTCCTGTTTCAGTAAGTTGCAGAGATACTTGTGGAGTAGCAGAAGACCCTCGGTCATTTTATGAAGGGATTGTGCCTTTCTGGTTGTATTATTAAATCCTCGCCCCTCGAGGCGAGTTTTTTTCTTTTTTGTTAGAAATGCTATTTGTTTTGTGCATTTCTAATCAGCCAGAAAATCTCGGATTTTCTGGATTTTTTTTCATTCTTCAATAACATTTAAAAATATCTCATATCTAGGATAAAGATGCCGAAGAAACCCATTTTGCAGCTCAAAGTTGGAGATAAAATCCTGTTTTATAATGAAAAATTTATTGTTAAAAAAATAGAATTTTCAGGAAAAGGAGTAAAGCAGGGAAAGGCAAAATGCAGGATAGAAGCTGAAAATGAAAAGACTAAAGAAATGAAAGTTATAATCAAGCTTTCTAATGAGCTGCTAGAAGCCGAATAAGATGATACACATAATAATTACTGCTTATGGAGAGCCAAATTCCACAATTCGCTGCATAAACTCTTTCTTAAGCCAGAAAATCAAGCAAAACTATAAAATAATTGTTGCTGACCCTTTTCCAGAAACAGAAAAAATAATAAAAAAGGAATTTAAAAATAATAAAAAAATAGAATTCTTTCTAGACCCAGGAGAGGGAAAAAGTTACGCTCTGAACACTATATTTGAAAAGATTTATTCTACTCCAGAAGATATAATAATTCTGACAGATGGCGATGTCTATGTTTCCAACAATACTGTTTCTGCTTTCTTAGAAGCTTTCAAAGACAAAGAAATAGGTGCAGCTACAGGTCAGCCGGTTTCTGTTGATTCAAGAGAAACTATGTTTGGATTTTGGTCGCATCTTTTATTCGCAGGCATAGATAGTGTAAGAAAAGAGCTTTCAGAAAAAAAGCAGTTCTTTGAATGTTCTGGCTATCTATTCGCAATAAGAAACGGAGTTCTGCAGGGTTTTCCTTTAGAAACCTCTGAAGACAGCATTATTCCTTATTTATTTTGGAAAAAGAACTACAAAATAAAATATCTTCCTGAAATAGAAGTTTATGTTAAAAACCCAGGAAACTGGAAAGACTGGAAATTGCAAAAAATAAGAAATATCAAAGGGCATGAAAATCTGAATAAATTAGAAAAAGAAATGCCCAGAACAAAATCCTTTTTCAATGAAATAAAAAAAGGAACTTTTTTTGCTCTAACCTATCCCAAAACAATCAAAGAGTTTGTCTGGACAATGAATCTTTTTATTGCAAGACTATACATCTATCTTATCGCTCTTTATCAAACCAAAATTAAGAAAAGTTCTTATCAGGACGGCTGGCGGACAGAATCAACAGAGTCAACTCGATCGTTGGATTAATTTCCCCAGCTCAACTTTCAATTTATCAATAGAATCAACAATCTTCACTGCTCCCGCAATAACCACACTTATATCTGCAATACTTTCATCTATCTTCCTATCTGTCTTCAATCCTATCACTGGTTTTTTCAGCGCCTGAAAAAATCCCATCTCCCACGAAGTTCCTGCTCCCACCACTATTCCATTCATCACCCCAATTAAAATATCACATTTATACAGCTCATCAACATCTCTTTTTGATATACTAGTTATATCTTTCAAATCTTTGAACAATCCGCAATCTCTGTGAGGAAGAAAAGTTTCAAATCCCATCTTTCTCACTTCTTTATCCAGTTTCTCAAGAAATTTTCTTTCTTTTTCCTCGCATAACGGACCTGCTATGTATACTTTCTTTATTCTTTTCATAATAATGAAACATAAATTCACTAGCTTTTTAAACTTCCCTTTTCTTCAATTTTTCATGGAAAAATGGAATGAAAAATGCAGATTTTTCAATGAAAAATATGCCTGTGAAACTCTTGCTAGCGAGAACTATCTTTCGTGCAAAGAATGCAAATTTTCTTCTGAATACTCTCACAAAATACTGATAATTAAGCTGGGAGCATTAGGAGATGTTTTGAGAACCACTCCAATTTTAGAAGCTATAAAAGAAAAATATCCAGATAGCATAATTTATTGGATGGTTGAAGATAGCTATGGGGAAGGATTAAACCTGCTGAAAAATAATCCCTACATTGACAAAGTTCTAGTTTATAACATGGAAAATGTCTTAAGAATTCAGCAGGAAAAATTCGACATTCTTTTCTCTTTGGAAACCGACACTCCTGGAACTCTTCTCGCAAATATTGTTCAGGCAGATGAAAAATACGGATATTATTTTAATAATGGAGCTAGCTCTTGCTATAACAGAGAAGCAGAAGAATATCTTGAAACAGCTTTCCTCACTCATGTTAAGCTCAAAAACAGGAAAACTTACCAGGAATTAATATTCAATTCCTGCAATCTTCCTTATAAAAAGCAGGAAATAATATTTGAGCTGTCAGAAGAAGACAAAAAATTCGCAGAAGAATTCAAAAAATCTAACAATCTTTCAGCCAAAGATAAGATACTTGGAATAAATTTTGGTTCAGGAAAAAGATGGCCCTCAAAATCCTGGAGCAATGAAAAACTAGTAGAGCTAATTATTTTATTGAAAGACAAATACAAGATAATCCTTCTCGGAGGAGTAGAAGAAACAGAAAGACTCAAAGAAATTGAAACAATGCTAAAATCAAAAAAAATAAGCATTATCATAAACAATCCCAAAAATACTCTCTGTCAGTTCGCTTCTATCATTAATCTCTGTGATGCCATAATCACCACTGATTCAATGGCTCTTCATCTGGCTTCTTCGCTGAAAAAGAATATTGTTGCTTTATTCTTTTCCACTCCTGACTGGGAGATAGAAAGTTATGGCAGAATGAAAAAGCTGTCTTCTCCTTTATTCAAACAGCACTTTTTTTCAAATTTAAAATCCGAAGAACTTTCAAACAGCATTTCAGCCAGGGAAGTTATAGAAAAGTTATAAATTTATAGAGTTTTAATTTGTTGCCAAATATGCATCTCTTCTCCTTTAACAACTCCTCAATAATTATTGCCAAGTACACTAATTCCCCCATATTTAACCATTAAATTATTGCCCTGTCTACTATTTGTTTTTCATTTAACAATAATACCCGCTTCTAATATTTGTTGCCAAGTATATCTACTCTTATTTTAAATTTAAGTAAAATATTGCTGCCCAGTCTGCTAGTTTTTTCTTTAACAATAAAATAAATAATTATTGCCAAGTATAATCGCTGTTCCTAATCTGCTATTTTTTTAACAATAATATCCCATTATAATAATTGCTGCCCCCTAGTCAACTCGTTTCTATTTTAACAATTTCTCCATTCTCTCAAATTTAGAAATACCCTGCCATTTCCAATAATTGCTGCCCTGTCTGTCATTCACTTCTCCTTTAACAACAAATTAAATAATTACTGCCCAGTATACTAATCCCCCCTCTTTTAGCCATAAATTGTTACCCCTTAGTCAACTCTTTTTTCCTTTAACTACACTGCTTCTTAAATAATCC
>JACPLT010000025.1 GCA_016186365.1 Candidatus Pacearchaeota archaeon | reverse complement strand
GTTATGTTGCTTCTGTTGGGGAGGGGATTAATGCAGACATCATCAGGGAATACATAAAAAATCAGGGAAGAAAAGGAGAGCAGTTAAAATTATTTGAGTTTATCTAAGATGCTCCGCAGCTTGCTGCGGAGAGGTTCACCATTCCTTGACAGCATTTCTATTATTTTTATAAGAAGCATTTTCATTTTTTCTGAGTTTTCATTAAATATTTTTAAAATTTGCTCCCAGGTAACCGGCTCTTCATCCTGTTTCCAGCAGTCGTAATCAGTGGACATGGCTATTGCAGCATATTCTATTCCTGCTTCTTTTGCGAGAATTGCTTCTGGAGCAACTGACATATTAATCACATCTGCACCTAATAATCTAAACATATTGCTTTCTGCTATTGTGGAAAATCTTGGACCTTCTATTGTTACGACTGCTCCTTTTTTGTGAAAATTCAGCTTTAACTCTTCTGCTGCCCTAATTATTTTTTCTCTTAACTCTTCTGAAAATGGGCGAGTCATAGCAGTATGTTTTGCATTTTCGTTTCCTCCTGAAAATTCTTCAAAAAAAGTTTCTTTTCTTTGCTTTGTAAAATCAATAAAATCGTTTAAGACAACAAAATCTCCCCTCTTTATTTCTTCTCTCAAGCTTCCTACTGCAGTTGTTGCTATAATGTGAGAACATCCGACTTTTTTTAGAGCATAGATATTTGCCCGGTTATTAACCTGAGATGGGGGAATAGTGTGTTTTTTTCCGTGGCGAGAGATGATATAAACTTCCATGCTGTCTATTTTTCCTGTAATTATTTTTGTAGAAGTATATCCATAGGGAGTTTCTACTTCAATTTCTCTGGCTTCTTTTAGTATTTCTGGATTTTCTAATCCGCTCCCTCCGATTATCCCTAGTTTCATAATTTAATCTGAATATTTAGCTTTAAATAGATTATTTTTCTTTAATATATACAATGAAACTGCCAACTAGCAATGAGATAAGAAAGCCGAGCAAAACTCTGGCAGGGGTTACTCCTATTGCTGTAATGTGTTATCCCAGGAAGTGCAAGCACGGAGCTTGCTTATACTGCCCCAGCTTGGATGTTCCGCAGTCTTATACTCCGTTGTCTCCGCCAGTTATCAGAGCTAAAATTTTGGAATATTCTGCAAAAGAACAGGTAAAGTCTAGACTGAAAGCTTTCAAGCTGATGAATCATCCTACTAATAAAATTGAGCTGATAGTTATGGGTGGAACTTTTTTAGATTATCCTGTTGATTATCAGTATCAATTTATTAAAGAGTGTTATGATGCATTGAATGATAGGAAGAGCAGAAGTTTGGAAGAAGCCAAAAGAATTAATGAAACTGCAGAACATAGGTGTGTTGCTTTATGCATTGAAACCCGTCCGGATATTTGCTCTGAAACAGAGATTAAAAGAATGTTAGATTTTGGTTGTACTAGAGTAGAGCTGGGAGTTCAGTGTTTAGATGATAAAATTTATAAAAAAGTTAATAGAGGACATATGCTGAAAGAGGTTGTTTCTGCAACAAAAAGACTGAAAAATTTTGGCTTTAAAGTGGGTTATCATATTATGCCTGGATTGCCAGGGTCAAATCCAGAAAAAGATTTGAAGATGTTTAAGAAGTTGTTTAAGGATGAAAGATTCAAGCCAGATCAGCTTAAAATTTATCCCTGTCAGGTTATTAAGGGAAGCGGACTGGAAAAATTATATCATGAGGGAAAGTATACTCCCTATACAAAAGAGCAGTTAGAAATACTGCTTGTTAAAATAATGAAGATTATTCCTGAATATTGCAGAGTTATGCGAATAATGAGAGAAATTCCTCCTGTTTATCTTAGTGCAGGAACAATAAGAATTGATTTGAGAAAAGATGTTGAGGAGAGATTAAAGAAAGATGGAAATAAAATTAATGAAATAAGGTTTAGGGAGATAGGGTTTAATTTAAGAGATGCAGGGAAAAATGAAAAAATTAATCTTGAAATTAAGATAAAGAAGAAAGAGTATTTCTCTAGTGATGGAAAAGAACTATTTTTGCAGGCAGTTAATAGAAATAATATTTTATTTGGATTGCTAAGATTGAGATTTAGCACTGAACAAGAGATTCCTGAATTGAAAAATTCTGCATTAATAAGAGAGATACATGTTTATGGAAAGACGACTGCTATTGGGGAGAGAGGAGAGATACAGCATACAGGGATAGGGAAGAGATTGATGAAAGAGGCAGAGAGAATAGTTAAGAAAGAGGCAGGAAAATGGGGCGTGAATAAGATTGCGGTTATTTCTGGTGTGGGGGTTAGGGAGTATTATAGAAAGTTGGGTTATAATTTGGAAGGAAGTTACATGGTTAAGGAGATATAGTTCTTTCTGTAGTAAAAAAATAAAGAAAAAGAAAAAAATAAAATAATTTTTATGCACAGACATTTTGTGCATTACAGGTTAATCCTGTCTTACATTCATTTCCAGCTGCGGTACATGCAGTTCCAGCATTTGCTTTGCAAACACTGCTCTCGCAAGTATATGCAGATGAACACAAGTTAGTTGCATCACAAGCAGTTCCTGCTGTATTGATTTTACAGACATCTGATTGGCATACTTTTCCAGTTGGACAAGAATCTGCTACTGTTCCGCTTAAAGGACTACATACACAAGTAATCGCACTATCTACTACTTTGCAAGTTGGCTTTGTTGCATCTGTTTTACAATCAGTTGTTGGATTACATACTGTTGCTGCAGGTGTAGTATCTTCGCCTAATGGAGAAGTTACCTGAACTTCAGCTGAAGCAGGACATCTTACATTTCCTGGCAAAATTATCTGAAGACTTACTTTATTGACTGTTGTTGCATCTATTGTGTTTGTTGTTTTCCCGCCCTCTGCAGGTATAGTTGCAAAATCTCCTCCACTATCACTTCCATCGATGAGTATTTTTATACTATCAATTTGTGAAGATGTTAAACCCCTTCTTACAACAACATCTGCAGTAGTAGCATCATCTATATTTTCTATAGCAGATTCAACAGAAACGTCCGCTCTCATGCAATCAGCCAACCTTGTTGATTCAGATGTTCCGGTATTAATTTGGGATCTTATCGCAGCCCAAATTATGACAACTGCAATTATTCCCAGCAGAACGAACAGAATAGTAATGACAACTGCTGAAAGACCTTTTTTTTCTTTATACATTTTCTACCTCCTTTCAAATATAATATTACTTTTTATTGAATATGATATATTTTTTGAATATTTAAACCTATCGATGATACTTCTTTTTTGATGGCAGAAAGAATTAAATAAACTATTATTCTTCATCTTATATGGCAGAAAAAAAGAGGGAAAGAGTTGCCATTTTTATTGATGGAAGCAATTTGTATCATAGTCTGAAGAGATTTAACACGCCAAAAATAAATTTTAAAAAACTTATAAATATTTTAAGTGGGGAAAGATTGCTTGTTTCTGTTTTCTATTATAACGCTCCATTGGACATAACTTTAAACCCTGAGAAATATTGGAAACAACAAAAATTTTTTAATCAGTTAAGGGAAATTCCTAAGTTCAATGTGGTATTGTCTAAACTTAGAAAATACATGAAAAATAAAGAAGTAATTGCTTATGAAGTTAAGGGGGACGATGTTCATCTTGCTGTAGATATTGTCAGCGGGGCTTATGAAAATCTATATGATGTGGCGATAATTGTCAGCGGAGATGAAGATTTTGTTCCCGCCATAGACAAAATTAAACAATTAAATAAGAAAGTTGAGAATGCTTATTTTATAGGGAGTTCTTCTGCCGCTTTAAAGAATATTTCTGATAGTTCTATTTGTGTTAACAAGATTATAAAAGAAATATTATAAACTGCCCGGTATTGCCATGAGACCATACCGGGGAATATATCTTAATATAACTCGTAATTCCTATTTAAACCTATCGATGAGTAAACCAAAATTCGTATTCGCCTGCTGAATTTATATTATCCAGGCGGACAAAGCCAAATCTCTCGAACTGGATTATTGTTCCTATCTTTAATTTGGAAACTGCTTCTTCTGCAATTCCGTCTTTCCATTTTCCATCCGGCATTAGCACTCTGGCTTTAACAAAATTGGAATTCCAGTGTATTTTTGGAATATCTTTATTTTCCATCCCTGTAAACTCTGCATTATGCTCTGCATTTAACTTGAGATTAAAAAGATGCATCAGCCTGATTTCTTTTCCTATGTTTTTTTCATAATCCTCTTCTGAAATATACAAATCCTGAATTTTTACTTTTCTTTTTTTATCTTTTTCAGGATGAATTTTAACTTCTATCTCTTTTATTTTTGGGAACTTGTTAATTTTCAGCTTTATAGGCGAAGCAACAAAGAAATATCTGTCTGAAGAAGAATCAATAAGCTTTCTGTTAACTGATGCAATCATATTGAAATCAAGATTAACCTGATATTTGGACAAGCCGACTTGCTGGACTAATTCATAGAATGCTTCTTTAACTATTCCTCTTCTTTTTAATGTGCGCAATGTTGCCAGCCGTATATCATCCCAGCCAGTATATTCCCCTGATTCTACTAGTTCGCGTATTTCTCTGCCTTTAGTAGTCGTTCCTATTACATTAAATCTTCCATACTGAACTATTGTCTGTTCTTTCAGATTCAGCAGCTTTTTAATATAATCCTGCAGTTCTACTCTCGGCTCAAATTCATTGCTTCTTAATATATGAGTGACTTGCATTAAGCTATCTTCAATTGGATTGTAAAAGTCGTACATTGGCCAGATTTTGTATTTATCTTTATGTCTGTAATGGGGTTCTTTAACTGCTCGGAACAAGACTGGATCGCGCATTACATAGTTATTATCAGTCATGTCTCCTTTTAATCTCAAACATGCCTGCCCTTTCATGTATTTTCCTGCCAGGAATTTTTTCCATTCTTTTTTATTTTCTTCTTTTTCAATTTCTCTGCAGGGACATTCTTTCCCTTCTTCTCTTAGTTTTTTTAGTGTTTCTCTTTTGCAGAAACACATATACGCTTCTTCCATCTCAATCAGCTTTTCTGCATAGTCATAAAGAATTTTCATGTCATCTGAAACATATTTTATGCCTTCTACTTTTATTCCTAAATAATCAATAACATCGCTCATCATTGCATCAACATATTCTTGAGAAACTTTTTCAGGATTAGTATCTTCAAACCTTAACTTGCATTTTCCCTTGTATTTATTTGCGTAAACATAATTAAGCAGGAAAGAGAGAGCGTGCCCTAGATGATTATATTTGGAAGGTTCTGGAGCGAGTCTTGTTACAACTTTTCCTATTTCTGCATCAGGGAGTTCTGGCAGCTCTTTTTTCTCATTTTTCTTTTCTTCTTCTGCTTTTTTAAATTGCTTCTCAAATTTGGAATATTCTTTTAATCTGGCTTCCTTTTTCATTGAATTGACTTTTTTTACTATCTTTTTTATTAGAGGCATAATTTCAGGAATAGCATCTTTGTCCAGCCCCTCTTTAAACAAATGCCCGAGAATGCTACCTTCCTGCGCTTTTCCGTCATGCTTGATTGCGTTGTCCAGACTATAAGCCAGTATTTTTTCTTCCCACTTTTTTTCTTCCATTTTTATAAGAGAAAAGCGATATTAATAAAGATTTCTTTTTTGTAAAATGTTTGTAAGAGTTGTAGATTATACCATATTTACTTCTGTAAAAATCATGTAAATTTCGCGTTGCATGAAAATCTCTTTTAATTCGTCTTTTAATTCCTCAAAAAACTTTTCATTTTCATCATCTTTATCAACACAAATTTCAAATCTACAACAATTGTCAAAATAAGTTATATTTGAAGATTTATCTATCCATGTTCCTTGAACAGTAGCAGGATGAGTCGATATTGCCCCAAACCTTTCAACGATTTTATTTTTAACTTGCCGATATTTTTTTGGTTCTATTGGTGTTCGATCATTATAGTAAGTTGGGAGGTAAAATTCATATCTTAACTTCGGAGGCATTTTGAGGTTTCTCTTCGCATTTTTTTGATATCCCTCTTTTTTCAGGGACAATTTCGTATTTAATTTTTTTCTCATTCAATTTATTAACTGCCTCTGCAGGAATTATAAATTCCTCATTTTTTAAACAGGCAATAGAAGTTCCAGAAGTAATTAGAGCATAAAAACCAGAATCTTTATTCTCCTCATCTGAATTTAATCTTATGTGAAATAATCCTGTTACCATTCTTTTTTAATTGTCCTCTTATATAATTATATCCCCAAACTTATAAACATTTCGTTTTCTTTTCCACTTTTTTATACCGCGCTGTCTCTTCTATCGTTTCTGTCTATCTTTTTTTCTGCTACGTCCAGCCTGTCTAGAATATTGTTGAGCTTTTTATATACGCTCTCAAGCTTGTATTCTGCGTCTTCAATCTTCACTTTTAGATGCTTAAGTTCGATATCTCCTGATTGAGAGGGCATTGAGGAGGAATCTTCTGCAGAAGAGGCAATATTGCTGAAAAAGCTTAAAGGGGAAGAATTTGCATTTGAGGATTGGGGAGTCAAGTCTTTGTAATCTGGATTAGCCAGGCTGGAAGATTTTGGAATTGGAAGATGTTTTGTTTTTGTAAAGTCAATTACCTTCTTTTTTTGGAACCACATATTATATTATATACTGAATATGTTTTAAACCTTTTGTTTTTTGGAACAAACAGGTTTCAGTTTGGGAACCTTTCCTAAAGGTTCATGCACTCTTGCTTCCTTGTGCTGAAAGCACGAGAGTTGGGAACCTCCTAAAGGTTCATTTTAAACCTTTTGTTTTTTGGAACATTGGCAGAAAGCAGGGCTCTTGACAAAATTTAAAAACAGGCAATACTCTCTATTTGTATGGCAGAAGAAGAAAAAGAGGTAAAAACTGAAATAGAAAGTATTAATAATGAGATTGTTAAAATAAGTCCGTTTTATAGCAAGAAGAAAGGACCATCATGGGAGCAGAAAATAGTTTATGATTCTTCATCTGAAACACTCGAGCCTGTTTATTTTTGGATATTAGATAAGATGTCTGAATTAGTAGGAAAGCCGGAAAAGTTAGTGGATAGTTTTGCTTCCTCTCCGGGAAGCGGGCATTTTTCTGAATTGAGGCAGAAAGCAACTATCATGCAGGATCAGGCAATGAAAATACTTCAGACAAATGGAGTGCTGATTAAAAGTTTGATAAATATTATTTATGATTTGAAAGAGTTTCAGTTGAGATTGAGCCAGTATGAGAAAGCGAGGTCAAAAGATAAAAATGAACAGCAGGCGGCTATGCTGGCATTAAAACAAATATGGATGGATAATGTGGATATAAAGAGAGGGCAGGGAAGCATTAATGCTCTTTCATCTGGAAATTTAAGCTTTGTTACTTTGAGAGATGCTTTTATGGCTTCTCAAAATGAGAAATTAAAAGGAGAGGACGGAAAAGATATTGATTTGAATGATAGAGTTAAAAGAATTTTACAGCCGAGAATACAGGAATTTTTATTATGGAAACAGCTAAGCGAAAAAGAGCTTATAAAAAGATATGAAATTGAAAGAACTTATCTGAAAAATCAGCTTAATTCCCTGAAACTGTATACTAAATGGGCAAAGCCATATTTGAGAGCTGCAGCACAGCTTGAAAATAAAAATTCAAAAGATGCCGGGCTTGTAACTGCATTTAACACTGTTATTTTTGAGCTTGCGCTTTTTTCTAAAAAAGCAATTGACCCAAAAGAAGAGGCAGTAGGATTGGGAAAAAGACTTCCTGAAATATTTTTAAAAACTAAGATGAAAAGAAAATATTATTATTGTGTTTTGGCTGATATTTATTTCAGGGGAATTCCGCAAAAAGTCGGGCAGCATTATGTTTTTGGGGGAAAAGTAGAAGCAACTTTCAGAGGTTATGCACTTAATGATGAAGAGCTCGCATTATTAAATAAAAGATTAGATGAAACTGATCTCAGCGAATCTTTAGCTCTTGCAAAAGAGATGACTGATGAAAGTTTGAAACAGCTTCAGGAAGATATCAGCTATTTTTTGAAACAAGAGGAAGAAGAGAAAAAGAAAAAGGCAGAGGAAAAGAGCGAGGATGTCAACCCGTTTGTTGCTTTGCTGGGATTGGGGGATAAGAAGGAGAAGAAAGATGAAAAGAAAAAAGAAATTAAGAAAGTTAATCCGGATAATTATTTGGAGAGCATATTGAGGGCGTATGCAGAGGCAGATGCCAAGGATAAATGCTTTACTCTATTTGATGTTTATAAGAAAGCGCATGGAATGCAGTCTCATCCTGCAATTGAATTTGAGCCAGAGTTGAGAAGAGTCGGCTGGAAAGATATTTTTAAGATTTGAATTTACAGAACAATAATTTTATATATCTCTATTTGCTTAAAATGAATATTAAAATTTATACCTCCTAAACAGAAATTTTAATAGCAAAAATTCATACTTAGATAGTATGAATTTAGACTGTTCAGAAATGCATAAAACAAATAGCATTTCTGACATCCAGAAAATTAGGAATTTTCTGGCTTTTAAAAATCTTAGGATTTATTAAAATGGGAAAAGATGAGAAAGATAAAACTGGAAATGGAAAGAAGAAAGAAGATATAAAGATAATAAGCGAGAGGGTTAATTCCCAGTTTAAAGAAGTTAAAAAAGAGGAAAAGAAAAAAAATGAAGATGATGAAGATTTTTTTGATGAGTTTGACGAATTTGAAGATGATGGAGAATTTATTTCAGGAAGAAGAGTTCGCGGAGGATTGAGGCATACTGGAAAAACACAGGGCGGAAATCTTGAAACAGAAGTTGCAGACGCTCCGTCTTCTGGCGAGGAAGATAAAGGGCTGGACTATCATTCAGCTAAAAAACAATATTCTGATGCAAAATATGATATGAAAAGAGATGACATAAAACCTGCGGGATTTGATTCCAGAGAGAGTTTGGCTGTTAATGATTTAAGAAAGGTAGAGGGAAACAGGCTGGACACTGCAAATACATGGGGGATAAGAGAGGAAGACAGGAAATATGAAACTCCTGAAATTAAGAAAGTTGAAGAAGAAAAGAAAAGGCAGGTTTACTAAACATTTAAAAAATAGAGTTTATTAAATACAGAAAAGAGGAACATGGCATACGAATATTTTCATCCTGGAACACCCTATAGTCTAGACCCTAATTATGGAGGGGAAAAATATAACGGAGTTTTTACTGGATATAGAATGCAGGCAGGCGAATTTGGGATGTCTACTGATCCGAGAACTGCACTGCAGCTGCAGGAATTTTCTAACAAGCTTAATGTTGGAATTAAGACTATGGAGATAGAGGGATTACAGCAGGATGTTTTTGATTCTATTCCTAAACAGCATCTGGCTGAATTGAATAAATTGAGCAAGCTGACTGGAGTTGCTACAACTTTGCACGGACCATTAATTGAAGCTTCAGGGTATACTCGAGAGGGATGGAGCGAGACTAATAGGGCAGCATCTGAAAATCAGCTTAAATCTACATTAGAAAGAGCACATGAGTTAAGCCCTAATGGGGGGATGCCTGTTACTTTTCATTCAACTGTTGCGTTGCCTGCAACAGAAGAAAAGGTTAAGATTGGAGAGGAGCAGGTTACAAAATCTGCGCTGATTGTAGATCCTAGAACTGGCGAGATTAAACAGTTGAAAGAGAAAGAGAGATATTTTCCAGGGCAGGAGGGGAAATTTGAAGTTGATAATGAAGTAAAGAGAATAAATGAGGATGCCTGGGCAGAGAGTGTAGGACAGGTTGCTTTTTATGCTCTAAGAGGAGAGGAAAATATTGAACCCCCAAGACAGCTGAAAGAATCTATTTCTAATGATAAGGAATTAAAGGAGAGGTATGATAATTATTTTAAGGCGTATGCTGAAAGCAGGACAAATCCACAGGAATTTGAAAAACTTCCTGATGATATTAAAAATATGATGGACGAGCAATTTAAGAGGACAGACCATGCGGCACTTTTTTTAAGAGATGCTTATAAAAATCTGCGGGAGTTGTATAATACTGCTTATTCTGTATCTATTAAAAATAACAGCGATGAAGGGAAGAAGAACCTGCAGAAACTTGATAGTTACAAAACTAAAATAGAAAAAGTGGTAAAAGAGGGGAATGGAATAGAGAAGAATCCTGCCAAATTAAAAGAATTTGCAGAAATAATTCAGGAAGGTGTTAAAGTTTTAGGGAATATAAGCGCCCCGCAAATTTATCAACCATTAACTGGATTTTTAATTGATAAATCTGCAGATTCTTTTGCAAATGCTGCGTTGTATTCTTATGAAAAATATAAAGACAAGGCTCCTATTATAAGTATTGAAAATCCTCCTGCTGGCTCTGGGTTGAGCAGAGCAGAAGACTTGAAAGGATTAATAGAAGAGTCGAGAAAGAAATTTGCAGAACAGCTCATTGATAAAAAAGGAATGTCCAAGGAGCAGGCAAATAAAATTGCTGAAAAAACTATAGGCGCGACATGGGATGTGGGGCATATTAACATGATAAGAAAATTTGGATATACAAAAGAAGATGTAATTAAGGAGGCGGGGATTATTGCACCATTTGTCAAGCATGTTCATCTTTCTGATAATTTTGGAATGGAGCATACTGAACTGCCGATGGGAATGGGAAATGTTCCTATAAAAGAGGTTATGGAAAAATTGGGAAAAGCAGGAGTAGATGCCAAAAAAATTATTGAAGCTGGGAATTGGTGGCAGCATATGAAAAGTCCGCCATTTGCGCAGAGTTTAGAAGCATTTGGCTCGCCTGTTTATGGAAGCGGAGGGCCTTATTGGAATCAGGCAGCAAATACCTATGGAAATTATTTTGCTTTTCCGTCTGCATATATGCCTGAACAGCATTTTTCACTTTATGGGGGAGGGTTTTCCTCTCTTCCAACAGAGTTAGGGGGGCAAATTCCTGGTAAGCAGTCAAGAGTTTCCGGTGCTCCTATTGATTAGTGAATATTTTTATTGTTTCGTTTTTTGTTTTGTTGGAGTATAATTCCATATTAGAAAAGTTTATATACTACTTATCTGGGGATATAATATGATAAACCCTTCAATATTAACAGAAACAGAGCAAAAAGTAATAGAGAAAAAACTGAACAATAAAAAGCTGACAAAGCAGGATTCTTTTTATTTAAGCGTGTCTATAAGGCCAAAATTACAGCAAATTGAAGAACTAAGCAAAAAAAATATTTTGAGAAGAATAGAATATGTCCCAAAATCAAGGGTTATAGAAAAAAAGATAGTAAATATTGTGCTGGATAATATTAAGAGTGTTAAGGCAATATTTTTGTACGGCTCGGCAATACAAACTAACTATCTGGAATATAAAGATATAGATATTTTAATATTTTTGAAAAGAAAATTATGGAAAGATAAATGGGAAAAAATAAGCTTAATAAAAAACTTAGAAGAAAAAGCGAGGTTATTGGGATTAAAATTAGATATTCAAATTATAGATGAAAAAACTTTTAAAAATGTCTATTCCTCAAACTTATCTTTAATATACCAGCTTAAAGACAGCAAAATTATATATGGTTCTTTGTGTATCCCAAAAAAAATAGAACTGCCTAAAATTAACATAAAAATGAAATTGGATTGGAGTGAGCTAGACACTCCTCACCCGTCTGGCGAAGAGATATATAATTGTATAAGGAACACCTGGCTGATAAAATTAGCGTTAGCAAAGATAATCGACAATTTTATATTGTCTAACTATTTAATAGAAGAGTTAGGAAGGAATTTAATAACTGCATTAAAGGAAAATAAAGCATCGGAATTAGAAAAAAAGATAGCTATAAACTATTTAAATAAAATAAACAGGGAAACATTAAACAAAATAAATGAGGCGAAATGGGAAAAAATAGTGATATAGAAAGCATAAGCAACAGCATCTCCAAAACTATTCTTCATGAGCTATTAATAGAATATACTAATAAGCCAGAGTCTCTAAATCATTTAGAAAAAGAAGAAATTGAGTATCGAGGGCAATCTATAAAGAAAATAGACAAGGCAGGTATTGATGAAGAAGACCAAAAAATTATAAGAATTAAAGTTGTGAACAAAATAGCTAATCGATTAAAAATAAGATATCCCGACATTTTGATTTCTGGAGATGTGATAGAAAAGAAAGTTGATGAAGAGCTTAAGTTCTTTTTTGTGAAATAAACTCTATTTATGTGCTTATTTTTGTCATTGTCCACAGGTGCGTTTAGGTAATATTTATAAACTTAAAATTATTAGAGATAGAAGAAAATGGGTGATAAAAAAAAGAAAATTCCTATTAAGAGATTTCCAACTCTTAATTTGATAGATGAGAAAGAGATTGCTTTAGATTTTGCGGCAAAGGTGTATCAAAAATTTGACAAGATTATCAAGAGCGTATTTTTATTTGGAAGCCAGGCTAAGAATAGTGCGGTTTCTGGAAGTGATATTGATATTGTGATTGTGATTGATGACGCTTCTGTTCAATGGGATCAGGAGCTAATTGCATGGTATAGAGAGGAGCTGGGAAAAATAATAAGAGCTAATCCGTATAAAAAAGAGCTCCATATTAATAGTGTCAAGCTGACTAACTGGTGGCAGGATTTGATGAGAGGCGATCCTGTAGTTATTAATATGCTTAGGTTTGGAGAGCCGTTGATTGATTTTGGGGGATTTTTTACACCTCAAAAGATTTTGCTGGAACAGGGAAAAATACGCTCTACTCCTGAAGCAATTTATAATGCTTTACAGAGAACTCCAGGACATCTTGCGAGAAGCAGGGGTGCTGTTTTAAGCTCAATTGAGGGTTTATATTGGGCGAGTGTGGATTCTGCTCATGCTGCGCTTATGGCTGCCAAGCAAGTTCCTCCCAGCCCTGAACAGATTCCTATTATGCTGAAAGAAATTTTTGTTGATACAGGAAAGTTAAGAATTGGGTATGTTTCTATGTGCAGGGATTTGTATGTTTTGCATAAACATATCATTCACGGAGATTTAGTCGAGATAAAGGGCAATGATATTGATGAGTGGAGAGATAAAGTTGAAAAGTTCACTCAGGAAATGATACGGCTAGTAAGAGAGATAATTGAACATAAATAATTTACTTTTTCTTTGCCTATTTAGCAAGATTATATGCCATATTTCCAAAATCGACATATTCTTTATCTTTTGCAGTTTCCAATGCTTTGGTTATGTGTGCTAAGACTACATCTTTTTGATTTTCAGTAATATCTGACAATCTTTTTCTTGTCATTTTTTTACTGTCATCAATAAATTTTTGTCTATGCTGGGGGAATGCTGAAAGTAAGTCTACCCAAGTTTCAGCTAGTTCGTTATCTCCCGTTCTGTTTATTATTCCTTCTTTGATCTTTTCTTTATGGGCAGTATAGCTTTCTTCTACTTTTTCTTCGGCTTCATCAATTCTTTTTTTCATTTCTGGGTTTTTTTGAGCATCTGGATTTTCTCTCTGGCTGTAATCTGCATACATTCTGTAATCTGTAACTAATTTTGATAAATCTGCATTATCGCTTTTTATAAGTTTTGATTGACTCACCAGCAAAGCCAATAACTTTTTAGAATCAAGTGAATTTACTATAACCCCTAAATCTGTTTTTATCTTTTGAGCTGTTCTTTTTTCATATAATCCTGCTAATTTTTTACCTTTTTCTGCTTGTTTATATCTAGGGTCGTTTGCATCGTAAAATAAAGGAGTAGAATCTTCAGTCTCCCTTTCTACTGTGGCATCTAAACTTTTTGCAATTTCGGCTTGTTTTGAAGTTTCTTCAAACTGAGAAGTAAACTGAACTGTATCTGCATAGTCCTTCATATAGCTTTTGAAATCATCGAATGTTGCTGTCATTTTTTTATTTTTCCTGTTTTTATTTAATTATTTATTTAATTTTATTAAAATATATAAGATAAGGGGGTATATAAATCTTTCGGTTTTGTTGTATCTTACTAGGAGTAACATAAATAAGCGGTGTGATAAAACTATAAATAATACTGCGAAATATATATTAATAAATATACTTTATATTATATATATTAGGATGTATATATTGTGATATATACTATAATATAACATTAAATATCCGAATTTATTTTGTGGATTTTGTATAGTGGTAAAAATTTTTTGCTGATTTTTTAAAGTCTTACAGAGAGTTGCTAAACCCTAAAAAATCAAAACAGCTTCTTCTGGCTTTAAAATCTTGATTTTATTGTATTCTCTTAGATTTAATAAATGTTTATCTTGGCTTACAATGAAATCTGCTTCTCCATAAACCGCCGCTTCTATAAATTTGTCATCTTCTGGGTCGTCTTTTACTGCTTTTATAGCCATAATTGGATCAACCATAATTGAATTTTCTATGATACTGTTCTTCCATTCTTCTATCATATCTTCAGGCATAGAAATCTTAAAACTTCTAAAAGTCTTTACTAATTCCTCAATAAGCTTGATAGAATTTACTAATTGAAAAGCCCCTTTTCTCCATTTGTCAATGATTTGAGAGCAAAAATTTCTTTCCCAGAATATTCCCGAAATAAATACATTTGTGTCTAAGACTACTCTCATTTTTTTCTTGCTTCGATTATAGCTTCAGAAATGTCTGCTTCTTTTAATCCTTTATTTTTTGCGAACTCTCTTGTTTTCTTTAACAACTTATCTACTCCGCTAAAAGAAGGCATTTCTAGTTTCTTTAAAATAATAGTATTATCTTCTCCAATAACTATAAATTTTTCTCCTTCATGTATTCTAAGCCTATTTCTTAAACTTTGAGGTATAACTATCTGCCCCCTTGAACTTATACTTGTTATTTCAATATTTTCCATTTTTAACTCTGTAAGTTTATATGATTGGTAAGATTATCTTATTTATAAGATTATCTTATTTATAAGCTTTTCGGTTTTTTAGAGAATTATTTGAGATGCAACCCTGCACAATATATCCCTCAAAATATATCTAGTATCTTTTTCTCTTCTTCTATTATTTTTTCTGATTCTGGCGTGTAGAATACTTCTTCTTTCTTATCTTTATTTTCTTCTATTATTTTTTCTTCTGGTTTTTCTTCTTTGTTCCCTTCTTTTCTGGCATCTGCCTGAATTTGGCTGGAAAAAATATCAATTTCTATTCCTGCTTCTGGAATTTCTGGAATATTCTCCTGTTTTTTCTCTTCTTCTATCTTTGTTTTTTGGCTTTTGTTTTTATTAAGCTTATTTTTGTCAAAGCATTCTCTGCAATAAACAGGACGTATTCCGTCTGGCTTGAATGGGACTTCTGTTTCTTTTTTACATTCAGAGCAGTTAATCTTGTATTTTTGCTTTTTATCAGTTTTGTTTTCTTCTTCTGCGGGTTTTTCTGGAGTTATTTGCTTTTCTATTATTTCTTCCTGTTTTTTATTTTCAGTTTCTCTTTTTTCCTCAATATTTTCTTTTAATTCTATTCCCTTTAATCCCTTATCTTCTAAACCTTTCACTAATAAGCTGATTTCTCTTGCTTTATCTGCATTGACTGAAAGCGAGTCTATCCCATTTTTGACTAAAAATTCAGCCATCTCTTTATTGCTGGCTGACTGGCCGCAGATGCTTGTTTCTACATTATGTTTTTTGCATATTTTTATTACTTCTTTAAGCTGGCTCAAAATAGCAGGATGCATTTCATTGTATAAATACTGGATATCTTCATTTCCTCTGTCTATGGCAAGGGTGTATTGGGTTAAATCATTAGTTCCGAAGCTGATGAATTTTATTCTTTCATTGCATAGCTCACTTATTATCTGGACTGCTGCAGGGGTTTCTATCATGACTCCAAGCTTTAGCTCTGCATTTAACCCGCTCATTATTTTTTTAAGCTCTTTTAACTCTGATATAGAAATAAGCTGGGGAATCATTATGCCTATTGTTTTGCCTTTTATTCTTGACATTGCTCTTATCTCTGCTTTTATTATTTCAGGATATTTTAGGGAAAATCTTATTCCATGCATTCCTAACATTGGGTTGAGCTCTATTTTTTCAGGTGAACCCTCTAAATTTCTGTATTCATCGCTTCTTATATCCGAAGTTCTTATCCATAACTCCTGAAAGTGTTCAGCTATCTTTTTAATTCCAGAATAAATTAATTCCTCATAGTCTTTTATTCTGCTTTGTTTTATAAAATAAAATGGGTGTTTCCCTGATTCTGCGATTATCCCTTCTAGTCTTGTCAGCCCGACATCTTTGCAGTTAGTTTTTGCTGCTCTCTCTGCAAAATTTGGCAAATCTATTATAACTTTTATTTTTGTTTTTGTTTCTTCTATAGGCAGGATTTCTATTTTTTCAGATTTAAGAGTTTTTACATCCCCCTCATAAATTATTCCTTTAAAACCATCAACTGTGATTATTTGCTCATCTTTCAGCTTTTTAGTGGCTATTTTAGTTCCTACGACAGCAGGAATTCCCATCTCTCTTGAAACAATTGCGGCGTGGCTTGTCATTCCGCCTTCATCTGTTACAATTGCAGCACATTTTTGCATAGCTACTACCATGTCGGGATTTGTCATTTCTGTAACAAGAATATCGCCTTTTCTCACTTTTTCCAAATCATTCATTGTTGTAATTATTTTTACTTTGCCTATGCCTATTCCTGGAGAGGCAGACTGCCCTGTGAATAGAGAGTTTCCGCTGATTTCTTCTGCCTCTTTTTCAGTATTTAATGTTGTTATTGGTCTTGTCTGAACAATATAAATATTTCCGGAGTCAATTGCAAATTCAATATCTTGAGGAGAGTTATAGTGAGTTTCCAGTTTTATGGAATAGTCTGCTAGTTTTTTTATTTCATATTCTGTCAAGACTTGCGAATTGCTTCTTTCTTCTGTCAGTTTTATTGTTTCATTTTTTCCAGAGCTGTCTCTTGTCAGGGCAATCTTTTTTTCTGCTGTTTTTTTGCTTAGTATTTCCAAATTTCGCGAAACAACATAGTGGTCTGGCTCTATTTTTCCTGAAACTATGCCCTCTCCCAGCCCAAAGACAGCTTCAATTATAATTTCCTCCTGATTTCCAAGAGGGTTTTTGGAGAATATCACTCCTGACTTGTTTGAGTTTATCATTGCCTGCACTACTACTGCAATTAAAACATCTTCATGCCTGAAATTTTTTTTAACACGATAATAGATGCTTCTTGCTGTAAAAAGCGAGGCAAAACATTTTTTTATGTGGATAATCAGGTTTTCTCTTCCTTTTACATTTAGAAAACTTTCCTGCTGTCCTGCGAAGCTTGCCTGCGAAGAATCCTCGGATGTTGCAGAAGAGCGAACTGCGACAAAAGCGGGCTCCTGCAATTTGAGTATTGAGAGAACATTTGAAGAAACATTATTTATCAGGCTTTTGTCTATGCTTAAAGATTCATAGGCTTCAAGTATCTCTTCTTCCATATCTTTGGGAAGCGGAGAATTTTCGATTATTTTTCTTATTTTTTCTGCTGCTATTTCCAGCTCTTTTGTATTTTCTATTTCTATGCTGTTTATGATTTCGTATATCTTTTCTTTTATCTTGCTTGCATCTAAAAAATAAGAATAAGCCTGAGCGGTTAGTGCGAAGCCAGGCGGAACAGGCAGTCCGAGGTTATACATCTCTCCGAGATTTGCAGCTTTTCCCCCTACAAATTTTACATCTCGTATAGAAAGGGCAGAAAACCATCTTATGTATTTTTCTTCTATCTTCACTTCTTTTTTCATCTTAAATTTTTTCCTATTATAAAATTTAATGACTTCAGAAATTTTTAATTTCTGAGAGTGTTCAGGAATATGAAGTATTCCTGACAGGTAAAAACCTCAGTTTTTTCATAAGGATAATAGAAAAATTAAGTTAATAAAGTTTATCTTTATGCTAAATTTTTTCCAGGACATAAAATTCTCTTCCTATTATCTGGTCTTCCCTGAAATCTTTTATCGGAAATTTAATTGACTTATTTTCTGCGAATTTATGCACTTTTAGCCCTGTATTTTTGCATATCGTATCTATATTGCAGGACATTCTCCCCAGCTTTGTTTTTACGAGGGGGGAGGTAAATGCTACTTTTTTTCCTTTTTGCAAAAATTCGCAGGAGTTCTTTAAAACTTGAATTATTAAATCTTCAAATTTTTCTATTATTGCTACAGCTTCTTCCTGATTTGGAAGAAATTTGAGTATTCTTCCTAAAGAGGGTTCTGTTGCAATGCCATCTATTCCTCTTAAAAACACTTTTTTTGAATCTGAATTTATTACTCTTGCGTCTGCTTTTATTTTGTAGTTAGCTTTGAGCCATTTAATATTGCTTCTTGCACTGATTACTGCATCCCGATTTATATCTACTCCTATTGCTTCTATATCCTGCAGGATAGCTTCTTGAAGTATTACTCCTACTCCGCAAAATAAATCAAGAAGAGTTTCTCCTTTTTTGACTTGAGAGAGAGTGATAAGCACTCTTGCAAGCCGAGGAGAAATTGCCAGCTCTTCTCTTCTTTCTGGCTTGGACATATCCCTTTTTTCATTTTCTTTTGGGCTGTAAGATTTTTCAAAAGTTCCAAAATAAAGTTTATCTTTTCTTATCAAGAAATAAGTAATATCTTTGGAGTTTATTTTTGTAGGACTGCCCTTTTTTGATATAGTGTTATCCTGCATTCTTACATTCCCTCTTATATTTCTATATCTGGCTTTCAGCTTTTCAGCCTTGAATTTTTCTTTTATAACTGAATAAACCTCTTCATGCTCTTCTTCATCTGCAAAATTAATTATAGAGTAAGTAAACTTTATTTTTTCTCCATAATATATCTCTTTTTTGTCTATCTCACTTATAATGTTATCGATGTTTCCTGAAAACATAACTTTTCCCAATGCTATTGTCCCGCCTAAGGAGTTGACTGCGTCTTTTACATTAATCTCTTTTTCTGCTGTGATAATCAGGCTATTTTCTTTTAAAGAGAAAGAAACAGGCTTTATTCCTTCTTTTTCCAAATATGAAAATATCTCTGCTATTGATAGTTCGGGATTTCTTCCTAATAAAAAAAAGTATTCCATGGTTAGTTGATTTATATTCTAATTATAAATTTATGTTTTTTGAGGTATAGAAAATTTTATAAATAAGATATATCTTATAAATAAGATTAAACTTATAATCATAAACATGGCAGAAAAAATTGAAATGGCAACTGTAAGCTCAAGGGGGCAGGTTTGTATTCCTAATGATATAAGAGAAGAAATGGGATTAAAAGATGGAAGCAAGGTCTTGTTTGTATTGAGTAATGATTCTTTAATTGTCAAAAAGGTTAATATGCAGACTTTTGAGGAGGCAACTAAACCTTTAAAAGATGCTGCAAGAAAGTCAGGATTGAAAGAGGAAGATGTTGCTGGAATTATCCATAGGTTTAGAGTTGACAAAAAAGCAAAAAAATGAGAATTACTTTAGATACTAATGTCTTGATTTCTTCTACCTTTTGGTTAGGTTCTTCAGATTCTATAATGAGAAAAGTTGAAAATCAAGAATTGGAGCTTATAATTTCCAAGGAAATAATTGAAGAATTTTCTAAAGTTTTGATGTATAAAGAGATTCAAGATAAAATAGCTGATAAAAATCTTGACACCAAAAAATTGCTGTTTATTTCGTGCAATTTTAGGGTGATCAAGAACCAAATACACCATATAATTTATTGTATGGTTCTTGACATGCGAAGAACAATAGAAACAATAACTCACATTTCAACAATCGTTGAGCCAAAAACCAAAATTGAAATAATAAAAGACGATCCAGACGATAATAAGATTATAGAATGTGCGATTGAAGGGAAAGTTGATTTTATTATAAGCCAGGACAATCATCTTTTGAATTTAAAAGAATTTCAGGGGATTAAAATAGTCTCTCCGAAAGAATTTTTGAATAAGTTATTATTTTAGCTGTTCCATTAAAAATCGGATATGACCTGGGAGCTTTGATTTTATTTTTTGAACAATAGAAGTAGCGATTCTTCTTGATTTTTCGTCTGCAAATGCCAGTGTGAATACTGGCTGTCCTGCTTTTATTATTGCGGCTCTTCCTATTGTTGCTCCAAAAGAGAGCTGCATTCCTGTCTGCATTCTATCTGCACCTGCTCCTGTCAACATTTTATTTTCTCTTAAAATATGATGTGGATAAACCATGACTGCAAAATAATACTGCCCCCCTAAAATGTTTTCTTCAAGTTCTTTATGAATATACTGCCTTGCGGATTCAATGGCATTGTCCCTCATGAGTATATCTCCGCCAGAAAGAACTTTTAATACAAATTTTAATTTTCCTGCATCATACTCTTTAGCCTGCCCCATTTTAAACTTTGGAATTTTTTGATTAGGAACGGTTTTAATATATGACTTGCTTTTTACACTGCTTCTTCTAGTATACGGGCGGGTGTATTTTTTGCTGTATGATAGTGCTTTTCTTAGTGCCATTTTATTCTTCTTTTTTTGGTTTTATTTTGGTTTCTTTCATATCTTCTATTAAAGTAATTTCTGTTCCTACTGACTGGCCAGGCAATCCTCTTTCAAATATTGCTCTAACTCTTCCTTTATTGCCGTGAGCAGAGGAAATTTTTCCTCTTATTTCTTTTCCAGCAGGGCTTTTCCATGAAACAATCCTGCCAACCAGCTTTTTGGCTTCTTCCCTGTTTTTTGAAGATAAATCTAGAACAAAGTGTTTTTCGTGTATCCTATGCCTTCCCCGCCTGAATTGTTCTACTGTCCCTTTCATTTTAATCACTAATTATTAAAGAATATGGTTTAAAAGAGTTTCTATTTATAAAATTATGTCAAAACTGCCTATTTTTTTCCTTATTATTTCCATTATCCTTTCGCTTATTTCTACCTCTGTTTTTCTTTCCTGTTCTGCCAAAGATTTTGTAAGCTCTTCTGCATTTGAATCTTCTATTTTTCCTGACTCTGCGGTTATTTTCTCTATTTTTCCATTGTCAATAAGGAAACATAATTTATTTGTCAGTATCAGCTCGTATGTCTTTTCTTTTGTTTTTAGCTTCATCCTTGTTTTTTGCAGCCCTATTAAATCGCACCTTTGATTAAATTCAATCAGGCTGTTTATTAATAGAGAGGAATTCTTTCTTGCATTTTCTATCTCATGTTTAGTAGTCTTATTTTTTTTGAAATTTTGTTTTGCACCGATTATATCTTTTATTAATTTGATATATGCTTCGGGGAATCTTCCTTTTTTAATAAAACTTTTTTCAAATTCTGCAAGAATATCTTTCTCTGACTTCTTTCCAGTTATTATTTTTAAAAGATTGAAAACATCTGAATAAATTTGTTCAATTGTTTTTTCTCCGGTCTGTTTTTCAATCTGCTCTCTTAATTCTTTTAATCTTTTTAGGAAGTCTTCGGCATCTTTTAGGAATTTGTCCACTTCTGCCCCTGAAATTTCCTTAATTTTTTCATGCTCATAATCTTTGTATGTTTTTATTATTCTCTCAAGGATATCTGCATATTTCTTTTCCAGCAGCTTTTCTTTTTCAACAAACACCTCTCTGAATACTTTTGGAGCTTCTTTTGTTGTTGGAGGAGGCAATCCATATAACATTAATAATGCTTGAGCAGGAGTCAAAACTCCCCAATAAATATCTACTATCACTAAATCAACAAGAGTTCTTTTTACATTTATACTAACTTTGTCTCCCATAGACATAAACATATCTATTGCTTCTGGGCTGGGTTTCAGCTTTCCCATTTTTAGCAATAATTTCCAGGGCATGAAAGTTCCTCTATCATATAATGGAACTCCGTCTCTCAAAAATGTGAAAATAACCGGATGAGCATCTTTAACAGACTCCCAGAATTCAGTCAGAATATAAACTTGGACATTAAGCTTGTTTTTTACTCCTGCTAGCTCGCTCGCCTCAAAAATATACTGATAGATAATATTTCTTAATTTTTCTTTTAGTTCAAGGCGGGGCATTCTTTTTACATCAGTATCATCTATGACACAGAATACATCTACATCAGAAGTTTTTGTTGCATCTCCTCTTACCATTGAGCCAGCGATGACATAGCTGACGATGTATTTTTCAAATTTTCTCAATACCATTGATTTGTGTATTTCTGAAACTCTCATGCTTCCTAAGAATCCCTTGTCATATAACGGGAAGCACATGGATATTGCTGAAACAATGTCATATTTTGCATCCAAGCAGTAATTCCAGACATCTACCGGAGTTTTAATATGTACCCAGATATTTTGTTTTAGTTCTTTTATTTCTTTAATAACTTCTGCTTTTATTTTTGTTATTTCCTTGAAATTTTCTTCAGGGATTATCATCGCGAGATGCATGGGTTTTTTCTTTGCGTCTTCAATTGGGACTTGCTCTTCCTCTTCTATTTTTTCTGATGCTTGGGGAGGGATTATTCCGAGAGCCATTGTAAATGGATATTTTTTAACAATCCATTTTTTAATGTTTTCCAGCTCTTTTCTTGTTTTTTCCATCTCTTCTTTGACTTTTTCATCCATCTCAACAGGAAGTTTCTTATTTTTATAATCCATACTTATGTCTTTTACTTCTTCTGCGAGGTTTTCCTTATTTTCTTTAGAATTGTTTTCACTCATAATTAGAGAAAAAATAAGGTATATATAAATCTTCTTGTTAGTTCAAATTGAAGCGAATGCCAAATTTTAAAAAGTCTGTTTTGTCTCTATAAAGAGTTGGCCCATTAGGCTAATGGCAGACCCTCTCGTTTACACCGAGATGACGGAGGTTCGATCCCTCCATGGGCCATATCGCTAAGTTTATAAATCCGCAACTATATATTATGCAAGAAAATAAAGGAGGTGTGATATAATGAAAAATTTTAAAAAAGAAAAAACTTGCGGGATTGGACGTTGTCATGGCTGTGGCGGAGCAGTTTATGGGCTGGGCTTTATTGGGGCTTTAGTTTATTATCTTTCAACTGCAACAGGCTTTTGGATTGGAGTTTTTGGAATATTGAAAGCGATTGTCTGGCCTGCATTTTTGATATACAATTTGTTTAAGTTTTTAGGTATGTAATTGATTTAATATAGAGAACTGCGTAGCTTGTATGACATTTATCTGGCAATTCTCTATCTGTATAACTGCGAAACAATGCAACATAATCAACGCAGTTATACATAATCAAAAGGAGGTAAAAATGATGAACAAAAATAGGACTGGCTTAATTATAGGAATATTATTTGCAGTAATCCATGCAGTCTGGGCTTTGTGCGTTGCGATTGCATCAGAAAGCTTGCAGCAGTTCATGGATTGGATTTTTGTCCTGCATTCTATTGAACCTGTCTTGAGAATAACTGCTTTCAGTTTTATGAATTCTATCCTTCTTGTGATTGTAACATTTATCTTTGGTTATATATTGGGATGGATATTTGCGCTAATCTGGAACAATATTATCAAGAAGAAGTAATTTTTTAAACTTTAGCAATATTTTTAAACATCTTTAATTAGATATATCCATATCTGGCGCCGCTAGTTTACCGGTAGAATACCTCGTTGCCAATCCCCAACTTTCTTTAGAAAAGAAAGTTCGGTGCTCAAAGAAACTAAAATAGATGTTTCCAAAGAAAACGATGCCCAACTTTCTTTAGAAAAGAAAGTTCGGTGCTCAAAGAAACTAATATAGAGGTTCCCAAAAGCGAAGGAAACCAAGTTTTCCTACTTGCTCACGAGTTCGCTCGAGAATAATAAAAAAGAAACACTCGCGAACTCGTTCGGCACTACCTTCCTTTTAATGGGAAAGGATTTCAAGCGAAGGAAACTTTAAGGATAAAATCATGTTATTGGAAAGAAGAACAGCAAAGACGAGGTGAACCGGGTTCAATTCCCGGGCAGCGCATTTCGGCATTGCAAAATGCCGGGAATTGCAGTGATATAGATAAATGACTTAACTTTGTTACATTCGGCAGTCATTTATCTATCTGGAGAACTGACAAAAACGCCATATAATCAAGTCAGTTGTCCATAAACAGACTATGAACTTTAATCATAAGGAGAGAGCACGAGAGAAACTTTGGTGCTCTCGTGTTTAAGTTCCGGGCAGCGCATATATTATCTTACAATTTATGGGAGAATCTGGTCTTTCTTTCCACTTTTGGTTGTAAGGTAGTTGCGGATGCGGTTATAGAACCGCTTGCTGTAATAAGACCCCCTCCCACATTTATGTTCTACAAAATTATTGTTCATAATTAGATTAGTAGTTTAAAACTTTATTATTGGACATATTATCGTTCTGTAAATAAATTTTCCCGCATTGCTTAATACATTTTGAAACATTGCAACAATAATAGAAATAATTGCCACCCAGATAACTCCGTAATTTATTTGAGTTCTTAATTCCTCCTTGTATCTATCTTTGCCGGTTATTCCTATATTGAAATGAAGAGATTGTTCCTCTACTTTTGGGTGCCCCCCACAACAGGCACCATTATTAATAAAATAAGGATTAAATCCTTTGAGTTTAGAACAATTTATGTCTTCTGGTTTCAGGTTTATTAATATCTCTGTTTCGTCTGCAGAAACACAAATATCCACTTCAAAATTATCTGTTACATAGCCCTTTCCCGGTAGGACAAAGTCTTTAAAATAAAAATAATAGTCTGCTGTTTTTTTGTATTCTTTTGGGACTTCTTGATTATACAATAATGCTTCAATCCCTATTTCTACTTCTTTATCATGAATTGACGGGCAAACGATAATCGTAGAAGAATTTTGAATAAAATTAATAGCATACTTTCCGGAACAATTATCTTGCAACTTTGAATAATTAGAAATTCTCACTAACCTATCTTTATCCCTTGTTTTTAAATCATACACTTCTAAACTCTTATAACGCATCCCTTCAGGTAAGTAAAATATGATTACACCCTCACCATATGGAAATGTTACTTCTTGCTTAGCAGAATATAATACTCCATCCTTTTTTAATTCAAAATCTGTTTTTATATATGAAGATTTAAGAATCTCTTGTTTACTCAATCCTAGTTGCTCTTTTAGTATAATATTCATCTCTTTATCAGAAACGGCAGAGATTAATTGAAGCAAAACTAAAGAGATAAACATAAAACCGATTATTTTTTTCATGTATTATTTAAGTTAGATCGATTAATAAATTTGTCTATAAACGGATTAATAGACCGAGAGAATACTATGTTTTCTTTACTCCCCTAATTCAACAACATTTTATGAATAAAATTTAAATAGTGGTTTTGCCTATATTTTATATGAAAAAATATAAAAAAGAAAAGTTTCCTGATATAAGTATTAGGGGGGATGAATAATATGGGCATATTGAAGTGGATGCATGAGCAAGGTATGAAAGAAAGTGAAAAAATGATTGAAAGAGTTCAATTAGCAGAAGAAATCGCAGAAGAGCAAAGAAAGATACATACTTGTAAAGTTTGTAAAGCAATTTTTTCTGAAGGAATTCCATATCAATATGGGATGTTTGGAAAAGTTAAAAGTTATGTTTGTATAAATTGTGCTAAAAATATGAGTTTAAGATGAAAAATAAACTTCATTGTCAGTTTTGTGGAATAAGAATTAAATCAGATTCTAAGTTTTGTGAGGGTTGTGGCGAAAGATTAGATGAAAATGGAGATTATTCAAAAAATTATCAAAGAGAAAAGATGCAGTTTTCAAAAATGTATCCCGATTATCAAAAGAGAATTTTAGAAATTTTTATTATTTTTAATATTGCCTCTGTTTTATATTCATTATCTATCAATTGGGGGTATTTTAATTCTGAAATTACCTTGTGGAATGTAATAATAACGGGATGTCTATCCTTAGTGAATATAATCTTGCTATTCGAATTACATAATGGAAAGATAATTTTTCTATATGGAATGGGAGTAACCGCGGTAATTTCTTTTATTTTTTTATTAGGTGAACACATATTGATGAATTTATTTATAATCTCTCTTTTGGAGTTTCTAATATTTTATTTTATTATCTTCTGGTTTAAACATCAGATTAAAGAGTAAAATGACTTATTGTTCTAATTGTGGAGATAAACTGAGTTTAAGTGCAAAATATTGCAATAAATGTGGAAAAAAAGTAGACTATCTAGATTTGCCAATACGGAATTATCCAAGGATAAAGGAAGAAACAATACCCGTCAATTCTCATAAGAACCATATAAATCCCATTGAAATTAATAATATTATAAAGCCAGTTAGTATTGGATTTTTTAGAATTATTATATGGATGATAGTATTATTAATCTTATTTTTTATTTTTATGGGTATTATTTCTAATATAGAAACTAATGGAGGAAGTTTAAAGTTAAATTCAGATAGGACCGATAATTGGTGGGGAACAACTCATAAAACTACGAGCATTGGTTCTGGAGGGTTAACAACGGAAGAGCATAGTTGCCCTTTTTGGGATAGGGATTGTTAAATTTGTTAACTCTTTAATTAACATACACTTTAAAGTAATATTTTTCTATATCATTATCTCCCATTATAAAAATGGGTGGTTTTACATAGGGATATCTTTATCATTATAAATTCATAAAATTTATAAACTTAAAGTTTCTTATAATTTTAGAGTTTATACTCTGCCTAAAAAGAGATAGTCTCTTTCTTGGGTCGTGATCTTAAATAAATTGAGCGGAGAGAGGACAAATTGTCTCTTTCTGTAAATTTGCTTAAAGGATTAAACATTACATTAAAATGAATGAATCTGAAAAAGAGGGTTACTATACGGATAAAGAAACGATAAATTCTATAATTGAGATACTCAAAAAATATTCTTTTAATCAGTTAAAGAAGAGAGAACATTATTATTACTCTCTTATGGAAAAAAATACTGACGAGAGAATTTTAAAAGAATATTACTCGCAATTTAATAGGATAACACTTATTAGAGTTAGAAAAAGAATCAACAAACCGCAGAATTATGATATATATTATGAGTTAGACGATGGTACTGGAATTATTTATGCAATTGATATCGAAAAAAATCCCCCTCTGTTAATAAATGCTTTTCCATTTAGTAGAAATATGAAAAGGTTTATAGAATATCTCATAAAAAGATATGGAAAAGAGATGCTTTAATGCATGCAAGATACTGGAATAGTAGCGAGAGGAACTCTTTGTGGACTTGATTTTTTGGTGCTGACTATTTGAAATCCTATGAAGACAAAGTCTTTTTTAGGTTTTACGATTAAATTAGCTTTTGTAATATCCTCTAGAAGATTAGCATCAAATCCAATTTCACTCAAATATTTAGAAGCGTCCATAACTTCTATAGCTACTACTTTTCCTGCCCCCGTTAAGCTAATAGTAATATTATCAAAAAGAAAATTCTTTTTTACCTTTTCATTATCTGCTTTTTGTGAGATTATCAAATTGTCATACTCCTCATCATAAAATATTTTTGATTCCATCTTTGTTGTAACTTTAAAGTTTAAACTACTTATAAACCTATGCTAGTAAAATACCTCCATTTATAAATTTTCTGAAATTAAGATATAGATTGGAACTATAAGTGCATATTAAAAACATTGATATCTCTTTTACCATCTTTTTATAATTATGATTAAACTACATAGATTTATAAATATTCCCCTTAGATTGTTACTCTTTTTGAATTGTCTTAGGTCTCCCCAATTTATTCCTTAATTTTTAGCTTGTTTTAGTTCTCTCTTTTAGGATATATTTGTCAAGCTAGTATCTCCGAAGCGTAATTAGTATTTAAAAGTTACTCCAAAAAGTTTAAATACTTAACCTATCTATTAGATAGGTTATGAAGAAAGTAAAATTAACCCAAAAGTCAACTCTTATCTTAAAAAACATAAAAGGATTTAT
>JACPLT010000023.1 GCA_016186365.1 Candidatus Pacearchaeota archaeon | reverse complement strand
GCGTTTTTTTGCAAGTTGAAACATAGAGAAACTTGAGAAATATTACTAGAGAAAGAGTCTTGATAGAATTTAACATCGATGTCTGAGAAGTTTTTTATTTTTTCTTTTATAGTTGAACCTTTGATTAGGATTGTTTCTGCTTCAAAATATCTGCTCTTTACATATTCAAAAACTTCTTGTTTTGATTTGAAGGTTTTCATGTTAGATATAGTAAATCCTACTTTTTCAATTTTACCATCTTATTTCAATCTCAGTTATAATCGTATTCTTGTCAAGAATATCCCTTTTTTTACATTAAACTTTTTTAAAAATTACTAAAAATCTGTCTAGATATTCACCTGGGTAATTCTTTTTTAATTTTATTTTTATATCTTGAAATCCTAATTCTTTTCCTAAAGCAATGAAATTGCTTTTATTTATTATAGCTAGTTTTGTTTTATATTTTCCTGCACGAAAAAAGAAATAATTGTCTTTTAATTCATCGTGCTTTTTCATGTAATCTTCTAATGCTTTGTCTATATATAAAGTTTCTATTATTATAATTCCCCCCTTTTTTAATATTCTTTTAAATTCTTTCAGAACCTGTCTTTGATCATTATAATCTATGAAATGCATAAAAGTATTCCATAAGCAGAGAACAACATCAAAATACTTTTCTTTGTAAGGCAGTTTCCTCAAATCTCCCTTTGTAAATTTTATATCAAGATTCTCGTTTATTTTTAGTCTATTTGCAGTCCCAATAAGACGTGAAGAAATATCAATACCATCCACATCGAAACCATTTTTGGCTAAAGGAATAGTAATCCTTCCATATCCACATCCCGCATCAAGTATTTTTTGGTTTTTGTTTAAATATTTCATAATCTCTCTTAGGATAATTTTTTTATTTGTTTCATTTGTAAATCCTTCGAGACTTTTTCCAATTCTGTTATAAAATTGTTCTGTGTTATTCATATTCTCACATCTTCTATTAAATTATCTTTTTTATATAATCAAACTGGTCTTCGAAAATGTGCGCTGATATTGAATTGGTGGTTATACTGCCTATCTCACAATTAAGTTGTTTAGCGACATAATTTTGCAGCACAAAAGTTTGATATAGATTGGCCGGCCATCCAAAAAATAAATCATTGCTCCTGACAACGGTTATAACGTTTAATCTATTGTCTTTTATGTTGAAATTAAGCATTATCATTCCAGGAACATCTTTCTTAAAAAGGAAAGAATCATTCGCAGGATTGTAGAAGGTAATTGTTGCTCTTCTGCTAGTTTTGTCTTTTTTTAGCAGGGGAATCACAAAGTTGTCTATCTGATTTATACCTTGAAAGTTAAATGCCCTTGCTCCATAATTATAATAATATCCAGAAATCTCCTTCTTACTGAGCATAAACCCTTCAAGTTCTTCTATTGGAGGATATATCCACTTTTTGAAGCTGTTGATTATTTCAACTGGTTTGCTGATAGTTGATATGTCTTTAATAGTGATGTTTAGGTTTATCAATTCTCTGCAATTTCTTCCATCTCTATCTACAAAGTCTTTCCCATTTTCAAACACGTGCCTTAAAGCTTTTTTCCATGCATCTTCTGCGTTTTTTTCTATTATTTCCATCTTAGTTTTATTTAAGGAAGCTTACTATTTTGAGATCACCTTTCACATTCTCAAAATTATAATTAAATAAAGGTATTCTGTAAGTTGATAATATAGCCCCTATATGTCTGATAATTTCTTTCGTGTCTAGTAATCCAGAATAATGAAAAGTCACTTCATTACCACCGTCAAATATCTGGCATATTGTTTCCCTGTCTGTGATTGCTTTTTTGATTTCTTTTTTATATAAATCATCAAAATCTTTTATTTCCAGCTTGGTATATCTCGGATGGCTAAGTTTTGTAGCTGTCCAAAAAGCGCATGAAAGAGCAATCTTAAACCTAGTTGTCATCCCACAACTTTTGTAAATGGTTTCTTCTGCAGCAGAGAACTCATCAATTTTCTTTTTTGCCTCGCTTATCATATTAAGAACAAATTCAGGTTTTATGTCTGGCTGGCTTAATCCAAAATTCCAGAATCTTATATAGTTTCTTGATAAACTCAAGAAATCAGCTTCATAGCCGGTATTCAGCTGATTAACACTTTTAAAATACTCGCCTGACTTTCTTCTCTGAAGGGAATTTGCTGTTAAAACGGATTTCGATATATTCAGCATAAGCTGAGAAAATTTCTCAATGTCGAGACCATGTTCATTATGAAATTTGTCAACATCCACAATTGCACTTGATTGGGAGCAGCCAAGGCATAAGACATTTCCTCTTAGTTCTTCAGCAAGCTGCCATTCTTTATCTATAAAAGAATAAGGCCCAGCTTTTCCAAGGAAACATGGAGAACTCTGTAGTTTGCTGTTTTTTATATTTAGAATTATTTTATTTTGAGAAAATACTTCAATCAATCTTGAGAGAATATCAAAGTTCTCTCCCAAGTCAGAGCCTTGAAGAGAAAAGATAAATCTCACATTGCTTAATTTATTTTTTGAAAGAAGATTTACAATTTTTAACAGATTTTCCTTGCTTTTATTTTCTGCTAGATTAATGCTTACATTTAGCAATTTACCGTAATCCCCACATTCGGCATTCATCTTCTCAAGAAAATCAGAAACATCCTGCACACTTATAATTTCTTCAAAATTCTCAAGATCTATAGCATCATTGACTATAGGGAAAATACTTTCTGTCAAAAAAGAATAGAGATTGTTCTTATCCTTAATCTTCTCGCAAAAAATCACAACTGAATTTAATCTGTCTATCCAAGTAGCTGGCTCATATCTCAAAACAACTCCTTTTTGCTCATATCCTTCTATTTGCATTGATGGAATAACAGGTCTTGATATTACAACTCTTTTTTTGTATCTAGGGGACATGTCTGATATTTCCTCATCCTCTCCAATTGTTAGAGAAAAAAATTTTTCCCCCCTTTCTCCATGTCTTGCAACTCTTAAAATGCCAAAATCTATAAGCTTGTTAAGATGATGAAGAGTTTTTCTATGAAATTTTGCTATTTCTCTTTTTACAGAAAGATTATCGGGTTTGTTATTTCCTGCTTTTTTTCTTAACTCTGCATAATCTTGGTTAGTTTGCTCTATGATTTGAGAAGTAGACAGTTCTGAACCTGTTTTTCTAAACAAATTTATGATATTTAAAGCAGTTTGGTGCATAACATATAACGATTTTATTTATATTTAAACTTTTCTACGTTTCAGCAGTTTCAGTAACTTTTGTGCTTATTCCAATAGAAATAAAAGGGTAGTTTCAGCAAAATACTGAAACGTTCAGAAAATTCTTGTAAAAATGATTATTATAGAAGAGTTTCTTTGATATATTATGGAGAAAAAAGAGGAGAGAGAAATGAAGAGAATGGAAAAAGTGCTTAAGGTTATTAATGCTTTAAAGGAAAAGAGAGAAGCACGAGAAATTGAAAGAGAAGCTGAGAAGCAAGAAATCCATGTCTGTAGAATATGTGGAATGAAAATGCCTGCTGATGATGTTATATCACATAGAGATTCAACGGGGCATGATCAGTTTAGGCCTTTGATGGGAGAGGAAAATTCATAAAAGATAGTTCATATGGTTAAAATAAGTGTAATTTTTATATAGTCATGACTAAAATAAATGATAGGAAAAAACTTGAAGATATTTCAGCTAGGGAGTTTGACATTCTTTGTGTCAACGCTCCAGCAACATCTCAGAACAAGGTAGAATTACCAGGAGAACCTGTATCGATGCAGTATGCACTCTCTTTAACTCTTGATAAAGTTAAAAAAACGAGAGAAGCAATATTAGGTAGGCAAAGTCAGCAATATTATAGCCATTTTCCAAGAACAGCAGAGTTTGATGAAGAAAAAGGGGAATTCGGTAAGTCTGATGGAATATTGTATGACCCAAGAATCTGGGATGAAGAAGCGAAG
>JACPLT010000020.1 GCA_016186365.1 Candidatus Pacearchaeota archaeon | reverse complement strand
TAATGCAGACATCATCAGGGAATACATAAAAAATCAGGGAAGAAAAGGAGAGCAGTTAAAATTATTTGAGTTTATCTAAGATGCTCCGCAGCTTGCTGCGGAGAGGTTCACTGGTGGAATTTTCTGCACAGAAAATCTTTGATTTTCTTGCTTCAAAATTCTATGAATTTTGACAGCTATCAGAAATCGGGGATTTCTGAAGTGCTCAGAAATTCGAATAACAATGAGAATTTCTGACATTGCTAGGCAATTTCTTTATTTCCAGCTTACTTCAACCATATCTGTTCTCTGCCTAGGCATAATATCTAATTTCTCAATATTCTCTTCTTTAATTCCTTTATTAAACATAATCTCTCCAAGATAAGCAATCATAGCCCCCTGATCAACCAAATACTGATTTTCAGGAACAAATAATTTAGCTCCTCTTTCTTCACACATAATTCTGCACATCTCCTGCAATCTCGAATTGCACGCAACTCCTCCGCCCAATAACAATTCTTTCTTGTTTAAATGAGCAAGGGCTCGTTCAGCAGCTTCAATAAGCATTGCAAACGCAGTCTCCTGCAAAGAATAAGATAAATCTTCAAGTTTATAATTCTTGGATTCTAGCTTTTGTTTTAGATTAGTAAGCATTCCTGAGAAAGCAACATCCATCCCTTTTATTGAATAAGGAATCTCTATATATTTTTTTCCCTGTTCAGCAAGTTTTCCTATTTTCGGCCCTCCTGGAAATCCCAAACCAGCATATCTCGCAAAAGTATCTATAAAATTCCCAATTCCCAAATCCAGTGTTTCTCCGAATATTCTGTATTTTCCAGAAGAATAACTTATTATTTGCGTGTTAGCTCCAGAGCAATAAAGCAGGACAGGATCCTTGGCATTAGTGATATTTCCTATCTCTAGATGAGCAATACAATGATTTACAGGAACTAAAGGAACTCGTAATTCTTTTGCAAGTTTTTTTGCAAATCTTATTCCAACAAGCAAACAAGGGCTTAATCCAGGCCCCTGAGAGAAGGCAATAGCTTTTATTTTTTCTTTTGTTATTCCTGCTTTGCTTAGAGCTTCTTCCAGCAATTTTTCCTTAACTAGCTCATGATGTTTTGCAGATTCAGTCGGAATTATTCCTCCTGATTCAGTAGTATAGCTGTCTTTCACATTTGCCAATATTTTTCCATCATCAACAATTCCAATTCCGAATGTGTGCGCTGTTGATTCTATTCCGAGTATCATATATTTTATAGAATAATAATAGTTTTAAAAGCTTGTTGCTCTGAAAAAATTGAAAGAAGAATAATCCCTACTCCTGAAAATTCAAGAGAAATTTTCCTAGAGCTATCAGATTTATTAGCTGATTAATTATCCAACAACAACTTCTCTTTGTTCATTTGGAATTTTTTCCTCGAAATACTGCTTTAAAGCATGAAAATCATCCCCCAATTTTTTTAAAAATTCTCTAACCAGTTCAGGAGTTTCTGCTTGGCTTATCTCTTCTAATTTCTTTACAAGCTCTCCTCTCGTTTCTTCATCACGAGTATGCGGGTCTCCTGTAAGTTTTTCGTAGACAAGGGCTACAACAAGGGGATGCCTGTACCACTCTCTTTCTGCAGTTAAACCTAATAAATCAGCATTTAATATTGCTATTGTGGTATCGCAAATTTCTGTTAGTCCTTCGGGTTTTTTCCTAGTTGAAAGAAACGCCCCAAAATCTGCAGAAGCTAGTGTGCAGAATCTTGCGAGTTGCCTCAAGCTTTCATAATCTCCAGAATCAAGTTTAAAAATAATTTTATATTGTGTCATCGCTTTCATTTCTGCCATAATTCAGTTAGATAAAAGGAGTTTAAATATATTATTGTAATGAAAAATAAGAACAAGAAAATAAAAAAATATAGAAAAAATAAAAAATTAAATATCAAATATAGGCCGAGTTTATCTCTTTTTCTTCTTTCTTCCGCCTCTTGCCATCTTAGCTTCGCAGACATTTCCTTTCCCGTCTACCTAGTAAAGATAACCTGGCTTTCTCTTAACAGCATTTTTGACTAAAACTGATCCCATTCTTTTAAACCTCCTTTTTAACTTATAAAAATATAATCGATGAACTATTTAAATCTTTTCCCTCGGAGATTTTCACATTTTCGCAACTTTTCCGTTAATAAAACCCATCTATTTCAGAAACTTTTTAATCTTATCTGCATACTTTTTATTATAAGGAATCTCTAAAAGCTGGTCAAACTCTTTTTTAGGCTTGATAAAAAATTTAGAGCCCATTATCAATCTGTATTCGACAATTTTGCCGGATTTCATCCAGACAGCGAGAAAATCAGGGCAAAATAAGGAATGAATCGGCTCTTTTCCCTCTTTATCAAAACTGAATAATAGTGCAGGAGATTTTTCTCCTCCAAACATCAATCCTTTGATTTTTCCCATTCCTTCTGCTTTTTCTACTCCTGGAATTTCGACAATCTCTCCTCTTAACTTAATTTTTGCTATCATCTTTTTAAACTTCAGGAAAAAACTCCTGGTTCCTCCTTAAAAATTCCTGATAAACTTTATCTACATTCTTTCTTGTAACATAATCATGATGCTTAAATCCCCCGCCAAATGTAAAAGGAATATGCATAAGCTCATGAATGATAGTTTTTGTTCTTTCTTCTTCACTCTGATTGTCAAATTTTTCAGATATAAATTCCAGAACATAAAATCCCTTTCTTCCCAATGCTTTTTGCATAACTTTTCCAAGAGCGTGGCATCTTGCAATAGCTCTTGAACTTGAGCCAAAGCTCCTTATGCAGGCGATATCATCAACTCTTATATGGTTCATCTCCAGTTTTTTAATTATTTCTTTTGTTTTCTCTTTCAAATCTTCTGCGTGTTCATACCTCATTTTTTGAAAATAGACTGGCTAACTTTTTAATTATTTGTATATCTTACTACAATAATTCAATAACCTTTTCGTTGCTTGTTAATCCTAATTTTATTTTTATTCTTCCAACAGGAATGCCGAAATATTTGGATAACATATTGATTAGCTCAATGTTCGCCCTGTTATTTTCAGCCGGCTCTTTAAGATAAATGAGATATCTATTATTTCCAAAACTCTCTATTTCTTTTTTTGAAGAATTTGGCTTGACTTTTACATTGATTATCATACTAATAACCGAGGTTATTTTATTTATAAACTTAACATCCATCTTTTGTTAGGATATACTTATTCACAGATAATTTTATTATTCCCCCTCAATAATGTCAGAAATGCTATTTGCATTGTGCATTTCTGAACACAAGAAAATCTTTTAGATTTTCTGTGCCGAAAATTCCGCAGTTCAACAAGAATTTTCTTGCACCCTAAAAACTCACAATTCAATAGAGTTTTTTTGGATAGGGGGGAAAATCAAATTCCTGCTATCTAATCAATTTAAACTAGATGAAGATGTTAAGCCATATTGCTCTTTTATACCCAGAAAAAGATATATAAATATTCTTTGTTTGTAATAATAATGAGATATGACCAATCTGCAGGATTTATTATTTTTTTTAATGATGTTAATAACAGCAGAATTAAATTTCTTCTTCTGAAATACCCTAACTATTGGGGATTTCCAAAGGGAATGATTGAAAAAGACGAAAGTTCAGAACAGGCAGCAAAAAGAGAGCTGGAAGAGGAAACAGGTATAAAAGAGATAAAGATAATCCCAGGATTCAGGCATGAGCAGGAATGGTTTTTCCAGCTTAATAATGAGAGAGTAAAGAAAAAAGCAGTCTTTTTTCTTGCAGAGACAACAAAAGAAGAGGCAAAAAATACTCGGATTTCATGGGAGCATGAGGATTTCGCCTGGCTCAGTTTAGAAGACGCTCTGAAAAAGTTGAAAATAAAACAGAATAAGGAGATGCTTCTTTCTGCGGATAAATTTATTGTTATGGGGAAACAAAAGAAGTTATTTTGATTATCGTTGTATCTTTGTAGTGGTTAAAAATCGAAACATTTGTGAACCTCTCCGCAGCAAGCTGCGGAGCATCTTAGATAAACTCAAATAATTTTAACT
>JACPLT010000013.1 GCA_016186365.1 Candidatus Pacearchaeota archaeon | reverse complement strand
AGACCGCATAGAAGTTTAACAAATGGAAAGCTTAGAACTCCTTATCAAGCTTTCCTTGAGAAAGCAAGAAAATAAACAAAAGTTATATAAATAATGAGGAACTTAAATCACCGAGAGGACGTTAATAGCGGACTACACAAACCCCAAATTAATTGTATAAAATATGGCTGAAAAAGAAGTGAGAATAATAGAAGATAAGCCGGAAATAAACAAAATAATTGAAGGGAAAATTAAAGGCAGAAAACTTATTTTTACTGAATGGTATAAAATAGGATTATTAAAGAAAGGGATTTCTGAAGAAAGATTTAATGAAATTTTTCCGCAGTTCGATAAGGTGTACGCAATAGAGAGTGAAGAATTGAAAGAAGGAGATGTGGGATATGAACTATTTTATAGAATAAGCGGGAATGTTACAATCTCTATTGGCACTATCCCCAAAAAAGAGAACTTAATTATAATTCATTTAATCGAATATAAGAGAAATTTAGATTATAGGTTTAAAAAGTTTAAGCAGTAATGACTATTTTTTCTTCAGTAGGTATAGTATAAGGAATTTCTTCTGTTTTGTTTAATCCAGCAAGCATTATCTGTATAATAAACCCTCCTCTAACTTGCAGAACATTTATTCTGGCGCTATCCAGCATTTTCAGGATGCTTGGGTCTTTTTCTATTGATTTTAAATATCCTGAAACATTTCTTATCTCTAGATTTGCAATCCTGTTTTTTGTAGTTATATCCAAAACTAAGTTAAGAATATGCACACTGCCATAAACTTTTTCATCATCTTTGAGGCTGTTGAATATCATTAACCTGTCAAGTTCTTCATCATACATAAAAGTGTTTTTCTTTATCATTTTTCTTTTATCCTTAATCACTTCAAGGACAGATTATATTTAAAGCTATCGGGGAAGAAGCAGCCGGAGATAATTTATTATAAACTGGAAAAAAGAAAGAGTTAAAAACTGGAAAAATATAAATAATTTATGAAAAGGTTAAAATCAATTAAAAGGAAAATTCTAGCTACATTGTTATTTTCAGTTTTATAGATAATTCTGTTAATTGCCGCAATTTCGTTTCAGAATTATCTATCTGGAGAATTCCCAAACAATGGGCTACAATCAAGGGAATTGTCCATAGCTTCATTTATGGCAATTATACATGGAATTTTTCTTGATTTGGATTTGAGCCAGATAAAAAGATTATCTTTTGAGGGTTTTTTGCTAACTTTTATAGTTGTTTTTCCATCTCTTCTACTGCTTGAATGGATTTTTGATTTAGAAAATCATGAAGAATTTAAGATTGTTGAAAAAAGAATATCTAAATTAGAAAAGAGAAGAAGATATAGATAATCATTCTTCTTGAATATTCAAGATTTCTTTGCTAGATATCGGAATCTGAAATATATGTTTGCAATTGTTACAATAAACTGTCAGTATAGTTGTCATTGAGCCGAGAAGTTTGCAATCCTTACATTTGACTTTTGATGCTAACTTTATTGTTAGTTCTTTGTTGCATTTATTACATTTTACCATTTTATTTCCACCAGTTTGAGGTTTATAAATATTTATAAACTAAAATTATCTATTCAGTTTGAGATGACAAGCAAAATTAATGCGTCGCATATTCTTGTAAAGACAGAGACAGAAGCTCTGGCTTTGCTTACTTATTTGAAAAATGGAAAGAGCTTTGAAGAGCTCGCCAGAGAAAGAAGCCTGTGCCCTTCTGGGAAAAAGGGGGGTTGTTTAGGCTGGTTTGGAAGAGGGCAAATGGTTAAAGAGTTCGAAAATGCTTCTTTCTCTGGGAAAAAAGGAGAAATTGTCGGGCCAATAAAAACGCAGTTTGGATGGCATATTATAAAAATAGTAGACAGCCAATAAATAAAAAATGTATCGTCGTATAAGAAAGGTGGCAGGCAAGATTGGAGAGTATGCAACTGAAACCAAACCTAGAAAAGTGGCGAGAAATGCAATGGTTATGACTCTTGTTTTGCCTGGAGGGAGTGTGATAGGGCCAGCATATATGGCAATTTATGCTATTATTGGCGGGGGAATTTATGTTTATAAAAGAATAAGAAGAGGGGGGAAAAGGGGGAATGGAAAGGAAAAAGAGGGAGAGATTGTAGAGATGGTGGAAAGTGAGGAGATTAATAAATAAAAGTTTATAAACTTGGATTATCTAATAATTGAGAAAAAAGATGGTGAAGAAAAAAAAGAAAATTGTGAAGAAAACCTCTGGAAAGAGCGGCGAGAAATGCTGTATGTATGTTAAAAAGATAGGAGAGAGTGTATGTCTGCCTGAATATATGTATTCCAGCGATGTTGGGCTGGATTTAAGAGCGAATGAAAATGTAATATTGAAACCTTTAGAGCAAAAAGCAGTCAGGACAGGAATTGCTATTAATATTCCTGATGGGCATGTGGGAATTATCAGAGACAGAGCAGGAATTGTAAGCAAGATGAATGTGCATACTGCTGCAGGAACATTTGACCCAGCATACAGAGGAGAGGTTTCAGTTATACTCATTAATTTTTCAGATGAAACAGTTGAAATTGAAAAAGGGATGAGGATAGCCCAGATTGTTATAATTCCAGTTACTAGAGTAAAGGTAGTAGAAGTGCAGAGCTTGCCTGTAACTGAACGATATGATAAAGGTTTTGGCTCAACAGGAATGAAAGAGAGGATTAGTGAATTTAAGAAGCTAGAAAAATCAATAAATTCTGAAGATAACGAGGATTAGCATGGATGTTAAAGATATAATGCACAAGCCAGTAACTGCTGGAAAAGATATAAGCTTAAAAGAAGCTGCTAAAATTATGTCTGATAAGCATGTTGGGAGTCTTATAATTCTTGATAAAGATAAAATCGCAGGGATAATAACAGAAGCAGACATAACAGGAAATATTGATAGGCTGGATAAAAGATGCGAAAAAATTATGTCGGATAAGATTATTGCAGTTGAAAAAGATGAAAGTTTAGAAGAGGCGGCGAAGATTATGTCTGAAAATAAAATAAAAAGAATTCCTGTTATTGATGAAATGAGACTAGTAGGGATTATAAGTGCAACAGATATTATTGCGAATATTGAAGACTTGGGAGAGGAATTCTTTTTTTGATTATGGATAATTTTGATTATTAGAATAGTCTTTTTCAGAATTATCCAAATAGAAAATTCTGCGGAAAACTTATTCAAATTAACAGAATTATCTATAGCTGAAGATTAGCTTAAAATTGTTATAAATAGATTTTGCTATTTCTTCTTCTGGGATATTTTTTAATTTTGCTATTTCTTTTATTGTAACTTGAACATTTGCTGGCTCGTTTTTTTCTCCTGGAATTGGAGAAAGGTAGGGAGAATCTGTTTCTGTCAGAATTTGAGATAGTGGAACTAAACTTACAAGCATCTGAAAATGCTCCAGCCGGGTTATAACTGGGGGAATTGAAAAATAATATCCTAAATCACACGCTCTTTTTATCAAACTTTTTCTTCCGCTAAAACAATGAAGAATTACTTTCTTGCATTGGGATTTTTCTAGTAAATCAATTGCTTCTAGCTCTCCTTTTCTTGAGTGAACTATTATTGGCTTGTTTAATTTCTTGGCGAGATTAATTATTTTTTGAAAAATTGTTATTTGCTCCTGCTTTTCTTCTGAATATTTGAAATCTAAGCCGCACTCGCCTATTGCTAGGCATTTATCCTTATTTTTTTCTATCCATTCCAACTCTTTATCTACATCCATTTTTTCTATATCTCTTGCAAATCCGTCACCTTCCCCTAAATCTATCTCTCTTTGCAGTGCATCCAGAGGATAAATTCCAAAAGAAACCTTGACTATATCTGGATAGACTTCTTGTATTTTGAGAATTTCCCTATTAGTTGAAGAGTTTACTCCTGAGGTTATTATTGTTTTTATTCCGGCTTTTCTTGCTCTTGCTATAACTTGGGCTAAATCTTCTTTGAACCTTGAATGATCGAGGTGTGCGTGAATATCTATTAGTTCCATTTTAGATCCATTATTTCTTTAGTTGTTAGTATTTTAATCTTATTCTGGAGTTTAAAATGTTTGTCATCGCTCCAAATGGGGCAGTTAAAAGCAAGAGCTGTTGCGATGAAAGGAATATCATCACAATCTATCTGACCGATTATCTCTTTCGCTTCATTACAATAAGGTATGGTTAAATAAGCCGGAATAATTTGAATATATCTCAAAATCCTTAATAAAGTGATACCAAAATCCTTTTCATTAAAACCAGTTTTTTCTTTTATTTCTTCTTTGTGATTGAATATTTCTTTTACTTCAAATTCAGGAATTAATAAATTATGACCTGAATGGGTAATCAAATATCTTATAAAACCCTCTTTTATCATCGCAGAAATCAGGATATTAGTGTCTATTACAATATTCATCAAATTTTAAAGCTGCGGCTCTTTTTATCTTTTTGCTTATTTCTTCTGCATCTTTTTTTGTAAGTTTGCTTTTGCTCGCAATCCTGTTCATCACTTCCAAGTCATTTATCCTCTGTTCAATTGCCTGCCTTGCTATCTCACTCCACTTTATTTCAGAGTACTTTTTCATCTTTGCATGAAGCTCTTCAGGTATTGCTAATGTCATGTTTACCATACTTATTTATGTGTTCACATATATTTAAGCTTTCGGGTTATATTTCTGGCATGTAAAGAATCTTATAATTTTTTATAACTCTGAAATAGGTTAATTCTCGGATAAAGCTAAATTTGCTCTTTAAATCTTCTACAATTTTAAAATACTGCCCTGAATTTTCTATTTCTAAATCAAATTCAAAATCATAACTTCCAATTGCCTCTGTTATTGCGGTGGTTTCTGGAATTGATTTTATATAATCTTCTACTTCTTTTAATTTGGAAATATCATTAAGATTGATTTTAACTGAATAAAATTCTCTTTTTATCTGGCTAAAATTTAAATCTGCTTTGTATCCTTGGATTATACCATCATTCTCTAATCGTTTTATTCTGTGAAGAATAGTCATACTATCTAACTTTAATTTTTCTGCAATCTCTATTAATGGGATTTTTGCATTTTGTGAGAGAAATCTTAGAATTTTTAAGTCAGTATCATCATGTTTTTCTAGTTTTCCTACTCCGATAATTTCTGTTTTTTGTATCTTTTCTTTTTGCAATAAATATGACCTGTTTAGTTGTTTGTATGCGATTAACGGACAGATTAGTTTTTCCTTGATATTTTGCTTGAATTTTAAACAAAATCTTTTATAGAAATCTCTAAATTCTTCATTAGATTTAACCCAGACAGCAAAAAGAAAGTTCCAGGCTCCATCGAGCTCTGCAACCCACCAGACATTTTTTTCTTTTTGCAGAAAATTTATTATGCTGTTTTGTTTTTCTAAAGTTGTGTTCATAAGGTTAAGATAAACTCTATAAAGGAGATATCCTAATTTTGAGCTGTCAATGATTGTGTTATACCCTCGGATTATTCCGTATTTTTCAAGATTTTTTATTCTATATCCTGCTACATCTTTGCTTACCCCTATCTTTTTAGCTATCTTGCTATTTGACTGCCGAGCATTTAAGTCAAGCTGATAAAGCAATTTTCTGTCTTTCAAATCTAAAGTTGTCATGTTAATTCTATTAAATATAATAGGATATTTAAATATTTCTATTTTGAGGCATTTTTTCTAGATAAGTTTTATTAAAAGTTAGTTTGTAACTAAATAGTGATAGAAAATGATGGATAATGAACTAAAATGATATGGACACAAATAGAACTACCTAGCTTACACCTTTTGTGGAAGAGAAAAAATAGAGAAGAGATAGTTAGCTCTGCTATCAGAACAAATTACCCAAAACCTAGCCTTTGCTATATCCCCGCAATAGTTCAGCAGACAGGCGTAGAAGTAAAAGCAGTAGACATGAAGATTCAATGCCAGGATGTAATTACGCCTTATAGAGAGTTTAGTTATGGAGAGGGCACTATGCTTGCTTCTAGAATGGGCATGCCTTTTGAAATGTTAGAGCAAAAAATTAGAGAATCAGATGTAATTGGAATAAGTATAAACCCTAGTTCTTGGTCAAATATGGCTTTAGATTTAATAAAATTTTCTAAAAAAATAAAACCCTCAGTCAAAGTGATAATTGGAGGAAATGAGGCAATTTTTAGGCCAGAACATTATCTAATCCCGGGTGGTGCGGACATAGCAGTTATGGGAGAGGGAGAGACTATTATTCCAGATTTAGTTATGGCATTAAGAGGAAAAAAAGAATTAAAAAAAGTTAATGGTTTAGCTTATAGACAAGAAAAGAATATAACTTTAACCAATCCTGCAGATCGGTCCAAAATGGATGATGTTCCCTTACCCGCATTAGATGCGCTTGTTGAAGATATCCCTCTTTGGACAACTCCTATTGAGTCTTGGCCATTGCCTCAAGGTGCAAAAAAGCCAATTGGATGGATATTTTTAAGTCGTGGATGCTATCAAAGTTGCGATTATTGCACCTCCCCTAAGAAGATGGGAAGATTTAGATTTAAAACATTAGAAAGTATTGCCAAAGAATTAGAGCATAATAAAAAGCATGGGATAACTACACTAAATATTTGGGATGATAGTATTGGCTCGGTTTTGCAACCATCGGCACTTGGAAGAGAAAGAGGGAGAGAATATCTAATAGGCATAGCTAGAATGCTTAAAGACAATGGATTTGCATATGAACTTTCACAGGGAGGAATTGTTATCAAAGATTTATGGGATACTGAAAAAGACGAGCCTGATTTTGAACTAATCACAGAATTTTTTTCTAACGAAGTTAAAAATGGGAAATTTGTAGGATTTTATGGACAATATTTTCCATTTGAATGTTTACAATTAGAGAATCCCCATGATAGATACACAAAACTTATGACATTTGAAAAAGAAAAAGAAGTTCTTAAAGCAGTTATAAGTTGCGGGAAGATAAAACCAGCAATATCTTATTCTACTATAATGGGGACCCTAGATGATACCTCTAGAGGATTTGCTCTAGCTACCAGAAGATTGTTAGAATTAAATGGCTTTGTACACTCGAAAAAAAAAAGATGGAAAGGCAATTGTTTACTGCCCATCAATTTTCCGAATGGAATTCTACTGGGAGATATGATCCTCTTTGGGCATAGCATATCCTGTTATCTCTCAAGAACCTTCCCATCAATAACTAAACTGGAAGGTTTTCCTGATAGCTCTCCTGCATCAATTATATAATCGACTTGATTCAAAATTTCTGAGCTTATCTCAGAAATTTTGTTTGCTGGCGGCTGTCCTGAAAAATTTACAGAAGTGGTGATAAATGGCAGGTTTATTTTTTGAATTTTTTTTGTAAAATCATTATCTGGAATTCTTACTCCTAATGTTTCTAATGAAGAAACATTACTCAAAAAAGAGGGATTTTTCTTTTTTAGTATTAATGTGTATTTTCCTGGGAGATATTTTCTCAAATCCAAATCAGTATCAACAATCAAGTTTTCATTTATCCAGTCAAAAGAGGGAGCAATAACTGAAAAGGGTTTAATGTCTCTATGTTTTATCTCTCTTATTTTGTTTACTGCTTTTTCATCTAAGGCATTGCAACCTATGCCATAGATAGTATCTGTTGGATAAATGAATATTTTTCCTTCTATGACTGCTTGTTTCAGCTCTTGTTTGGATAATTCCTGTTCCATAATTAATAAACAAAAATATAATATATAAATTAATTGCTAGGTGTTAAGTAAACCTGCTAAATGAACATCCTCTAGTAATATACTTTCACAGAGAATTTTATTATTCTCCCCTATTAAATGAGGGGGAAAATCAAATTTCTGCTATACTATCAACTCAATACTAGGTGGGGGATGTTAAGTTTGATCTTTGACTTAACACTATGGAATAGTTTTTAAATAATAGATTGTTTTAGCTGGGATGGAAACCTCAATCATAATACTGATACTGCTGTCTGCATTTCCTGCAGGATATTTTCTTGCATACCTAACTAAGGAGGAGATTGTTGCAGGAAGAAAATGGTTTATTTATCTCTCTGTTATCTGTTTTATCTCTGCTTTTATTGCGGCATTATCAAGTATCGAGATTAAATTGAAACTTGCAGTTATTTTAAGTTTATTTTATATTATTATTGTTTCTATGATTTCAGTTTATCTCAGCTGGAATACTAAGTTTGTGAAGAAGAATTAAGTTTTGGAAACTTTTATAAGGAATAATTGCGTGTATAGACTGATAAAAGATGGTGTTTTATTTAGCTGGACTGGGGCTGAACTTGAAATCAATAAGCCTGGAAGCTCTTGAAATATGCAGGAAAGCTGACAAAATTTATCTTGAAGGGTATACTGTTGATTTTCCATATAATGTTCAGAAGATTGAGGGAGTAATAGGAAAGAGAGTTATTCCCATGACACGAATAATGGTTGAAAACGAAAAGTTTTTAGAAGAGGCGAAAAGCAAAGATATTGTTCTTCTTGTTTATGGCAATCCCTTAATTGCAACTACTCACATATCCTTAGTTTTAAAATGCAAAAAAGAGAGCATTGATTATAGAGTTCTGCAAAATTCCAGCATATTTGACGCAGTAGGAGAGACAGGGCTTCAGAATTATAAGTTTGGGAAGACCGCCAGTCTTCCAAAGTGGCAGGAGAGTTTCAAGCCAGACAGCTTTATTGAGATTATAAAATCCAACCAAAATATAAAAGCCCATACTCTTCTTTTGGTGGATATCGGGCTTGATTTCGGAACAGCACTAAATCAGATAGAAGAATCCTGCAAAAAAAAGAAGTTCAAAATAAATAGGATGATTGTCTGTTCAAAATTAGGAACAGAAGAAAGCTCAATTCATTATGAAAAATTAGAATCTCTTTATGGAAAAGAAATTTATCCTCCTTTTTGTTTTATAATTCCTTCTGAGATGCATTTTGTGGAGAAAGAGGCGTTGAACGAGCTGAAAGAACATGTTAAGTAAACCTTGTAAATTAACATCCTGCGATTAAGTGTTATGTCAGAAATGCTATTTGCCTCGTGCATTTCTGAGCACCCTAAAAACTAACAAAAATAACCCTAGTTTTTTTGGAAAGGGGTGAACAAATAAATTCCTGCTATACTATTAATTTAACGCTAGGCAGGGGATGTCAAATTTGATTGTTTACTTAACAGAACTGTGTAGTCCGCTATTAACGTCCTCTCGGTGATTTAAGTTCCTCATTATTTATATAACTTTTGTTTATTTTCTTGCTTTCTCAAGGAAAGCTTGATAAGGAGTTCTAAGCTTTCCATTTGTTAAACTTCTATGCG
>JACPLT010000017.1 GCA_016186365.1 Candidatus Pacearchaeota archaeon | reverse complement strand
TAGATTGATTATTTGTATGCCCTTTATTTTTCAGCTTGAAAAATTCTTTTCTTATTTCTTCTTTTTTCATGCAAAACCGAAGAAATCAAACGAGAACTAATTTTCGGTTTTGCCTAGGACATATGTCCGCTGGTTATACAACCTATCTAAAGAGGCAATATTTATAAATCTTGCTTTTTCGCAATTGTTATGCATAGAGACAAACTAGAAAAAGGTCCTGAAAAAACACCTAAACTGGAATTTGAAGTAAATTTAGCTCTGCCTCTGACAACCCAGGTGATAGAAGCAACTGATAAAAAAACAGGAAAAGAGAGTGGTTTTAGAATATCTCATTATGAAAATATTATCATCGATATAACTCAAGGGACAAGAGCGATAGCAAGAACCAATCAAGAAATAAATGTTAAAGAATTAGTGCAATTAATTCCTTCTGGTTATGTATTTGAACCATTAGACACATTAATAAGAAGAACTATAGGAAGAGAAAACAATCCTTATAGAAGATTAGTTATTATCCCTGTTGAAGGAGCAAGAGACAAAAATCATGAGGATTTTCAAAAAGTGAGAGTTTATGTTTCTGTTGAGAAGTAGATTATATTTTAACCTTTCTACATTAATTTTATATACTCCTTATTACTAAAATAAACATGAAAAGAGGTAGAAGGCTTGCAATAAGTTTTATTTTTATACTTTTGGGAGTAGTATTAGTTTTTGCCTCTTTATTTTCAGATGTTTTGAATAATAGTATGACTGGAAATTTTGCAAATTCCGGGGGAATTTGCGAGTGCAATTCCTGCGGAGACTGCCAACAGGCAGTTGACAGCAATGACTGCACTGAAATAAAAGTAATGAATGATTTAATTCCTGCACCTACTCCATCTTGCATTGCAGGATATAAAACTGCAAATAAAACTCTCGATTTTATGGGGCATAAAATTATTTATGTAAAATCTCCCGAAACTCTGTCTGAAAGATTTAATGTATTAAGATTCCAAAATTCTGAAAATCTTAAAATAAAGAATGGTGAGATTAAAGATTTTGGGGGAATTAATGCACTAAGCGCTGTAAAAATTGAAAACTCTAAAAATATAGAGATAGATAATTTTGTAATAACAAATACTAGCTCTGGAACTGCAATTTATTTTAACAAAGTGAATAATAGTGTTATAAATAATGCGAATATGACAGACAATATGTATAATCTGGAGATGTATTATTCAAACTATAATACATTTGAAAATTTAAAATGCCTTTCTAATTCAGCAAATATAGAGTTATGTTTAAGAATTTATTCCAGCTCTGAAAACAGCATTAATGGTTTTGACTCATATAAAACCGGAACTAAGAGCATAGCTTCGGGAGTTTTGTTCTATTCTGGAAGCTCAAGCAATACTCTTAACAATCTAAAGATGAATGGCTCTCTTAATAGCAATGGAATAAATATAGAATATGCCTGCAATGGAAATACTATTAAAAATTCAGAAATTTATGAATACAAGAGGGGAATTAATATTTTAGGAGAAAACAATAATCTTGAAAATGTTATTTCCAGTTTTAACAGCCAGTATGGAGTTTATATATTGACTCAAGCAGTTCTTGATGGGGTTAGAGCAGAAAATAACAGAGAAGATGGAATAATGGGCGGGGGAACAGGCGCCAGTACATATATCAGCAATACAAGGGCTTGTTTCAATAATAAGAAGGGAATGATATCCAGCTACGATGTGGCGTTTCAGGGAGGATTTTTTGTTATAAATAATTTGACTTGCGGTTCAATTTCAGGATATTCTGCGAGATGCAATTATACTTGCGAGGGAACTTCTTTTTGTGCAAATGAATGCGTTTCAGGAGCAAGAGAGTGTTCTGGAATTGAATATAAATTTTGCGGAAACTATGATTCTGACTATTGCCTGGAATGGGGAAATGCTACTAGCTGCCCTTCAGGGCAGATTTGCTATAATCAGAGTTGTATCGCTATATCAAATTGCACTCCTGGAAGCATAAGAACAGGATTTAATTGTTTAAAATGCAATATCCAAGGAACAGGATATATTTTAGATAATTCTTCCTGCCTTTCTAATCAGGTATGCTCAAATGGTATATGCCTCAACAAAGACAATCCAGTAACAGAAGAAAGTGAAGAAGAAGTTATCACTGAAAACAATAGTCTTCCTGAAGTGGTTGAGACAGAGGAGATAGTTCAGACTACGCAAAGTATGGGATGGATAGCAAAACTTGGGATTGTTTTGGGGATTATTTTTATTTTAGCAGCGATTGTTTTATTAGTAAGAATGACTAATAATAAAAAAAGAAAAAAGTAATTATTTTTTGTCTTGCCTGCAATCTTCTGCTCAATAGTTGCCTCGCAAATTATTTGTTATGGGTTTCGGCAACTATTTCTCCAAATCCAACTAGACGCCAATGCCCCTGAATATTTCTTGCTATGCCTATATTCTCCCCTGGAAAAATAACAATCGGAATTCTAAGATTCAGCTCTGCTTCATTATCTTTTATTTTTATAACTGTTCCTATTGTTATTGAGGTGTTAACACTTAGAAGCAGGAGTTCTGCGGTCTTTATATTTTCTACTGACAACTTTTCCTGAACTCCTAAAACTTCTTTGAACAGACTGAATTTTATTTTTATTTTATCCTTAATTTCAGGAAGAGAGTTATTTAATCCGAGTATGCAGCCAGCCAGAGAATCTGCTTTTGTAAGAGTGGTGTCAAGTTCTGTTTCAATTGCAATTGAGCCTCCGGGAATGGCTTCTTTTACTTTGTAATTTCCCTTGTATATAGAAACTATTTTTGTTTTTACTGTTTTATAGATATTTTGATTTTCTTTTTTTATCAGCACTCCGGGCTTTATTTCTATTTCGTCTCCCTCTTTTAATTTTCCTTTTTTCAGGGCGCCTCCTAAAATTCCTCCCTTAAGATTCTCTATTTTAGTTCCTGGACGATTAATATCAAAACTTCTAGCTATAATAAAAACAGGAGAAGATTCTGTATCTCTTTTTGGAACTTCTACTTTGGATATTTCTTCCAGTATTTTGTTAATATTAATTTCCTGCTGTGCAGAACATGGAATTATTGGGGAATTTTCTGCAATTGTCCCTTTAACAAAATTCTTTATTTCATTATAACTTTTGATTGCTTCTGCTTTTTCAACTAAATCAATTTTATTCTGAATAATTATCAAATTTTTTATTCTTTTTGCCTGAAGAGCCATCAGATGCTCTTTTGTCTGCGGTTTTATACCCTCATTTGCAGCGACTATCAGCAGGGCGATGTCAATCATTGCAGCGCCTGATAACATTGTGGCCATTAACATTTCGTGACCTGGGGCGTCTAGAAAACTGGCATATCTTACTATTTCTCCATCTTTTATATTGTATCCTTCCTTATTCTTTCTTATTAAACAATCAGCATAACCTAACTTTATTGTTATTCCTCTTTTTAACTCTTCAGAATGGGTATCTGTCCATTTTCCTGTCAGCTTTGATAATAGAGTGGTTTTTCCGTGGTCTATATGCCCGAACATGCCTACATTTATGCTTGGGATAGACTGAATGTCTATGTTTTTTTCCGGGTTGTTCTCTGATTTTTCTGAATTTGATTTTTGTTTTTCTGCCATTTTAATGAGAGATAAGGCGTGTTTTTAAAGTTTGGTATGTTGTTAAGTCTATAATTCAACTTAACATCCTTTGTCTAGTTTCTATCTTATAATATGGCAGAAATTTGATTTTTCCCCCTCATTAATAGGGGTGAATAAATAAAATTATCTGTGAATAACAATTTTACGGGAGTTAGGGGATGTTAAGTTCTATAGTTTACTTAACATATGTTGTATATAATATATGGAACAGAAATATATTTAAAGATAGCAAACTGATAAAAACTATGGATACAGCCAATCCAGCATGCCAGGTTTTGGGCATAAATAATTTTCTTGATTTTTTAAATGAGAATTCTGCAAATGAATATTTTTTTTCTCCTATTTGCTGGAGAGCTGCTTGGAGAGCACCGTTTATTGAATGGTTGAAAGGGAGATATCCTGCGTATATTGGAAGAGCAAAATTGGTAAGAGAAGAAGAAAGAGAAGATATAATAAGAGTTTTGGGAATAGAAGAATTTTCTGAAAGAAGAATTGCAGATTTGAGATGGGAAATTGGAGATTTGCGCCAAGAGGGAGACCGATATGAACAAATTAATTTGCGGTTTAGAGAAGAGGTAGAGTTAAAATCAGGGCTGATTATACCAAAATCAAGAATTGTTATATCTGTTGAAATTCCAGAAATGTTTGGGGAGATTTCTGTTTCAAGGATAGATGAAAGAATGCTGACAAGAAAACTGGGAAATAGACTATTTTTTAATAGAGAGTATAGTGCGGTTTAAAAATTATTTTTTCTTAAGTTTTGGAGTAGATTTATTTTTATTATTAAAGAGAAAAAAGTAATAAGATCACTCTTTAAAATATATTTGGGAATATACAAATACTTAAAAGTAATATTAAACAAGAAAAATATAGACAACTGCATAGGTTATAGCTTAGGAATTTTGCAGTTCTCTATCTGTATAACTGCTACAGAAGAGGGGATAAGTCATGCAGTTATTCATAATGGCAATAGATAATATGGCAGAAAAAGAAACAACTCTTTTATTGTTAAAGCCCGAGGTTGTTGAAAGTGAAAGTTATCCTGACCTGATGATGGCAATAATGCAGGAAATAGAACAGTTAGAGGGAATTGAAATAGGGGCGGGAGTGAGATTAAGACTAAACAAAAGTGAGGTTGAACAATTTTACTCTTTGGCTTATGCAAGACATGGAGAAAAAATAAGAAGGTATCTTGATTATATGACAAGCAGGGGGCTTGTTGTTTTTTTGATAGAAGGGAAAGATGCAAGAAGAAGAGTAAAAGAAAAGTTGGGAAGCACTGACCCTGCAAATGCAGAGAATGGCACGATAAGAAAAAAATTCGGCAGGGATTCTATGGAAAAATCTAGAAAAGAGGGAAGAGCAGTTTTGAATCTTGCTCATGCACCTGATTCAGAAGAAGAGTTTGATGTTAATTACAATGTTTTAAAAAAATATCTAGAGTAATTATTTTTTCTGTTCTTGAGCTTGAGGAACAGAAGAAGATTTCTTTTCTTTTTTCTTTGCTTCAAATTTGTCCTTGTCTTCTTTTGTTTTGTAAACTAAAGCGTCTATCATAAAGGTGTCTCTTCCAAACCTTCCCCTTATGTCTCTTATCACTATATTTTCTGAATTAACTTTAAAATTATCTGAAATAATCTTTGCAGCTTCTTCGTGGCTTGGAGTTTTTTCTGCTTCTGTGACTATTTGAATTTCTCTTCTGTTAAATATTACATTTTCTGTATCGCTAGTTGTTTCCATTTTTAGTTATCTGCTCCTTATAAGATATTTTCCTTTTTTGTTTAGTTTTATATTTTTTGCTATTTCTGATTTTTCTGCATCAAATATGGTTATTGTTCCTTTTATGTCTTCGAGATATTCCTGACTTCCGCAATTCGGGCATTTATCCCCTTCATAAATTAGACTGCAATTCTTGCACGCTCGGTTTGCCATTTTACTTTTTCTTTTTCTCCTGTTTTTCTAGTCTTTCCGCTTTTTTAGCTGCAGCTATTGCTCTTCTTTTATCATCTTTTACCCATTCCATTTTTCCCAGCCCTGGCTGACGCATTGTAAGCCCTATTTTTGGATCTCCTGATTTAAAGCTGATAGCAACTATTCTTGCAAGGCAGGAATCTCCTTTTTTTATGGTTTTCTTTGAAGCTTTTCCAACTAAAGTGTTAGATTTGGAGAAGGAGACATAATCTTCCATTGTCTGGCTGATGTGTATCATTCCGTTCATTACGCCCATGTCCATAAATGCGCCAAAATTAGTTATTTCGTCTACTATTGCATAAGTTATCTCCTGCAATTCTGGCTTCCAAACCAGCAATTTGAATGTGCTTTTGTAATAAGCTGCGCCGTCTCCTGGGATTACTATTCCATCTCCAACTTCGAGAACATCCACAACAGATATAACTGCACCTAATTCTTTACTGACATAGTCTGAATAGGTTTCTTTTAACTGCTGTTTCACTGCATCGAGGGTTCTCAAGCCGAATAATTTTGGCTCTACTCTTACATAATCTTCAATTTCTGCTAAATAGAACATTGTAAAAAAGAGAGTAAAAATGTATTTTTAAAGCTTATGTTTTTGCTACTCAAGCATAACTTTTTTTCTTGCCTGGATTATGAGTATTTTGGCATGACCCCTTACTCTGGATTTAAGCCCTTTGTCAAGCGTGGCTACAGCAGTATTCTTGTTATGTTTAACATATTCAGTTATACCTGCATCCACATAACCTGTATGGAGGGAAAGGAATTTGAGTTTTTCCTTGTTTTTTTCTATTATCTGGATGGCGAGAATTGCAAGGCTGCGGTTTTTGAGGGTTTCTTCATTAGCCATAGTCTTCAGCTCTTCTATTACCTCTTCTGGAATGATAAGAGTTCCAAAATCTTCCAAGCAGGAAAATTCAATTTTTTCTTTTATGCATTCTATTATAAAGTTGGTGTCAAGGATAATTTCCATTATTATTTGGAGATTAGCAAACTTTTAAATATTATCTTTTCATTATTGAGAGATGTATGAAAAAGAGAATATCCTCATGATTCTTGAGGGGACAAAAGAGGCGATAAATGAGAAAGATGTTATGAAGATAAGAGAGCTTAGCAATAGAACTCTTCATTCTGCTTCTCTATATCAGGATAAAACAAGCATTGCAGTTGCAGTTATTGTTTATTCTTTAAGCAAGATAATAGAAAGAACAGACTATCGAGAGTATTCTTCATGGAAAGGGTTTATTAAAGAGATTACAAGGCATATTGGGCATCTTATCAGTTTTCTTAAACAGAATAAAGATAAAAAATTTGAGGAAGATTTAGAAAGAGTGAGGATAATTGTATCAAAGATAAGCGGTAATTTTAGAAGAGATGTTCAGGAAGTATTTGAAAAAGCGAGGATAAACAAGGCTTCAAGAATTTATGAGCACGGAATAAGCATGGAGCAGACAGCTAAAATATTGGGAATATCCTTATTTGAACTTGCGGAGTATGCGGGAAAAACGGGAATTGCCGATGTCAATTTAAATTTAACAATGCCTGTCAGAGAGAGAATAAAGATTGCCGAGGAGATGTTTAGCACATGAAAGTTATTATTTTTGATTCTTCAACTATAATTAATTTTGCTTTAAATGGAATTTTGAATGTATTAGAAGAACTGAAAAATATTTTTCCTGGAAAGTTTATTATAACTGGCGCTGTAGCAGAAGAGACAGTTGACAAGCCGATTAATAATATTAAAAAATATGAATTAGAGGCATTGCAGATAAAAAGACTTTATGAAAATGGAGTGTTTGAATATCCTGAAAGCTTGAATATAAGCAGTAAAGAAATTAAAATTAAAACAGCAGAAATATTAGATGAAACAAATCACGCTTTTCTTGCAAGAAATAATTTCATGCATATAATTGACGAGGGGGAGGCGAGCTGCATTGCCTTAAGCTTAATATGCAAAGAGAGGGGGATTGAAAATGTTATTGCTGTTGATGAACGAACAACAAGAGTGATAATTGAAAATATTGAAAATATGCGAAAGCTTTTTGAGAAAAAGCTCCATACAAAAGTGGTGTTAAAAAAACGGCTTGAAGAGTTCAGGGAAATAAAGTGCATAAGGTCTGCTGAACTGGCTTATATAGCGTGGAAAAAGAAGATTGTTAATCTTGGAAATGGCAGAGCGTTGGATGCTCTCTTATATGCCACTAAATTCAGGGGATGCTCTATTTCTTATGAGGAGATTGAGGAAATAAAGAAATTGCCTAAGCGAGTTGGGGAATTTTAACCCTGATATTCCCGGGCTTAGATTTTTTTAGTTTACCCTTCTCTTTTAGCGTATCAATCAATTCAGAATACTTCCCTGCAAATCCATTTTTTTTGGCTTCACAATAATATTCTGCAATATCTTCTAGTTCTAGTTTTGAATCAATAGGCAAATCTCTTCTGATTCTGCAAAATAAATCGAGTTCTCCCCGCTCATAACATCCTTGTATCCTCCCAAATTCAGATAACCCCACATCATATCTGCGGCTTAAATTATCAATATACCTTGAAAGAGTATCAATATCACAAAAAGAATTATTTTTGCTAAATTTTCTTGCGAGATACCCTAGGTGCATTTTTCTATCAAATATTATCTTTCCCATATTTTTTCTGCTTATTATAAGTATAAATAACTATCGCTACCTAAAAAAGATAGATTTTTAATAGGGAAAAACAGAATATTTATATTAGAAGAACCAGAAATTTCAAAAATTCCTGAAATAACGGGTGCATAGTTCAACAGTTAGAATGTCTGCCTCCAGAAATTGAGGAAAGCAGATGATGGGGGTGCAATTCCCTCTGTGCCCATTTCTTCTAATTTTTCAATACGCAATATTTATAAATATGTTTTATCTAAAGATAGTATGAAAAAGAGGGAAACAACAGGCAGAAAAAGCGAAGATTATGAAAAGATGAATCATATGCTTTTGGATAATTTTGTCAACCTCCAAAAAGCGATGACAAATCTTGCAGTAAAATTTGATTCTTTATCTGATAATATTTCAAAATTATTGCAGTTATTTGAAATTTCTGCGAGAAGCTTTGCAGAAAAACTTGCAAGCAATCCTGCTCCTGATATAGAGAAAGACAGGGAATTTTTAGACAAACTGAATAAGCTTCTTGACCAGAACAAAATTATTGCAAAAGGGCTGACATTAATGGAAGAGAAACTAAGAGAAAGAGTTTATGGCGGAAGTCCAGCAGTTCAGCAGACAAATCCTCTGCCTCAGCCAAGAATGATTAGCCAGGCAATAAAAAATGCAGTCAAGCCTGCCTCTCCTGAAGGGTATCTTCCCAGCCAGTATATCTCAGAAAAACCCAAAGCAGAGGAATAAATATGGCAGGACAACATGAAGACAGAGTATTATTTCTAAAAGAATTTACAAAACAGCTGATTATAAATTCAAAGAGCAGCTATAATAACAGACTAAGTAAAATTGATGAGCAGATTGATAAATTTTTTTCAGAGTTGGGGGGAGAGGAAAAGATAGAAGAAATTAGAGTAGAAGTGCACCTTCCTGAAACTAGCCCTCAAAATATTATTCCAAGATATAGCCCTCCGCAGAATAATCCTCCAGTCAATAGAATGAATATTCTCAAGCCGATTATTTCAAGACAGAGAATTATTCCTGTGCAGAGCCATGTTGTTCCTAAAAATTCTGGATTCAATCCATCAATAATGAATGCTCCGATTAATAAGCAGGAGGAGGAGAATAAAGCGAGAAATATTGATTTTGGCAGGCTGGATGTTCTGATTAAAGATGCGAGAGTTACAATGATTGAGTGTTCTGGACCTGGGAAGTTTGTTGTTGCAAAGGTTTTGGGAAAGCCATCGGTTACTAATCTCTCTCTAACTCAAGAGGAGATAACAAAGCTGATAAAAGAATTTTCAAGAGAGGCGAGAATACCAATAATTGAGGGGACATTTAAGGCGTATGTTGGGAATCTTATGATTAATGCGGTTATTTCAGAACTGACTGGAACCAGAATGATTATAACAAAAATAGATACTAGATTTATTCTTGAACAGGGAAAGTGATTATTTTTATGGTTTGAGCAAAAAGTCCAGAATTTTGCAGGAAATTTCTGCTAATTTTTCATAGGCTTTATAATAATTTCCGACTCTTTGCATCTGTGTTGCAGATATCCATTCGTTTTCTAATTCTTTTTTATTGCTGTCTATGGCAGAAGCTATTCTTGCATGAGATTCTGGATTTCTTTGATGAAGTTCTCGTAATTTTTGCTCTAATCCTAAAAAATAGTCAGAATAACTCGATGCCAGAGATTCCTGAAGCGAGAGGCAAGCCTCTTGAAATCTTCTGCTTTGGAATCTGGCTATTCCTCTACAATAATGGAATAATCCTGGGCTTGTTGGAAGGCATTCTTTCTTAACCGCCTGGTCAAATATATGTTCTGCTCTTGGAGTATGGTTTTTGTCTTGAGGCATATTTTCTATTACTTGATAAAAAGCACTCAACAACAAAGATAACAAATTGCCATACCTATTTTCTGAATTTTGGGGTGTGGGGGTCCATAAAAAATTGATATCATCCCTAGATACCTTAATTTCCCCTAGTTTTTATACACAACACCTATTTCTTTGAGTATCTTTTTCTGTTTGGGCTCAAGCGGAACATAAATTCCCCACTCAAAACCAGAAGAAGAATCTTTTAGATTTACCTTATATCCAAATTTTAGT
>JACPLT010000022.1 GCA_016186365.1 Candidatus Pacearchaeota archaeon | reverse complement strand
AGGGGATTAATGCAGACATCATCAGGGAATACATAAAAAATCAGGGAAGAAAAGGAGAGCAGTTAAAATTATTTGAGTTTATCTAAGATGCTCCGCAGCTTGCTGCGGAGAGGTTCACTAAGCAAGTTTAAAAACTTTTCTTAGAATAGAACCCAAAAAAATGCTGGCAATTAGATAAAACCAGAACCAAGATAAAAATCCAAAAAATCTGTAATCTGCAAAAGCTGAAAAATAATCACTAAACCATCTAAAAAACAGGACAAAAGGAATGAATGTATAAACTAACGGCTTCATTGTTAAATCCATCGTCTTAGGAATAAATTCAAACTGTTTTTTCTGCAGTTCAAGAAGTTTTTCAGGATGCTCTTTATATTTTTTCATTTCTTCCTGAAGTATTTTCTGCTCTTGTTTTAGTTTTTTCAGCTCTTCCTGGTCTGTTCCGTATTTCTGGAATATCGTGCTTATCGCAGTTATAACCAAAACTACAAGAATCATTCCTCCAAGTTTGCTCCAGTCAAGCAATTTCCCTGCTGTAGGATCAAGAACAGAATGCACTGCCTCTTTTATAATAGGAATTGAATTCCACATGAAAGCTATTGCTAAAGATAACAGCATCACCAAGAACATAATTTTCATCCCTTTCATTATAACTAAACATTTCACAGCTTTTTAAATATTGGTAACCCCACTAAAAAATTGATTATTGTTCGTCTTTGTGATATAGGTCTAATAAAAACAACATTTCTTCATTTATAACATATTCATAAGACAATCTAAAAGGAGAAACATAAACCTCTCTTGTCCCCTTTCTGTTAAATCTCATTGGTTTGCCGATTTCCGGATTATTCTTGATTTTTTCAATTTGTTTTATTATTTTTTCTTTTGTAGAAACATCTTTTATCTTTTTGAAAACCTCTTCAAAATTTTTGCTGGCCTCAACCCTCACCATTTTTTCATTTCTTCAATAAAATCCTTAAATTCCATGCTAACCTTTTCTCCTCTTTCAATTTGTTTCCAAGCTTCTTCTGTTCTTCTCGCAAATTCCAAATCTTCTTCTATGTTCTTGTCAAAATCGTCTGCTTTTTTAAGAATAAGCTGGTTATCATTTTTAATTATGACAATTTTGTCTCCCTCTTTCATACCTTCTCTCATATCTAGAGGAATTACTATCTGCCCCTTTGAACTCATTTTTGTTACACTTATATTTGCCATATAATGTAAGATTAATCTTACTATATAAATCTTTCGGCGGTCACCTTATTTTGATTAAAGATTTACTAACGCCAAAAGATTTTTAAACTGCAATAATTTAAATAAAGCATGGCATCAGAAAAAAGAGACAGACATAAAGAAAATCGGGATGATGAGGATGCATGGGCAACAGTAGATTATATACATAAACTTGATAAAAGATTTCTCGATATTTCAGAAGAAGCAAAAAGAGTAAAACCTCCTGCTGATTCTAATCGCAATCCTGATATTGATTTAGCAGTTAAAGAATTACACCGATTGAAAAGATTGGCTTATGAGGTTAATTCATTTCTTACTAATGGTGGAGAGCAGGAGTTTGTCAGTGCTGGAAACGAACCAATGCGACATGACTATATGAAACACATAAAAAAAGTAGCTGGTGAAATCCTGGATGCCACTGGGAAGATGAAAGTTTTAAGCGGAGGTTATGGTCTTGATCATGACACCCCTGAAAATGCATATAATTCTCTTATTCAAGAGGCAAGTCGATGCTACGATCTTGCTAGTGAAGCACCGCCAGGTCATAACACTCCAGAGTATAAAGAAAGACTAAGAAAGTCAGTTGAAAGAGATCCGCCTAAAAAGCGCCTTTTGGAAAAAATAGCAGAGTCTGGAGTTTCCTCGCTAATTTTTATAACTATGGGGTTATTTTTTTTGTCCCCTATTGTTACTGGAAATGCAGTTGGAAATTTAACTGTTTCTACTTCTAATGTTGTGGGCTCAATTTTGTTAATCGTGGGAGTAATTCTAGGATATTTTTATATTAGAAAAAAATAACTTCATTTAACCAAAATAATAAAATTTTTAATAAACTAGGTCTATGCCATCATCTTCTTCAGAGAAGGATGCATATCCATCGCATGCTGTTGCGCGATATTCTGGTAGAACTGGTAAATTATCATTGTTGCAAGCAATATTGCTGTCCCAGATGTTAATGCTCCGAGCAAATCTGCAGCAGAAGCCAACAATCCAACTGCTGCTCCGCCCATCACTGTCAATGGCAAGATATATCTTGACAAAACTACTTCTAAAACTCTTTCGTCTTTCCTAAATCCCGGAATCTGCAATCCAGAAGACATTATGTTCCTTGCCTGGCTGGAAGCATCCATTCCAGATGTCTTCACCCAGAATAATGCAAAAACAACAGAAAGCCCGATATAAAAGATAATGTGAGTTAGTGCTTGCAATGCAAATATACTTCTAAAACTGCCGGATATAAGATTATCTAAAATATTCACCGAAGATATCCAAAAAGCAAAACCTGCAACAGGCTGTCCTTGTGAAAAAGTTCCTAAAAATGTAGGATGTCCGAGCCAGCTCTCAATCAGTCCTGCAAATAACTGAATATTTGCAGCAAGAGCTGCAACTAATATTACAGGCATATTTGAAGTGTAAAAGAAAGATAATGGCCACTTCATTCCATAACCCCTCAATCTATCAAATGACAGCGGAATTTCTACTTTGAGTGATTGTGCCCAGACTATAACTAAAAATATTCCCGCAGTCACAGCTAAAACCGCGACAGCTTTTAGTGCTTCAGTAGGATTCTGGCTTATGATAGACTGGAAAATAATTAATATCTTTCCTGCGCAAGGTGTCCCGTCAAAATCTAGCAAGCAATTTCCTCCCGGGCTTATGAACTGGAACATTCCAGTAAATAATCTCCAACCAACTCCTGCAGCGATAAATAAACTAACTCCAGAGCCAAATCCCCACTTGCTTACAAGTTCATCCATAAATACAATTACTAGCCCCCCTAAAAATAACTGGAATATAACAATTGGTGCGTATCCTGGAACTGCTGCCAGCCCCTGCATTAAAACATACACTAATGCCTCAAATATTATAAAAAAGAATACTGCTATCTTTTGCAGCCCCTGAAAATATTTCTTTCCATCCGGGCTTTTCAAATCAATATTAAGTATCTTACTTCCAACTAACAATTGCAAGATGATAGATGCCATAACAATCGGCCCAATTCCAAGGGAGATTATGCTTCCAAAATCTGTTCCTAGTATAATCGCAAGATATTCAAATCTATCAAGAGAGTTTTGAGCAATTCCATATAAGGGTATATTCGCAAGAATAAAAAAAGCTGCAAGAACAATTAAAGTCCATTTAAGCTTGGTGTTAAAAGCGAGCTTCTTTTCTACTGGTCCCTGAATTTCAGGCAAATTATGCAAAATTGTGTTTAAATTCATGATAATTAATAAAAAAATTTAGTATTTAAACTTTCTTTTTCTCTTCTATTTTTCTTGTCTCTTTTAATTTTTCCCCAATAACCATGACTTTCCCGCCAGCTTTCTCTATTTTTTCTCTTGCAGATTTAGAAACCCCTTTGGCTTTTATAATATATTTCTTCTTAATCTCTCCCTCTCCCAGTATCTTATACTTGCTCAAATCAATTTCCCCCTCTTTATATCTTGTTTCAATATTTCCTGCATTTATGAACAGAAGTTTGTTTCTTTTTGTGCTTCTGCTTGTGTATCCCTGTTTTCCAAAATAAGGAAAATGATATTTCAAAACATAAGTTTTTTTCTGGTCTGCTCTTTTTCCGCTTCCAGAAAACCCCTTTCCTCCTCTATTCCCCTTTCCCTTATGTTTTTTAGCTCCCCAGCCATGCAACCTTGTTCCTCTCATTCTTACTGATTTTTTATTTTTTTTGAGTTTCATCTTAAATTTCTCCTGAAATTTAATGAGGCAAAAAATTCATTTGTTTTTTTCATTTTGATTTCCCCCGGAAATCAAAAGCCAGAAAATCCCCGATTTTCTGGATTTCAGAAATTTTTAATTTCTGAGAACTATCAAGAACTGAAGTTCTTGAAGTCTCAAAAATGCTATTTGTTTCGTGCATTTCTGAGCAGCCTAAATTCATACTATCCAAGCATGAATTTTTGCTGTCAAATCTCCTATTGTTATGGATAACTGCATTGGTTAGATGACAATTTAGTACAGTTAGACAGATAGAGAACTGCGAAAAAGATGTAATGCAAGCTGCGGCGCAGTTGTCTATAAATCCTTTTTTCCTCATAACATTCTCCTCAATAATTTAGCTATATCCTCTTTATTATTCCCTAAAACTCCTTTTGGATAGTGGAATTTTGTCTCCATTCCGCCTCTTGCAGGATGCAGTGTAAAAAAATCTTTTATTCCCAGCTCTGAAAATCTTTTGTCTATTTTTCCCTCTGCAAATTCTGAAGCTATTTTTTCTGCGTCTATTTTCTTGTTTCCTATTGCCTTTCCCCTTTTTTTAATAAGTTCTGCCAGTATTTCTTTGTCTATCTTTCCGTATGCTACAAAATTTTCAATTTTAGCAAGCATTCCTAAATTTTCTTTAGTCTCTTTTATAACAATGCATGAATATTTCTTTCTAATTCCCATTCTAAATAAGGTTTCATCTATGTCATATCTTATTCCAATCTGTCCGCGTATTCTTATAATGCAAATCATTTTAGCTTCTTCAAGGCATCAATGCACGCCTTGGCATAATTTATTGTAGTTCTTGATTGTCCGAATCTTTTGCTGTAAATATCTTTTATTCCTGCCAGTCTTAAAATTTTCTTGCACTCGTCCCCTATAACTAATCCTGTCCCTTGAGGTGCAGGAATCAAAATGATTCTTACGCTTCCGCACTTTCCTTCAACTTTCATAGGAATTGAATGGAACTCGTTGCATGAGCAGTCAAAACTTGCGCATCCTCTCTTCACAGCAAAAACATTTAGTTTGGCATTTCTTAGTGATTTTTCTCTGGCAGGAGGTGTCTCTTTGGCTTTTCCATAACCCATGCCGACATGCCCGTTCTCGTCGCCAACAACAGACAAGCAGGCAAATGTAGGAACATTTCCTTCTGCAGTTTTTCTCTGCGTCTGTCTCCATACCCTTCTTTTTCCTCCGCCAAATTTTCCTTTTGATTGTCCTATGCTTAATAAATCGGATTTAACTTCTATCAAATTATCTATAATTTCTGGCTCAAGTATCTTATACTCTTTTATAACTTTGTCTATATCTTTTTCTTTGCCCTCTTTCACAAGTTTTCCTATCTTTGTCTTAGGCACCCATGGCTTTGGCTCTGGCTCTTCTCTCTTTCTCCCATATCTTGATTCTCTTGGGTTTCTGTTGTCTCTTCTTCTATCTCTGCGTTCTTCTGCCATTTTAATAAATCCTCAGATTTTTAAAAGCCAGAAAATCCCCGATTTTCTGGATTTCAGAAATGCTATTTGCCTCGTGCATTTCTGAACTTCTCTCAAAATTTAATTCATTATTTATCATTTTATGCCAGTTTCTTATCTATCTCTCCCTTTATTTTTTTAAAAATATCTGCTTTTTTCATTTTCCCGCTTTCCATTATTCTTTTTTCATCAGGAAATAATTTTTCATCGCACTCTATTTTTACTCCTGCTTCTTTTACCCCTTTCAAAAAAGCATAAATCTTGGATTTTTTTACACTGGTATTCAGTCCAATATCTAGTATACCTTCCGCTTTCTCTTCTTTATCTAATACTCTTTTTCCTAGCAAATATCCTGTTAGATATGCGGCTCCTAATGATTTTAAGCTTCCTATATTTTCTTTTGGCCAGCCATATTTAAGCAGGTTTTTTGAAGTTAACCCCTCAGTTACTATGTCTTTAGCTTCTTTGCTCATGACAAATTGCCCGATAATATACTTATTTGTTTTTCTAAATACAATTCTCGGTTTACCGCTTTTCAGCAGCTCAACCCTTCTTCTATAATCGGTTTTTCCCTTTCTTCTTCTTAATTTTTTTACTTTAATCATATTGACTCCTTTAAGTGCGAAAGTCCCTTAAAAGTCCTTGCTTTTGTCTTTCTCCTTAAATCATAATATTTTTCCTTGCTTATCTGCCCCTTGCTCTTCAAATTTTTTAAATACCCTCTCAACTTTCTTGTAACCACAACATAACTATCCTTTCCCTCAACTCTCTTCTTTATTTTTCCTGCTCTTCTCTTCTTTCTCTTTTCCACTATTTTTCTTCCACTAACTTCTTCAATCCTTATTATCCCCTGTTCTTTTAAATCTCTGATGTCCTGCCTAGTTATTGCTTCTTCTATCTCTGTTTTAGCATTGGGATTAAGTTTTATTCTTCCCACTCCTACATTCAGTACTCTTGAAATCAACATTTTTTTATTTTTTAAGCTCATTTTCTTTCCTCTTGTTAAGTATGACTGCTTTTTTATCTTCCAGGACTTTTTCAATTTCTATTTTCTTCTTTTTTCCCATTTTTCCGATAATAACATAATCTCCTGTCTTTACATTTTCTGCTTCTTTAATATTCCGGACTAGCAGCATCGGCTTGCCTTTTATCTTCCCTCTTTCTTCTGGTTTGCTTCTGAATCCAATTTGAACTTTTCTTTGTTTTGATTTTTCATTTTGCCTTATTTTATTGTGCCTTCCTTTCGGTCTTCTCCATATCTGTTTATTTTTATTGGCCTTTCCCAATCTCTTGTGTCTTTTTGTTCCTGTTCTTAAAAATCTAATATTTTTCATCTTGAGTTCCCCCGGAACGAAAGAGGTAAAAACTTCAGTTTTTTCATCTTGTAGCCCCCTTCTGTTTTTCAGTTATGTATATCCCGTCCTGAAAAACTCTTCTGTCTCTATTTTTTATTTTAGTTGCTCTTTCAATATTTGCAGCAGTCTGCCCCGCCTTATCTTTGCTTGCACTTTTAATTGTGATAAACTCCTTTTCTATTTTAACTTCTACATCCGGAACTATCTGTGCCCTTCTTTCTTTTTTTTCTCCAAGGAAATTTTTAATAATTACTTCATTCCCTGCAGCTGTTACAGTCATAGGAAAATGAACCGCGCAAATTTGCATTTTATACTCATACTTTTCATTTAATCCGCTGATCATATTCTTAATATGTGCTTTTGTAGTTTTTATCAGCTTTTTTTCATTTTTACTGGGGCTTTTGCATTCAATTACTATCTTTTTTCCATCTATCTTTGCTTCGTAGCATATTTTTTTCTCAACACTCTTTCCATCTTTGCTTATCTTGATTACATCTCCAACTATCTCGGCGTTCATTCCTTCTGGAATTTCAACTTCATCTTTTATCGGTTTTCTCACCATCAGTAAAAATAAGCTACTAAGCTTCCCCCTATATTTTTTTCATAAGCTTCTGCCTGTGTAATTAATCCCTTGCTTGTTGAAATTAAGATTATCCCGAACTCTCTTGACGGAAGATATCTTCTTACATATTTTTCAATTTCTTCAACTTTAACATAGAATCTTGGTTTTATTGCCCTGCCTTCATTCAGGCTTTTTATTTTCACTCTTAATACTTTATTTTTTTCATCAAGCTGATAATCTAAATACCCTTGTTTCTTCGCAATCTCCAGTACATTTATCAAAACTTTTGAATACCTAATTATGACTACATTATCTTTTCCTGCTCTTTTGCAGTTCATTATCTGGTTTAATCCATCTGAAATTGTGTCTTGGCTCATTTTTTCTCCTAGCTGTATTTTTTAAATCCAATTTCTTCAGCTATCTCTCTGAAGCATTGTCTGCATAAATTTAGATTATATGAAGAAATATGCGCCCCAAACCTTCCGCATCTTTCACATTTATATTTTGCTATTCCTGTTTTTCTATCTTTCGGTTTATTATGTCTTAGGAATTTGCTTAGTTTTGCTTTCTTATTTCTAAGCTGTTTCGTAATCTTCTTCCAGTCGCTTGCAGTCATTTTGATTTCCCCCGGAAATCAAAAGCCAGAAAATCATCAGATTTTCTGGATCTTAAATTTCTCCTGAAATTTAATAGGTAAAAACTTTTAAGTTTTTTCATCTTAATTTCACTCCTAATTTATTTTCTAAAAATGCTTCAACTTCTTCTTTGCTTATCTTGTTTTTTGCAGGTATCTTTCCAGTCTTTATTTTTTTCATCTTAACTCTCTTTCCCAATCTGTAAAAGCTTATGCTCACATCTAATCCTGCCATTCCAATCTCCCTGTTATACTGCATTCCTGGAATTTCAATATACTCTTTTATCCCAAATGAAACTGTCCCTGCTGAAATCTGCCTTCTTTTAAGAGTATCATCTACAGCAGCAAGCAGTCTTCTAAGAAGGTCAATTGCAGGTTTTCTTCTTAATGTAACTAGCGCTCCGACTTCTAATCCCGGGCGGACTCCTAGAGAGGGAATTCTTTTAGTTGATTTCATTTTAGCAGGTTTTTTTCCAGACAATATTTCTAGCAATTTTCTTCCTTTTTCAAGCTTTTCCGCAGTCCCGCTTACACTTATTACAACTTTTTCTATCCTTATCTCTTCCATTACATTTGCCATTTTATTTTACCGCCATTAAATTGATTAGTTTAGCATTTATTTTCTCTTTGTCCAGGATTATTATTGCTTCCTTCCCATTTATTTTTTCAATTTCCCCCACTTTCCCTATCCTGCTTCCATTAAGGAACATTGCTTTCATTCCATCTTTCATAGGAAGAGTTTCAGAAATTTTATTCTCTTTAAAATTTATAATTACTGAATCTCCAACTTTTGCTTTTTCTTTTGTTTTATAATTTCTCCCATCTGCCAGATTAATTTGGATTATTTTTTTCTTCAGAACTTTTTTTCCAATAACTTTTGCTATCTTTTCATTTGCCTCTTTTCCGGAAACTTCTTCTAAACTGAACTTTTTATTCTGGATAATCATTCTATAGTTTTTATCTCCAATATTAAGAATATCAAAAATTGTTACAGGGTATCTTGATTCTTTTATTATTTTTCCATTAATTTTAATCTTGCTCATATCCAGTATTTTTTCAACTTCTCTCCTGTCCTGCCCCAGTTTAAGCATGTCTCTAAGAGCAACAAGAACAGGAATAGATTTATCTTTGCAGTACCTTGTTGTAACTACATATTTTGTCCCTTTCTTTTGGACTCTCCATTTTACAGGTATTTCATTTCTTGTTAGGTGCATTTTTTTCTCCTTGTTTTTCTTTTTTATCTTCTTTCTTCTTTCCTTCTGTTTTCGCTTCCTCTTTCTTCTCTTCAATTTTTATTCTTTTCTTGTCTTCTGTATTTGCTTCTGTAATCTGCAAATTTGAAGGATTAAAATAAACATTCACTTTTGAACCCTCTTTCTTCTGCCTTTGTATTCCTTCTATTGCCACTCTTGTATCCTTTGTTTCCACAACACTCACTTTTCCAGTCTTCCCTCTGAACTCTCCCCTCATTATCTTGACCATGTCTCCTTTCCTTACAATTATGCTTCTTCTCCCAAGTTTCTTTCTTAACTCTTTGCTTAAGTTTGCCGCGAGCATCTCTCTCTTTATGTGAAGCGGAGCATTCTCTCTGAATTTTCTCTGCTTCCTCGGCTGTCTGCTTCCTATCCAAGCGGTTGAAAATTTTTGTTTCATCTTATATTATTATCCCGGATAATTTGGAAACCTCCTTCCATCTTTCTTGTATCTCTCTAGGAACAGGTCCCTTAATCTGCGTTCCTTTTGGATTTCCCTTTTCATCTTTTAATATTACTACTGCATTGTCTGTGAAAGCAATTCTCTCTCCAGTTAGTCTTCTGTATGGCTTTTTTACTCTTATCACCACAGCGTCCATTAACTGCCCTCTCATTTCAGGATTTCCAGCTCTTATAGAAACTTTTACCCAGTCTCCAAGCTTGCATCCCATTTGTCTCCCTTTCTTTCCTTTTCCCCCCTTAACTCCAGTTATTCTTGCAATTCTTGCTCCAGAGTTGTCTGCAACATTAACCATGCTTCCTATATTCAACGCTTTTGTTGTTTTTGCGGATACTGGTTTCATTTCAAATCTCCTTCATTATTTTTCTTGTCAGCATCTCTTATTTTTTCTAAAAATACAAAATGAATAATCTTGCTTAATGGTCTGCACTCTCCTACCTTGACATAATCCCCAACTTTAACTTTTTCCTGAACACAAGATGGAACTCTCGCATGAAGCTTTGTTTTTCTCTTTGTATATCTTTCATATTTCTTGATATAAACTATTTTTTCAAATTCAATTACAACTCTTCTGTTAAACTTCTTAGTAACATAGCCGTCAAATGTTCTTCCTCTGACTTTTAACCCAGAATGAATATTGCACTGGCTATCATTACAGCTGTTTTTGTTGCTTTCCACTATTGTTTCATTTTTTTCTTGTTTCATTTTTGTTTTACTCAGTTATTTGTTCATCTCTGAACCCGTACTTTACCAAAGCAGGTCTTATCTTCTTGGTGTGATCTCCCTGCAGTTCTATGGAGTTGTTTTTTACTGTTCCTCCGCAGGCAAGTTCGTTTTTTAACTTTTTGGCTATTTCCTTTATGTCAATTCCGCTGTCAAATCCCTCGACAACAGTTGTTATCTTTCCGAACTTTCTTTTCACTGTCCCTATTCTTATTTTCTGTTCTTCTTTTGCGATGTCCGCACAGACACATGCTTGCTCTGGTAAACCGCATTTTGGACATATGTTCATTTTTTGTTTAACAGTGTGAGTATTCTGGCAATTGCCTTTTTAATTTCTTTTGTTTTTATTTTCCCGGATTTATTTGCAGTTACATTCTTCTTCACCAACTCCATTCTTAATTCTTTTAATTTTTCCTCTATGTCCTTCTTCTGCAAATTTTTAATTTCTTTGTTTTTTATTATTGCCATTTTATTTGTTCTTTGTTTTTTTGTTCTCTTCTTTCTTCTCTTCTAAACTTTCTAAATTCTTTTTTATCTGATTTAATAATTCCTGATTTACTTCTATCTGATCATGAACTTTTATGTCCGGTGGAAGCAAACCGACTTTTATCCCTATTACTCCTATCATTGTTTCAGCAACCGCCTCTCCTTTATTGACCACCTTTGCAGTATCCCCAGTTTTCTTAAGATACCCTACTGCAAATCTCCAGCTTTTTGCTCTTTCGCTTGGAAGCTTTCCAGACAGCCTTATCTCTACTCCCTTTGCTCCTGCAGCGATAATTCTTTGAATCATCTGATAGGCTATTACCTTGAATTTCAGGCTCCCCATTCTTTCTAAAAACATTGCAATCTCATCTGCAACTGTCTGCGCATCAAGCTCACCTTTTTCAATCTCCTTTATTTCTATATGGGGGTTCTCAAGCTTGAATCTTTTCTTTAATATTTCAGTCAGCTCCATAATCTTTTCTCCCCCTCTCCCAATAAGCATTCCGGGCTTGCTTGTAGACAATATTATTTTTTCTCCCACAGGAGTATATTCAATAGAGATCGAACTAAGCTTTCCCTTTCCTATCTGCTGTCTTATGTATTCCTTTACTCCGAATTCTTCTTTCTTAAGCTGTATAAATTTTCTCTCTTCCAATTTACTTTTTCTCCTTGTTTTCTTCTTTCTTTAATTCTTTGCTCTTATAGCGGAGGACTTTGATAACTTCTCTGTATGTCCTCTGCTAGATAGGGAAAGATTTGTGTCTTTCACTATATATTCCTTTGCAATTAAACTAACATGCGTTCTTTTGAACTTTCTTGAGCCAAATCTTCTGAATGGTCTCGACGCTTTATTCGCCTTTGCCATAATTATTTGAGGAGTCATTATTCCCCCCTCGCTCGCATTTGACTGCAAACTTTTAAGCAGCATTATAAAAACTCCGCATGCAGTTTTAGGATACCTTCCTGACATCATTCCATGCCTGTGTGGAATTTCTCCTCTCATAGGCAGTGCTCTTTTCATCTTAACCACCTCTTCAAGCTCTTTAATTGCCTGCTCAACTCTCTTTCCTTTTATGAACCTGCATATGTCCATTGATTGTTTTTTTGAAATTCCCAAGTCTTTTCCATTAACAACTGCCTGCTCTCTTATTTTTCTCTCTTGCTTCTTCTTTTCCTTTCCTTTCTTCTCTTCAGTTTTAACTTCTTCCTTGATTTCAGTTTTTGTGTCCTCTTCTTTTTTCTCAACATTTTGAGCTTCCTGTTTAGGCAAGTCTTTTGGATTTTCTATTTTGTTTCCAGCTACATTTTCTTTTTTTTGTTCATTCTTATTTTTAATATATTCTCGTTCCATTTTTTCTCCTTACTTAACTGACATTGAAGCAGAGCTCTTTGTCGCGCCGATTCCAGGAGCTCCATGTTTAATTTCTTTTCTTGTTATCGCGAACTCTCCTAATCTATGGGCTAACATATCTTCTACTATTTTTACCTGTGTAAACTCTTTTCCGTTGTGAATATTAATTATCATTCCAACCATCTGCGGAACTATTATTATATCTCTTAAATGTGTTCTTATCTGTTTTCCTTTTTCCATTTTTTTATTGCATCTTTTTACGAATTCCTCAATAACATCAAAATTTCTAAGTATAGTCCTTCTCTCTCTCGCAGGAACATATTTAGCGAACTCTCTTGTATCAAGTTTTTTTAATTCTTCAAGAGTTTTCCCTCTATAAAAAAACTGCTTCTTTTCAAATTCCGGTTTTTTTCCTAAATCTGCCATTTTAATAAATCCTCAGATTTTTAAAATATTTTTTTTATTTAATTTTTTAAGTTTCATTTTATCTCTTCTTTCTCCCTGTTCTTCTTGGTCTTATTAATCCTACTCTTGCTCCAGCAGGCGCATTTCTCTTGGCAATCTTTGGCTTAATTCTTTTTCCTCTGCCGCTTCCAAACGGATGGTCAATTGCATTCATCTTTACAGCAGAAGTTCTAGGCCATAATTTGTTTCTTGCTTTCATCATATACCATTTTTTTCCTGCTTTGATAATCGGCTTCTCTTTTCTTCCCTCGCCTGCACTCATTCCTATTGATGCTCTGCAGTTTTCATCCAAGGATATTTCTTTTTTGCTGGGCATCATTATCGAAACCTTTCCCAAAGCTTTTTTTGTAACAATTGCAGTCAATCCTGACGCTCTCACTAATTTTCCTCCGCTTTTCGGTCTTATTTCTATATTAAAAATATTTGTCCCGACAGGAATATCTTTTAATAATAATACATTTCCATTTTCAATTTCTTTTCCTCCAATCTTTATTCCCTGTCCCTCAACCATTCCGCTGAACGCAGGAATATAATATGTTTTTCCGTTGAATAGTATCTTTGCGAGAGGAGATGAATGTGCACAAGAATTAAACAATTCCAGCACTTTTGCCTTGCCTTCTTCTTTTGGATAGTCAATTCTATATATGTATGCTCTTTTTCTAACCTGATAAGTTAAGCTTCCGTGCCCCCTTGCCTGTTGAATTATTCTCTTTCCCATCTTGAGTTCCCCCGGAACGAAAGAGCCGGAAAATTCTTAATTTTCCGGATTTTAAATATGCCATTTGTTTCGTGCATATTTAAACTGTTTTTCTCCTGTTGGTTATTTAATTCTTTAGTCATGTTTATATCATCCCCAGTTTAGTTGCTACATCAATAGCCGGATTCTTTTTGTTTAATTTAACATAAGCTACTTTTTCATTTCCTTTCATTAATGTTCTGACTCCCTCAACTTTCACATTGAATAATTTTTCAATCTCGCTTTTTATCTCCTCTTTGTCCATTCTGCTGTCTACTTTAAAAAGAAGAGTATTCTCTATTTCAATTAATTTTACTGCTTTTTCAGTTGTTATCGGGCTTATCATTTGTTCATCTCTCCCAAATCTTTAATTGCACTTTCAGTATAAATTGCAAGCCTCCCCAAAGGAAATAAATCCCTAATCTTCAGCTCGTTTGTTTTCTTTATATCCAGTCTGCTGAACTTCATATTCTCGTTCTTTCCGATAACTATCAATAAACCCGCAGAATTTCTGTATTTTCTCCCCCTCATTTTTCCTCTCCCCGCATTCTTTCTTTTGACTGGAATAGCAGAGTCATAATTTTCCCCCAATATTTTTTTAAGAGAACTTATAAAATTTTTCGCTTTCGCATCAATAATCTTGCTTTCAACAACTATTGGAAATTTTAATGAAATTTTCATATCAGGGTATCTTTTCTGAACATATTCCTGCGAAGCTGTTGCAGAAATTCCAGATGCCATAGCTTTTTCAGCTTCTTTTCTGTTTACTTTTTTATAATTCAAAAAATGAACTATCCTTGGAGGGTGTGCCCTTCTTCCGCCTTTAGCAGAAGCAATTGTAGCTCCAACCCAATAAAATTGTTTTCCTCTTCTCCATAATATTTTTCTTGGAACTCTTGATATTCCATGCCCATAAGCAGTTTTCCATAGTCTTCTTCCATGGGCTACTATTCCGCTTGCACTTTTCTGTTTTCCTGCATATATGTAAGGAGCATAAGGCTGTATTACTTTTTCTGTTTCAAAATATTTTTGTGCGATATCCTCTCTTATACTTTCAGAAAAACATTCTGGCAGTTCAATTTCCTTTCCCTGTTTTCCTTCAATATCTATTACTTTTGTTTTCATTTCAAATCTCCATCAGGAATTTGAAAGCTTGGGGATTCACAAATCTCCAAGATCTTAAAATTTCTGTTTAATTTAGTATAAATTTTAAGTTTCATCTCAAATCTCCTAATTTTACAAATTCATATTGTTTTTTTATTCGGGTTTTAGTAGCTCTTAACGGACTAGTCAGCAATAACTGCCTCTTAGCTGTTCCGTGAACACTTCCAGGAACAATTATATATTCTGTTTTTATTTTTCCATAAGCATTCCAGCCATTTTCAGGATTAATATTCTTTTCAGCAATTTTTCCAATACAAACTATCTTTGAATTATATTGTATTCTTGTAAACATCCCTAACTGCCCTGCCATAGGAACTCTGAATATTACATGCGCAGGATGCCACGGCCCCAAGCTTCCAGGTCTTCTCTGCCCTTTCTCGCTTTTATGCCCTTTTAATCCCAATCCAAATCTTTTAATTGAGCTTTCTAATCCCTTTCCTGTTGTTAATCCTCTTATGTCTACAAGAATTCCAGGCTTGAATATTTCTGAAAATTTAATTTCCTTACTCATGTGCTCCTTAACAAACTTTAATTTTTCATCCAGGCTTCCCTGCAATCCAATTTCAGTCATGTCCGGAGTTTTCTTTATCCCAGTTTCTCCAACTTTTGAATATGCAATAATCCTGATATCATCATAATCTTTAATGCTGTCTATATTTTCACTCTTTTTCTTCGGAATTCTAATCACTCTCTTTAATTCCTTGTCTAAATTTTCAGAAATTATCTCTTTTGAAACAATCCCATTTTTATAAAATCTTATAGAAAATATTTTCATAGCAGGCACTTCCAGAACACTGGCAGCAAGAACAATTTTTTTATCTTTTGTAAGAGAATTAGAAGTAGTATCTTTGACAAGGCAGGAAGTCATTCCCACCTTATATGCAATAAACCCCTTAATTCCTTTCTCCCCATTTAAAACATCCCAGTTAACACTAGGTAAGAACTTGCTTGACCTTTTTCTAGGCCAAAATTGTAATGATCCGTCTCGATGTTTGCTTTTTCTTCCCATATGGAAATCCTATTTACGATGTTTATTCTCATGTTCCACACATCTATTGTAACTCAAAAAATGATAGAAAAAGTGTGTTTATAAAGATTATGCTTCGCTCGGATTATGCTTCAAACTCAATTTCCTTAACTTCTTCTCTTCCGTCTATATCCAGCTTTCTGACTAAAATCCCCTTTCTTTTAGTTAATACTCTTATCTTCTCAAAATCTTTCTCTCCTTGAGGCATCACCATATCATTGATTTTGTACTCATGAGAAACTTTTGCTTTTTTAAAATCCGGAATATCCCAAAAAAAAGCCTCTTTAAGCTTGTCAAAATATTTTAAATCTGTTTCTAACATGCAGAATCCATCATCTATTTTTGAATCCCCTGATTTTCCAGGTTTTGGGAGCTTTTTTTTCACTTTTAATGAAATCCCATCTCCCTCTCCATCCAACAGCAAACAATAAGCTTTTTCACTAATCTCTTTTATCTTATCACTATCCATATTTTCAACTTCATATATAAAAATTCCATTCTTATTCTTTCCAGCTAACCCTAAATCTGCTCTGCTCATTATTATCCCAGAAAATTTTAAATTTCCAAGTTCAGAAGCAATATTCGCAAAATCATTTGCATATTCAAAACTTCCCTTCAATTTTGCTTTTCCAGTTTTATGCAGAACTGCCACCGCTCTTCCAGAATATGCTCCTCTGCCAAATCGTACAAACTGGCTGTGCACCCCTTCATCCGCTCTTTTTGCAAATATTTTTTTGATAAAACAATCCATCTTACTAAACCTTTATAAATCTTTTTTACCTGAATAAATTATGATAGACGAAAAGACATTTAAAAAGTTATCTATTTTTTTAGTAATTGGAGTTCTTTTAATTCTCACTTTTATAGTTCTTCGCCCAATTGCAAGTGCAGTAATAATAGGGCTGATTCTTGCGTATGTATTTCTCCCAGTTTATAAGAGGATTCTTTCAGTAGTAAGAGAAAAGAGCATTTCTGCTTTGCTGGTAATATTTTTAGTTTTATTGCTGATATTTATTCCTCTTTGGTTTCTGCTTCCTGCAATAATAAAAGAAGTTTTTGATATTTATCTTTACACCCAAGAAATAGATGTTCTGGCATTCTTGAGAGGAATTATTCCTTCGCTCTCTCAAATAGGGATGACTCAGAATGTTGCGGTTTCGCTCAATTCATTTTTGTCAAATCTTGTTTCAAAAATTTTATCAAGTGCATCCAACACTCTTTATGACCTTCCCGGATTGGGATTAAAACTCGCAGTAGTTTTATTCGTTTTCTTTTTTGGAATGAGAGATGCAGAAATATTCAAGAGATATGTCGCAAGTCTTTCTCCATTCTCAAAATCCACAGAAGAGGATATTTCCTCTCAATTTAAAAGTATAACTCGCGCAGTTATATTCGGATATTTTGTCGTAGGAGTTATTCAGGGGATATTTACGGGGATAGGATTATTTATCTTTGGGATTCCTCAAGCGTTGTTATTAACCTTTTTTGCAATAATTGCTTCAATAATTCCTATGGTCGGCGCATGGCTAATCTGGATTCCTGCATCAATTTATCTAATAATATCTGGACATGTCTTTGCAGGAATAGGGCTGGCATTATATGGGGGGCTGTTTGTTTCATGGATAGATAATGTTTTGAGAGTTTATCTTGTTTCAAGGTCAGTTAAGATCTCTTCTGGAATTGTAATAATCGGGATGATTGGGGGATTTTTAGTATTCGGGCTTTTAGGATTCATCTTAGGTCCGTTAATTCTTTCATATCTGCTTTTAGTGCTTAATGCGTATAGGGAGAAAAAGTTCCCCAGCTTGTTTTCAGAATAAAAAGCTGAAAAAATAAAAAGATAAAAAAGGTGAAAAATGAAGTTAAAAGTTAAATTTATGAAATTTTCAGCAGGAAGACCTGTTGCAATTCTAAATAAAAAATCCGCAGCTAATTCCAATATTCATGTGGATGACAGAGTTTCAATAGAGCATTCAGGGAAAAAAATAATCGCAGTAGTAGATATTGCTACTGGATTTGTAAAAGAAGATGAAATTGTTGTCTCTATGGAAGTTGTAGAATCTCTCTCGCTTAAAGAAAAAGATTATATTAATCTGGACTTAGCGGCAAAACCCGAAAGCTTAGATTTGATTTATGAAAAACTTTCCTGCAAAACTTTATCTAAAGAAGAAATACATGAAATTATATCAGACATTGTTTCAAACGCAATTACCGAGGCTGAAATAGCATTTTTTGTCGCAGCAGTCTATAAGTGCGGAATGTCAATAAAAGAAATTGAAAGTCTGACGCAGTCTATAGTTGATACAGGAAAAAGAATTAATCTGCGGGGAGAAATTGCAGACAAACATTCAATTGGTGGAGTTTCTGGCAGGACCACTCCGATTGTAGTTTCAATTTGCTCAGCCGGAGGGCTGACAATTCCTAAAACTTCTTCAAGGGCAATAACCTCTCCTTCAGGAACTGCAGACGCAATGGAAACTATCTGCAAAGTTGATTTCAATTTAGAAGAAATGAAAAAGATTATTGCAAAAGAGCACGCCTGCTTAGTCTGGGGGGGTGCACTAAACCTTGCGCCCGCAGATGATAAAATAATACAAATCGAAAGATTAATTAATCTTGACCCAGAATCCCAGCTTATTGCGAGTATAATTTCAAAAAAGCTGGCTGCAAATTCCAAATATGTTTTAATAGATATTCCCTATGGGAAATATGCCAAAGTTACAAGAAAGCAGGGACTTGAGCTAAAGAAAAAATTTGAAATAATAGGAAAACATTTTAAGATTAAAATTCGCTGTTCTATGAAAGAGGTTAATGAGCCTCTTGGAAACGGAATTGGTCCATCTTTGGAGATGGCAGATGTTTTAAAAGTTTTAAGAAGAGAGGATAAATGCCACCTTCTTGAATCTCGTTCTTTAGAGTTAGCAGGACAGCTATTCGAGCTGACTGGAAAATCTAAAAAAGGGGAAGGGGTTAAACTTGCAGCCCAAATTCTTAATTCTGGAGCAGCATTCAAAAAATTTGTTTCTATAGTAAAAGCGCAGCACGGAAATATTAACAGAATAAAAAAAGCCAAATTCAAATTTGATATAAAAGCAGAAAAAAACATGAAGATTAAAGATATTAATATAAAAGAGATTAACCGAATTGCAAAATTAGCAGGCTGTCCTATTGACAGAAGTGCAGGAATATATTTATATAAACATCTGAATGATTCTGTTAAAACCGGAGAAAAACTTCTTACTATTTATTCTGAAAATAAACTAAAATTAAAAAGCGCGATTGAACACTATCACCAGCTTAATCCTATAAAATGAAAGAGCCATACGAAATTTTAGAAGAGATACCGAAAAAAATTAAAGTTTTTTTTGCACTAATCCTTATAATCCTCTTAGTTGGAATAATAGGATTTTCTGTTATTCAACATTCTTCATTTTCACAATCTTTCGTTTATACCCTAGAATCCCTCTCATTTATGTTTACAATTGAATCAGGTCCGGGAAAATATCTTGAAATATTTTTAGCAATATTCGGCGTAATGACTATGGGATGGATAATAACAAATATTTTTGAGATGTTCATAGGGGGAAATTTTTCAGAATATTTAAAAATGCAGAATATCTTCAATAAACTGAGAAAAATGAACAATCATTATATTATTGCAGGCGGGGGAAGAGTTGGAGAGGAGCTTGCCGTTAATCTCTCTAGAAAAAAAGAAGATTATATTATAATTGAAAAAGATGAGTCAAAAATTTTAAAATTAAAAAAAGCAAAAGTCCCATTTATAATTGGCGATGTAACAGATGAGGAAATTCTTAATAAAGCCGGGATAAAAAAAGCAAAAGCAATTATTATTGCAATGCCAGAAACAGAAAAAAATCTTCTTGTCACTATGATGGCAAAAGATATTAATTCAAAAATTGAGGTTTATGCTCGTGCAGACAAGCCTGCTTTTGTCAGCAAACTGAAAAAAGCAGGCGCAAAAATCGTCGTAGTTCCAGAACTGGCTGCTGCCGAGAAGCTTCTTGAGTCAATCGACTAATATTATTACCGAAAGAAGCTTTGAGTAGAGAAGTTCCTCGAGTCAATAAAATAAATCTGCCGAGAATAACTGCGAAAGGTTTATAAACTAACAATCTTTTAAGTTAAAATAAAAAGATGGTGAAAAATAATTTATCTAGCAAGTTTATATTTGCAACAACTATAATTATAGCATTTTTAATCAGTTTGAATTTTGTTTTTGCTTTTACTATTGAATCCGTAACTCCCTCTTATCTTAACAGAACATCCAACACAAGAGTTAATATCACTTTAAACAATACAGACAATGTTAATATCACCCAACTAACTATCACCCTCCCATTTGAAACTACTTTTTATGCTAATACAAATAGAACAACAGCAGGCGATTCTGTATTTACAAATACTACTGCCGGTCCACAAAAAATATTAATCTGGACAAACACTTCACAACTTACATTTTTTCCAAATAATACTGTTCAGAGCTTTTTGTTTAATATCTCTCTTGCAAATTTAGGAAATGTGATGTTTACTAATTTTACACTGACTGCTAAACACATTGCAGGAGCAGACAATATTACTTCTTATAACTTCAGGGTAGATTTCGCATTTTCAGGTTACACTAAAAATGAAACAGGTGGAACAGAAACTAATGTTAATGTTTCAATGTATCGTGTTGCCGCAGGAGCAGGAGGTCCTCCAACAGAATCTTATGAATCAAGTATTCTATCAGATTCCAATGGGCAGTTTACTTTTCCAAATATTAATGGCTCTGCTTCACTTTATAAGTTAAAAATGATTAGATATGGGCTTGCTGCTGGATGTATCTCCTCAAATTCAACCTGCAATGTTACAAAAATAGGAACTAGTCTTCCTTATTTTCCTGCAATGATGTTTTATCCAGCCACTGCAGATCTTCCTATTTTTGAATTTATGAGACCCCCTTCACTAAATGGAACAAGTTTTTATATGCAACCTGCAGCAACTTTAAGATTATATGCTAACAATTGGTCCGAAGGAATTGCAGGCTCTGCACAAAAATTTGGCTATCAAGTTACTGATCAGGTTTCAGGATTTCCAACAGAAAGTAATTTTATGACTAGTGTTTCTACTGTTGACATTGCTGTTCCAATAGACAGAAATTTTACAGTCATGTTTGTAAGAACCCCTGGAAATGGCAATTTTGGATTTACTTTCCACAGTTTATGCAATGGAAGTTTAATGAATGATACTACCTGCCCTACTCCACCTGTTTCAAATTCAACTTTAGGTGTCTTATCTCAAGGACAGATATTAGTTGTAAATCAAAGCTTTGTAACTAACACTTACAGATTATTTGGATGCATAAATATGTCTGCAGGAACCAATAACTCTGCATTAAACATCACTAGCTTCTCTTTGAAAATGATTCCTTGGCCTGGATTCGTTCCCCCATTCAGGGCAGACATGGGAGATATTGATTTAGATGTAAACATTAATTATACTGCTTCATCTTTGGGATGTGCCTTTGCTTTCTATAACATTTCTGCAATGGGCTCTGCATCAGGGCTAAACTATCTTATAGAAGCTTATGCTAAAAATAAAACTGCTGCTCCTGACGTATATTCTGCAAATGCTTGGAGTTTAGCAGCTTTTCAAAACATTACAATTACTGGAAACAGGAATTATAACCTTACTCTTTTCAGGTTAGCAGGAAACTACAATTCATCCAGCGGAGTAAATACCAGCAAGATTAAGATTAATATTGTAAATTCATCAGGAGGAGCAATAACAACTAATATGAATGCAAATGTAAGAATAAAACACCCAGTTACAGGAACTCTCACTTATATAATAGAAAGTATGAGTTCTGGCTCATTTTATATGTCTATACTAAATAACAGCAACTGGGCAAAAATAATGGTATATTCCAATGATGCTCCTCCAAGAGAGGTTACTCTAAATCTCTCACAATCAGAGGCTAACATAACTATGACTACTATGTCAGATGGAAGAGGAGTTGGAATGAAAAAAATTAATTCCACAGGACAGATGGAAATGATTAATTCCACTCAATTGAATTCCAGTCTCGCAATAAATATGAGATTCTTGAGAAACTCTGAAGCTTGCAATGTTTTAATCCCTGCAGACAGTTGTGTAATAACAAATACCTCTGCTAAAAATTTCAATCCTTTAACAGCATTAGTTGCTGGAAAAATAAACATGGAGATGAAAATTACAAGTACCGGAGTAACTTTAATGTTCATGAATTTTGATATGTTTTCAGCTAAACAGCCTCCAATGGAAAGCATAATGAATGACCGGGCATCAAGCGGAGCTTCATCTACAAATCAAGTATGGCAATTCGGAAGTTTTGCTCCTAAAGATGCTTATAGCTATGTAGTTATTGCCATGCCTTTTGACGATGCTGCTATTAATGATTCTGCAGATATGTCTCTTTCAACTCCGATGTTATACGATGAGAACTGGAATGCTGTTTGGAATAGGTCAAGAGGAGATACTTCTGTAAATTTAACTGACGATTTTATAGATTATAACTCTACAGCATTATACCGAAACTATCTTTCTTCATCAGGAATAAATTGCAGTAAAACCGATTCAAATCTTAATGTTACCCCTTGCTATATTAATACCACTTCAAATATGGTATACATGAGAATACCTCACTTCTCGGGTGTCTCTCCAGGAGTCTCAGGAAGCGCTCCTTCAAGCTCATCAACTACCACTGCTTCAGGCGGAGGCGGTTCGGCAGTTTCATTCTGGGCAACAACTTATGTTCCTATAGACAGCCAGTTTGTATCAGGATACACTCAAACTTTGGCAAAAGCTTCAAGAGTAAAAATAAAAGTATCTAGTGAAGACCATTATGTAGGTGTTGTTTCATTAACAAATACAAGTGCAACAATAAACATTTCATCAACACCACAACAGGCAGTATTTAATATTGGAGAGGAAAAGAAATTTGATGTTGATTCAAATAATTATTATGATATTTCAGTTAAGTTAAATTCAATTTCTTTGAGCAAAGCAAATTTAACAATAAAAACAATAAATGAACTGATGCCTCAATCTCCTGCAACACCCGCAGAAACTCCAGAAACGCCTTCAACTCCAGTAAGTGATAGTGTAGAAACAATTGAACAGAAATCTTCATTAAGCATGTGGATTACATTGATTTTAGTAATAATTGTAGTATTGGTTGTCGCAGCTTATTTAATCTACAAAAAGTATAATTGAATTTTTCTCGAGGAGACCTATAAAAATTAAGCGAAAGATTTATAAACTAACAATATCTCAATATAAAATAAAAAGATGGTGAAAAATAATTTATCTAGCAAGTTTATATTGGCATCTGCAGTAATTTTATTCTCAGTAATTAGTTTAAATTTTGTCTTCAGTGCATTTTCAACTTCTCCTTCTGCTTTTTATGTTAATGAAAGTTTAGGAAGATATTATAACATCACTGTAACTAATGATGACCCTGGACAATGGGCAAACATCACTAGAGTTAATATCACCTTCCCATCTAATTTTACAATCATTATAGACTCAAATGGAACAAATAGCTCAATTGCCTCTTTTTTTAATACCACTCAAGATTTAGTCTGGATAAACGTTTCTACAGGGGGATTTATTATTAATGGAAGTTCTCTTGCTTATTTCTGGATAAATGCTACAGCAACTCCCGGAATATATAATATTACTGTAACTGTTCAAAATAAATCTGGGAATTTTTCATCTTATATTCCCGTAACTATAAATGATACAACTATCCCTCTGGTTGCTAATTCCACAAACTCTCTTGCAAACAGCAGCTCTCCTATCCAAAGAACAGCAATTCACTTTAATGTTTCAATAACAGAAGCTAATCCTACAAATATCACTTTTAGATTATATAACACTACTGGAGAGGTTAATACTACCACTTTTACTTTGTCTGCTCCGCTTGCAGATGGAAACTATTCTATTAACTGGACTGGCTTGCCAAGTGGAAACTACTCTTACAATGCTAGTGTAAAAAATTTAGGAAATCTTAAAAATTCAACAAATACAAGAATAGCTATTTTAGATACAACTGCTCCCGCAGTTTCTTTTGTAACTCCTGCTAATAGAAACAATTATAGCGGAAATCTTACAATAAACGTAAGTGTAACTGATGTTTTAAGCGCAGTAAGCCCAAATGTCTACTTTAATATCACTAATACCTCATCAGGCGTACAAACAGACTTTTTTAATGCCACACTTTTAACTGCTGCAGGTTATTATAATCAAACTCTGCTTTTTAACGCTACTCGTTATCCTGATGGAGATTACAATATCACAGTTTATTCAAATGACAGTTTGAATAATACTAATAGATCAGTATCCTATAGAATCACTATTGATAATAACGCTCCAGTTATTACCCTTGTTTCACCTACCCCTTCTGCAGCATCAGATGTAAGTGCTAATTTCATGTTTAATGTAACCGATGTTACTGTTTCAAACTGCTCACTAATCTGGGATAACGCAGTCTTTGTTACAGCTACTGCCATTAATTTGACCACTACAAATACGATTAATGCTAGCTCTCTATCAGCAGGAGGGCATAGCTGGAAAATAAGCTGCAGAGATGCAGTTAATGCTATTGCAAACAGCACCTCTTATGATATTGGAATTACTCCAGTTACATCCACTACTACTGCTTCAGGCGGAGGCGGTTCAGCTTCTTCATTCTGGACAGCAACCTACTCTCCTTTAGATGCACAATTCGCAACAGGATATACTCAAGCATTAGGAGAGGCTTCAAGGATTAAAGTAAAAATATCTAGTGAAGACCATTATGTAGGTGTAGTAGACATTGCAGCAACATCAGTAACAATCAATGTTTCATCAACACCACAACAGGCAGTATTTAATGCAGGAGAGGAAAAGAAATTTGATGTTGATTCAGACAGCTATTATGATTTATCTGTCAAGCTTAATGGAATAGTAAACAATAGGGCAGACATCACAATAAAAACAATACATCTTGCAGTTCCTTCAACTACTGCCCCTTCAGAAACCCCTTCAACCACTACTCCAGAAACCCCTTCAACTCCAGTAAGTACTGATACAGAAACGATTGAGCAGGAATCTTCTTCATTAAGCACCTGGATTATAGTAATTCTATTGGTAATTGTAGTATTAGCTGTCACAGCTTATTTAATCTACAAAAAATATTATTAAAATTTAATTTTTAAAAAATGTTGAGAGAAACAGATTATATTCAGGAGAGAGTTAATTATATTAAAAAAAACCTCAAAAAAGGATATACTGCTGATTCTTTAAAATGGGCGCTTGTCTCTCAAGGTTATCCTCGTTCTGAAGTTGAAAGAGCTATGAAATTAGCTAACGAACAGCTTGCAAAAGAAATTCCAATTCTGGAAGAAAGACCAAAAATAACTTTAGAATCCCAGCCACTAACCCTTCCTTCAGAAAAAAAAGGCTTTTTTTCCAAAATTAAATTCTGGCTTTTTGGATGAATTTTTTTAAATCTTTCGCGCCTCCCTCATTCAGTCAATATCGAACGCCGACGCCCATTCTGGGGTCAGCATTCACATTTTAATTTATAGAGAAGATTGACTTCGCTTCGCTCAGTCAATATCGAACGCCGACGCCCAGAATCGAACTGGGATATCCCGAAGGAAACTTGCTTACTTTTTTATAAAGCTCAAGGCAAGCGGAGTACCATTGTCCCACGTCGGCATATGCCATATTTGTGGGACAATGGTTTGCCATTGTGTTCAATCTCGTAAGAGTTGAACAGACAGGAAATTTATTTCCTGTATCCCACGTCGGCATAAATAAACTAAAGAAATAAAGCTTTTATATCTTTTGATTTTTCAAGAAAAAAATTAGGATACTACTCAATCATCCCTTTTATGTGAGGCATCTCTTTTTCAACAAACTCAGTAATCTCTTTTTTGTATTGGGTATTAAGCGATATTCCTGTAAATTTCCCTTTGTTGTGGATGATAATCCAGCATTTTTTAGAAAGCTCTTTTAGTATTTCTTGTAAATTTTGGAATCTCTTAAAATGTTCTACCCTATCATAACAATTATTCCAGTTATCTTTTCTGGCAAGCTTAAATATCACCTGAGCTTTTTCTAAATCTGAAACCATATTAATATAAAATTCTAGCATTTTTAAATGTTTCTATTATTGAAACATAAATTTCATTTAAAGAAAGATTTAAATAGCCCATAGTGTATGGTTATACTATGAAAATAAAAGAAAACAAGAGTTTATTCCTCATGCAATTTGGGGACACTCCTCAACTTAGAGTTATAGATTTTCTCATAGACAATCATTTTTTTGATTATCCTATGACTGAAATAGCAAGAGAAAGCAATGTAAGCTATAATTCTTTGAAACTTTTTTTTAGTTATTTTGTCAAGTCTGGGATTATTTGCAAAACTCGAAAAATTGGCAAATCTGATTATTTTAAGCTTAATTTAAATAACCAATTTGTCAAAAATTTGATTAAGCTCGATTGGAGTTTAGTTAATAAAAATACTCCTTTAGAAATAAAAGAATCCTCTGTTTGCACTTAATTTTATTTCCTTTTAACAAGTTCCTCTAATATTTTACGGGCTTGAGCAATTCCTTCAAATTTCTCGTGAATACTTTAATCATCTTCTTCTGAGCCAGCTTTCACAAAGTGTTGTCTAAAATCCTCATTGTTATAAAATAGATATTATCCAAAATATACTCTATAGAAAATTCTTCAGAAAATATAATCCAATTAACAGAATTTTCTATAGCCAAATAATGCAAAGACATTTGTAAAAACTTAGCAATAAATTATTATTGAACCTTAGTAATCTCCAAAAATTAAGTTATTTATAAAATCAAACCTTAATGTCACAACTAAGTAAACGAACTCTTCAGATTAAAACAATAATAAAAATTTATCCGAAGAGTGCGCTTAATCCTTCAGCAGCTTCAGCAGCTTTTTCTTCTTTCTTTTCTTCTTTCTTCTCTGTTCCTGCACTTGCACTTGGTCCAGCAGCTACTGCGAGTGTTGCAGATTCAAGCTCTTTCCCTATATCTATATCTTTCAAGCTTGCAGCTAAAACTTTCACTTTAGCTTCATCAACACTGCTTCCAGCAGCAGTTATAACTTTCTTCAAGTTTTCTTCACTTACTGGCTGTCCTAATTTATGCAATAGCAAGGCGCCATATACATATTCCATTTATTTTGCCTCCGTTGTATTTTCTTGTGGAATATTCTCTGTTTTAATAAGCTTGCCCAATGCCTGATAATGGCTCAATGCCTTTCCAAGGATAAATCTTATGGTTTCCTTGCAGGGATAGGCAATTTTTACTGCAAATGCTAATGCCTTTGCATTCGCCTGTTTTAATTCTTCTAATGTTTTGTCTGAATCAATCTTTATATTCTCATATATCTTATTCTCTTTAGCATCAAATGCCACTAATGGCTCTAATCCTATTGCTACGGGCTTCATATCGAGTTTAGACATGATGCTAGCCGCCCCCTCGCTTATCTTTTCCTTGGCTTTTACTATTACTTTCTTGTCTTTTATGCTAATTTTTCCGTCTTCAATTATGAATTTTAGCCCTAATCCTGAAAGTTCGGATATTATCGGCCCAGGAACAAGGTCTGTTGGCCCAGGTTCAATAGTAATGTCTTCTGAAGCTTCCTGCCCTGCCTTTGCCTTTGCCATAGATTTATTTCTGGACAAAATAGATGACAGCTCAAAAGGATTTTCCTGTGAAAACATTATTGCCAAATCTTCTTTTAGATATTTCTTCAAATCCTGAATTGAAATTTTTTTTGAATCATCAATCGCTTTTTTTATTATATTTTTTTTAGCTACAATAACTACTGCTTTTCCCCTTAATTTTTTCTTTATAAGCTGAAACTGGCTTGTCGGGAGGTTTTTAATTGAAACAAGAACAACAGAACTGCTTTCTTTTATTAATTTGGCGATATTTGTCACGCTGTCCAGTTTTTTCTTTGGAATTTCCTTCTTTCTATTCTGTTTTTTTTCAGTTTTCCCTTTCATCTTACTTTTTCACCTCTTCATTTTTTTGGTCTTCTAATTTTATCGGTTTTGTCATAGTAAATTTTAGCATAATTGACTTGATATTCTCTTTTTTCTTTGATAAACTATTAAGTATAGTATTATACGCAAGAATAATATTTTCAGCTATATCTTCATCTCTCATATTTTCATTGCCTATTGCGAACTTTAAGCTTGGCTCTTTACTCTTTACTTTTATTGTTTTTTCCATTTTTTCAACAACTTTCTTAATCTCGCTGTCTAACTCCTCTTTTATTATACCTAGCTGTGGAGATGGCATTTTTCCAGCGCTTCCAAGATATCTTCCAAAGGCTGATGCAATTGCAGGCATTAATGATGCAGAAGCCATAAAAAAGTCATAATTTTTAACCAGCTTTTTAATAACTCTTTTATCTTTATACCTTTCAAATTCCGGCTTTGTAATGCTGTCAATAATCCCGCTTTTTTTATCAAGAAATGCTGCCACTTTTATTTCCTTTATTTTATGCGGCAGATTTAAGAATAAATTGACACTCTCTCTTTTTATATCAAAATTCTTCAGATTAATAATTAAGTCCACTGTCTGTGGAAATTTTCTTTTCTCATTCGCTCTCAGCTTTTTTAAAGCTTCTAGTATAGTTTTATTTTCCATTTTAAATCTCTTCAGAGTTTAAAAGCCAGAAAATCCCTGATTTTCTGGATTTCAAAAATGCTGTTTGTTTCGTGCATTTTTGAATATGTCTCCTACATAATGCGTCTAATGCAAGAAAATTGCATTCAACGATGTAGTGAATGACTTATCTTCCAATTTTCAGGCATTTTTAAACCTTTTTATTTTCATTTTACAATATAAATTCTTATAAACTCCCCCTTCATACATTTTTCATGGAACTAGTAGCATTATTATCCTCCGGAAAAGGGAGCTGGGGGCAGGTAGCTGGCTTGATTAACCGCGGAGAATGGGATAACATATTTCTAATTGGAAGCGAATTCGCAGGGAAATTTGAAACAGATAAAAATCACGAATTTATTTCTATTGATACAAACAGGCAGATTTTAGAACTGAAAAAGCAGATAGCAGAAAAGCTAAAAGGCAAAATAAATGGAACAGAAGTTGCCCTTTCTATTGCTTCTGGTGAAGGAAAGGAGCACATGGCGTTAATCTCTGCCCTGCTTTCACTCCCAGTGGGCATCCGTTTAGTGGTATTAACTCAAGAAGGAATTGTTTATTTGTAAGATGGCTAATTTATTAAATAGGCTAGGTAGTGGAATAACAGAATTAGGGAGAGCAATCTCTAGCAATTATAGAGATATTCTGCATTATCTAAGAATTTTTCATATAGAAGATGGAGAGTGTTACTTTGACCATCGCGATGTTAATCCCGAGGAACTTGGAGAAATGAGAAATCGATTTGATAAATTAGCAAAAAATCATACATAAATAATAAAAATAAAAAATAAAAATGAAATTTCTAGAAGACATTCAGCTTAGTGATAATGAATATGGCATTCAACTTGTTGTTATATTAGCATCAGGATGGAAAGAAGCAGCTCGAAAATTTCCAAAAGAAAGGATTAACCAGATACTGGCCCCTAAAATAGGTTTTGCGGACAGAAGATTAGAAGAAATGAAAGAGCGAGTTGAGTTGGCAGTAGGAGAATATGGTTTAATGCACATCTCTTTAACTCCAGAAAGAGCAGGGCTGGATTTATTTCCAAACCAAAATTCTTACATTGGCCATAACCTAACAAAAAGTGAGCAAGTTGCAGGAGTTATGGCAATAATATTAGACTACATTAAATTACTCGAATGCTTATGACCATGGAAACAAAAAAATATTCTTTTGGATTATTCTGGCCAGATTTTTATGAGGCAGTTCGTTACATGTGGCCTGCTCAAGATTCAGAAGAAATAGAAAAATTAGATAAACTCCTTGAAAATAAAAGAGAAGCGATTGAAAAACCTCTTCTTGAAGAAACAAGAAAGAGTATGCGAGTATTAGGAATGAAAGATAAATACTATCCTAAATCCGAAATAGGGTATAAGGGATTAACATTTCACATTTTTTCTGGAGGCGAATGGTTCACTCTTGGGGGGATGATGTTGGGAGGATATTTTATCTCAACTCATAATATCGACGGAATCACTGGAAAAATGGTGGCATTTAATGTTGCTGCCAGAGCGTTAGAGCTTCTAGTTCAGGATTTTTCTGCTCCCAAATGGACAAAAAAATCAGAAGATAAAGTTCATTTTTCAGAATCTGAATTTGAGCTGGTTTATCCTCTTTCAGATGAAACTCCTTTAAACTTTGATGAATCCCAACACAGAAAACCTCTCCAAAGAATTTTACAAATGCTGGAATTAAAACCCGAATTTGAAATTCGTCAGAAAAATAATTGCGTCTCTTTAATTATCGCAGAGGGCAGGATAGATTTTGCTCCCAATTTATGTGTAGCCAGAGAGTTTAAACCTTACAATTTGGGCAGAGCTTCTTATTTAGCTTCTTGGCTTTGTTCCCTGGCTTCAGAAGCTAAATCTCATCATTCTTAATTTTCATTTTATTCTTATACTTTCCAAGAAGGATTACTCTGGAAAATTTATGTTCATCAAGAATTTTCAAGCAAACTGCCTTAGCCAGTTTATTGCTAAAATCTTCCACTTCTTCATGATTAGGCATAGCATCATAACCCATTCCTTTTCTGTTTCTTGAAAAACCAATACTCATAAACCCCTTAACTTCAACAAAATCAGGGTTTGCTTTTTTTATTAACTCGGCATAGTCATTTATCATATCATCTTTCATATTGCTATTTTGCCCCTTGACTAGAGTCATCCTAATTACTTTTCTTGTCTTCAGTTTAGGAAATATCTTCAAAGTTTTATTATAAACTTTCCAGGCATTTTTAACATCTGATTTATGCCATTCATCATACATCTCTTCATTTGGAGTATTCAGAGAAAGATATAATTGTGTAGGCAGGCATTTCTTCTTATTCATTTTTTCTAAAACTTCTGGATGCAAACCATTGGTAACTAAAAAAGTTATTTTTTTTCTTTTCTTTAATTCTTGAATCATTTCTGTGATACAAGGATAAAGAGTCGGCTCTCCAATAAGCGAGATGGCAAAATGCGAAGGTTCTTGTGCTTCTTCCCATTTTTTTATGTTTACTTTTTTGTTTCCCTTAAATCCAGAAAGCAATTTTTTTCTTCCTTTTATACATTCTTCAATGATTGTTTTGGGCTTATCAACATTTAAGAACATTCTATTGCCCTCGCTGTTCTCAATAGCCCTCCAGCAATGTAAACAATGATTATCACAAAAAACACTTGCAGGAGACATCTCACAGCAGCCATAGCTTTTAATGCCATAAAAATCCGATTTATAGCATTCTCCCTCATTCAATAAAGATTTCTTAGTCCATCTGCAAATTTGAACAACTGAATGTTTTCCAGCTATAAAATAATGCTGCTTTTTTAATATTTCCGCAGTTTTTTTGTTCATAAAAGAATAAACAGCAGGCATCTTTTAAACTTTTTTAAAATGTTAAGTAAATGATCAAACTTAACATCCATGCCTAGTATTGATTTGATAGTATAGCAGGAATTTTATTTGTTCTCCCCTATTATTGAGGGAGAAAAATCAAATTCTCTGTCAATAATATGCTTCCCACGGAGATGTTAAGTTACAAAGATTACTTAACACAAAAACAAAACTAAAAAAACAAAAGAAAAAAATGGTAAATAAATATAAAAATTTAATCAAAAAAATAAATAAAAAAAATAAAAAAATAAAAATGTGAAAGATTATCTTCTCTTCTTTTTCTTAGTGCTTCTTTTGCTCTTTTTGTGACTTGTTTTTTTCTTTTTCACCATTTTTTGACCTCTTTTTTGTTTAAAAATAATATCCTCTCTTCTTTAAATACTTTTCTAAAAATAATTTTACAAGCTTAGAAACCATTTCATTGTCAGGAATGCAAATATTGCTAAAATAAGATAAGTTGATATTTTATATGCTATCTTTGCAGCTCTTTTTGAGCTGGTTATCTTCAGCATAGTAAGATAGAAATATCTTCCCCCGTCGGCAATCCCAACTGGAAGCATGTTTCCCAATGCCACGCTTATATTTATCAGCACAATCCACCATATCAAATTATAAATAAACAAAATAAAATCTGTAGAATATTTCTCTTTGTAATATGTATTTGGGTCTTTCCAAAAAATTAATTTATTCCTAATTTTTCCAAGAAAGCTGTTTTCTCCTTGTTTGAAAACCGCTATTCCAAGGTAAGCTTTTTCCTCATTGTCTGGTCTTTCGGCTAATTCTATTTCATATTCTTTAATTGAACCATTGGCTAATGTTTTTATTTTTATTATTTCTCCGGGCTTTTTCATGCTCAGCTCTTTTTCTAAGTCTGCGTTTTGTTTTATCTCATTATCATCTACCTGAATTATCACTCCATTCAGCCCGGCATTCAATGCAGGAGTATCTTCATACGCTAAAATAAGTCCAAAACCTGTCAGATTCTTTGCATCTTTAGTGTTAATATAATAATTTTTCCCGCCAAATATAACCTTTGTCAAATCTAAAGGGGGATAAGAATCAATATGCATTCTTTCATTTGTGATTATTTTTATCTCACTCGCATTCAAAACATTATAGGTATAGGTATTAAATATAGCTCCTGCAGGAGCATAAAAAGAAATAAAATACAGCCATAAAATAACTAAAAATAATATTGTAAGAAGAAGATTTGAAAAGCTTCCTGCGGCAATAAATGAAAGCTGGTCCTTTATTTTTAATTTCTCAACTTTTTTTTCATTTGGCTCTACAAAAAAAGCAGTGAATGGCCCCAGAAATGCAAAACCTGTGGACTTTATTTTTACTCCCTTTGCTCTTGCGTAAATTCCGTGAAAAAATTCATGGACAATTGCAGTTATTGCCAATGCGATTATCCAATAAGTAAAATAAAAAGGAGGGAGAAAATCTGCCTTGAATATTTCAGGAAGATAAGGAATAAGCGGAACAATGGGCGGAATTTTTATCACTCCCGCTAATTCTGGAATCTTGATAAATAAATATACTAGCTGAAACAAAAGATAAATTATTCCCGCCATCAGCACATAGCCAAAAAATATCACAATATACTGGGATTTTTCAAGAAGATTCTTATGCTTTTTTCCAAAGTAATCAATCAGTTTAAGCCCTACTTTAGTTCTGTATAATATAAGAAGCCCCTCTCTCTTCAGGTTTTTCTTTTTTATAATAAGAAAAATCGCAAGAAATAAGCAAAAGAAAAAAAGAAAAGTTAAATCATAAGCTACAAAACTCATATTAGACAACGCCTCTTTTTATTTTTTGCAACATAGAAAATTCACCCAAACTTTCATTTTTTCCTTATGGACTTAAAGGATTTCTTCTGGCATTTTCTGCATTTAACTTTTCCTTCTGAAATCTTTTTAGGATCAGCCCTCATTTTTTTTCCGCAAGTCTTGCAGATAAAAACGTTCTTGAATAATCTTGCTTGTGCAACAGGTATTTTTACAGCCATTTCAATACTTCCTCAGAAGTTTGAAAGCCTGAAAATTCACAATTTTCAGGATTTTAAAAATGCTATTTGTTCTGTGCATTTTTAAATTGTCTTCCATTTCTATTTTTTTATTTCCCATGTTAATTCTTCCTTTTTACTATTTTAGTTCCCTCAACATCCCAATATTCTACATTATCTCCCTCTTTTAAATCATTCTTTATTTCCGGGTCAACTGCAACATCAAGGGTTTCAAAACTTTCTAAGTCCATAATACTAGCTTTTTCCTCTCCAACAGAGAGCACCTGCCCCTTCATTTTTGTTATTAAAGGAACTTCAAATCTTTCATGCCCAGGAACAACAACGCATCTTTTCTTTCCGTCGAGTATTCCTATCGCTTCCAGTCTGACTTTAGCATGTCCATGCTTTCCTGTCTTGCTTATATCCATAGAACGAACAATGCATGCCGCGCCTTCTATATTTATAGTAACCCCCACTTTTGCTTCTGTTCCATCAATCACTTTTAAAACCATATAATAGACAAAAAAAATAAGTTTATAAAGCTTTCTTGAATAGCTTTCCTTATGGAGTTTGTAGACTCATTCGGAAAAAAACATATTAAGCCCACTGAAAAAGATATTAAAAAAAGGCTTTCTGCTTATGGTGTTGCTATTAAAGATAATAAAATTCTTCTTATAAAATCCAAATTCAATTTTTTAGAGCTTCCGGGAGGAGGGTTAAAATCTGGAGAAGACATTTTAGAAGGGCTTAAAAGAGAATTTTCAGAAGAAACAGGATATATCCCAGAAGAAATTAACTTGAAATGCTTAAAATCCCTTAAGTCTAATTTTTACGCATCAGACGAAGACCAATATTATGATTCAGAAATGCGGTTTTTTATCATAAACAAATTAAAAAAACAAGAAAATCCAAATATAGACACTGTGGAAATTGAAGATATTTTATGGGTTCCATTAAGTGAACTATCACAAAGAAATTTAAGACCTCATCATTTAGACATAATCCGACAGCATTTAGGTTAGTTTTTTAAACCCTCTTCTCTAGCATTTATTATGGAAAAAACCCTCACTAAAAACGATTTCATCGAACTAGAGTATTCTGGAAAGGTAAAAGATGGCGAGATATTTGACACAAATATTTCAGAAGAGATAAAAAAACTAAATCTGGACATAGAACCCAAGCCCATGATAATCTGTCTCGGCCAGAATATGATTCTTCCTGCGATTGACGAATTTCTAATAGGCAAAGAAACAGGAAATTATCTCTTAAATCTAGCTCCAGAAAAAGCATTCGGCTTCAGAGAAAAAGAAAGAATAAAGATTATTCCAGTGTCAGTATTCAAAAAACACAATATTGTTCCGCAGCAAGGGCTGGTTTTCCAGTTTGACAACTCTCTTGGAAAGATAACCGCAATATCTGGAGGGAGAATAATTGTAGATTTTAACAACCCTCTCGCAGGCAAGGAAGTTATCTATGATTTAAGGGTAAAAAGAAAGCTGGAAGACATAAATGAAAAAGCCAAATCTCTAATTAATTATATTTTCAGAATGGATATTAAATTTAAGATAGAGGGAAAAAAGATAATTCTGGAATCAGATGAAAAGCTAAAGAAGTTTATTGAGCTTTTCAAAGACAAATTCAAAGAAATTTTAGAGCTGGAGCTGGAGATAAACATTGTAAAATCCGAAGAAAAAAAGCACGAACACTCTCACGAAGATAAGCATGAACATCACTCCCAAGAAAAAAATGAAACTAAAACTTCTGCTTAAATCCTTGTTTTTAATACTGATTTTCTTAATTATTCTGCTATTTTTTATCCGGCTTTTTTCTTCAAGATATCTAGATGATTTGCACCCCAATATTCCCTGCGATGCCGATTTAATAGAAAAATCAGACTATCTCGCAGTTATCCCTTTATATAACAATCAAAATATCTCTGAAAGCAAGGAATGGTGCAGTTATATTTCTTCATTCAACAAAACTATTTTAATGCACGGAGTTTTCCATACCTATCAGGAATTTGCAGAAGCAAGAAATTCCAGTTATATTCTGGAAGGAGTGAGTATACTTGCTCTTTGTTTTAATTATTCATCTCTAGAATTTAAGCCCCCGCAGCTTGCACTTTCATCTGAAAATAGAAAACTGCTGAAAAAAGATTTCAATTTTAAGCTTCACACAAAATATTCCGCGATTTTTCATAAATCTTATCATTGCAATGATTCAGGAATCCTTTCTAACAGAATTGTGGACTGGGTGTAATATTTTACTGGCTTTCTCCATCTCTTTGTTCATTTCTTCTAATTTTTGTTCCAGGATGAAACAATCCCTCTTCTTCTAGAATTTCATACGCTCTATTTTTTAAATATTTATCTAAATGTGCAAAGTATCTATCCTCTCCTCCAGCAGTGCAACCAAGAACAGGTTTAACTAAGCATTGTCTTCCACCTAGTTTGCCATAACAATCATGACTATCACAATAAGCTCCCAATGCTCTTTGAAATTCATTTTCTGGATAAGCTTCTTCATATTTTCTCTTTTCTTCTGGATTTGGAATTCTTTGCAGCTTTCCATCACCCGTCATAGCCAGTATTGTCCCTGGTCTTTTTTGTTCAAGCTCAACAGGAGTTTCAGGAAATCTCCCATCAGGAGTTAAATACCCCCTATTCTGAAGGATGTGTTGTGCCATAACTAGCGCCATAGGATTAGGACTATCTGCTTCATATCCCCCCTGATGCTTATCACTTTTGCAAACTATCCCTCTTAACGGACAGCTTCCATTATTCTTATAAGCTGAACAATATGTGCGATTATTACAAAATGCACATGCCGCACGATGAACATTATTTCTTTCCCAAGATTTAATTTCAGGAGCGGCAGTTTCTTCATTGACTCTTACCCTTTCTAAATGATATGGGCTTACCTGTCTGAAAATTCCATCTCTAACTAATTTTTCTAGCTGTCTTCTTGTTTCTCTTCTTTCTTTATTCATGTTTTTTTCTAATCTTTTGTATTTATAAGTATTTATCTACTAAAAAGTATATTTACACAAAACCAAACTATCAAAATAGTATATAAAAATTTATAAACTTCTCAAAGTTTAATGATTCATGGCAGAATTACTAAAAGTCGGTGAACCCTCTTATGATGTTTCTTCAAATAAAGAACTGCAAGACATTGATAGAGAGCTAGAAGAGCTTCTTAAAAAACAATCTGCCAAAATTAAGGTATTTGGAGTAGGCGGAGGCGGAGGAAATACCATAAGCAGAATGAAAGAGATAGGGATAAAAGGGTGCGAGATGATTGCAGCAAATACAGATGCCCAGGATTTATTATATTCTAATGCAGACTATAAAATACTTATAGGAAAAGAGCTCACTCAAGGGCTGGGAGCAGGCTCAAATCCAAAAGTTGGAGAGGAAGCAGCCAGAGAATCAGAACAAGAAATAAAAAAGAGAATTACGGGCTGCGATATGGTTTTTATTACTTGCGGACTTGGTGGGGGAACAGGAACAGGCGCAGCGCCAGTCATCGCTGAAATTGCAAAGAAAAACGGCGCCTTAACAATAGGGGTTGTTACAATGCCTTTCACTATAGAGGGAAAAAAGAGAATAGAAAATGCTAATTACGGATTAGAAAGAATGGAAAGTATTGTAGACACTTTAATAGTCATCCCTAATGATAAGCTGTTAGAGCTCGCTCCAGAACTTCCATTACATACCGCATTCAAGGTAGCAGACGAAATTCTTACAAACGCAGTAAAAGGCACAACAGAGCTGGTTACAAAAGCAGGGCTGGTTAATCTTGATTTTGCAGATGTGAAAGCTGTGATGACTAACGGAGGAGTCTCTCTTATAGGAATGGGAGAGTCAGACAGCCAGAACAACAGGGCGAAAGAAGCAGTTGAAAAAGCTCTTCAAAACCCTCTTTTAGATGTAGATATCTCCAATGCTTCTGGAGCTCTTGTCAATATAATTGGAGGCACAGAACTAAGCCTGGACGAAGCCAAATCAATTATAGAACATATTGGAAGCAAAATTAGAGAGGATGCAAGAATGATATGGGGCGCCCAGATATCAGAAGATATGGAAAAAGCAATAAGAGTCATGGTAATCATAACAGGAGTAAAGTCCGCTCAAATTTTAGGAAGTGAAGACACTCACGAAGAGCGAATTCAAAAAGATATGTCTGACGAATTAGGAATTGAGTTTTATGAGTAAAATCAAGAGAGTGTTAAGTTTTAGGGAGTTATCGCTGTTTTCTATTCTCCCGTTAAATGTCGGGAGTTATTTAGTTTATTGAATCTAATAGTAGAATATGCGACCCATGCCATTTAAAGCAATGCCTCACTTTTCTTTGGTGTTGTAGTTATATCGGTTAGGTATAACTAATTTAACTACACTGCTTCTTAAATAATCCCTACTAATAAGTTTCTACAATAGTACAATTTTACCAACGAAAAGCTTATATAGTTGTTGTCGCTAACTATATCTGGAGGAAAATAACATGGTATTTGAGAAAATAAGCATAGT